>CBDUCB010000291.1:0-3900 GCA_965365545.1 uncultured Roseobacter sp. | reverse complement strand
GCGCTTCTGTCGCAAACCCCTTGCCCCAGTGGTCGCGGTGCAGCAGATAGCCGACTTCAGGTGCACGCCAGCATCCGGCCTTGCCGATACAACGACCCTGATGTTCGATCACATATTCATCGACGTCCGGCGCATCGCACTGCATCATATGCTCCAGAAAGCTGCGCGTTTCATCAACCGAAGAATGCGGTGGACGGCTCCAGTAGCGCATCACATGCGCGTCCGTCATCATTTCATGGAAAGCATCAAGATCGTCTGGCGCCGCGCGTCTGAGCAACAGCCGCTCAGTGCGGATCAAATCGTCAGGCGCGCCGCGTGGCTGCCCCTTTCGCGATAGGGCGTGGTGTCATAATGCGCCCGGTAGCACTTTGAGAAATGGCTGGGCGAAGCAAAGCCACATGCAAGTGCGACGTTGATCACGCTCATATCCGTCTGCATCAGCAGGTTACGCGCTTTTTGCAGACGCAGCTCCATGTAATAGCGCTTGGGGCTTCGGTTGAGATACCGGCGAAACAGGCGCTCCAGCTGGCGTGTACTCATGCCGACCTCACGCGCCAGAACCGAGGGGCTGATCGGCTCTTCGATGTTAGCCTCCATCATCTGGATCACCTGACTGAGTTTGGGATGGCGCACGCCGATGCGGGTGGGCACGGAAAGCCGCTGGGTGTCCTGATCGGTTCGGATGGATGAATAGATCAGCTGATCGGCCACCAGATTTGCCAGATCCTCGCCCTGCTGATCGGCAATCAGCTTGAGCATCAGATCGATGGATGAGGTTCCGCCAGCTGTGGTCATCCGGTTGCCATCAATCACAAAGACCGATTTTGTGAGCGTCACATCCTCGAAATCCTCGCCGAAACTGTCCTGATTTTCCCAGTGGATCGTCGCTTTTTTTCCGTCAAGCAACCCGGCACGGGCCAGTGTGTACGCCGCCGTACAGAGCCCGCCCACTGTGACACCTTTGCGCGCCTCGCGGCGCAGCCAGCCCAGGATGCGCTTGTTGGTGGCAGCCTGCACGTCAATACCGCCGCAGATCATCACGAAGTCGTCGCGCTGCAGATCGCCCAGATCACCGTCGAGGGTGAAGCCACTGCCGGCCGAGCAGCTGATCACGCCGCCGCCTTCACCGATGATCTGCCAGGAATAAAGCTCTTTCTCCGCCATCCTGTTTGCAATGCGCAGGCTCTCGACCGCTGCAGCAAAAGACAGCAGCGTGAAATTTTCCAGCAGCACAAAAACGAACCGTCGCGGTTTATCCGCGGCGGGCTCTGTGCGCGCGGCAGGCCGGGCTGTGGACATTGCTGCCTCTTGATTTCGTGTCCCCTGCGCAGTGTGGCCGGAGCCGTGGTGCGCTCAGGTCACTTGGACATGGGTGGAAAGCGACGTCAAGGGGACGAATTTGTGATATGGTCATGTCGCCTGGCCTTTTGTATAGAGAGCGCTGACATGTGAGCGCTCGCATATGTGCGGGCCCCGGACCGGAGTAATGAAAATGACAGAATGGACAAAATCAAGCTGGCGCGCGAAACCGCGGATCCAGATGCCGGACTATCCGGATCAGGATGCCCTGCAGGCGGTCGAGGCCGAACTGTCACGCTTCCCCTTGCTCGTTTTTGCAGGCGAGGCCCGGCGTCTGAAATCACATCTGGCGGCTGCGTCGCGCGGCGAGGCTTTCCTGCTTCAGGGCGGCGACTGTGCGGAAAGCTTCGATCAGTTCAGCTCGGATGCGATCCGCGACACCTTCAAGGTCATGCTGCAGATGGCTATCGTGCTGACCCACGGCGCCAAAGTGCCGGTGATCAAGGTCGGACGGATGGCCGGCCAGTTTGCCAAACCCCGGTCGGCACCGACCGAGACTGTGGGCGGTGTGGAACTGCCCAGCTACCGCGGTGACATCATCAATGAGCTGGATTTCAGCGAAGGTGCCCGCATCCCCGATCCCGCACGGATGATGCGCGCCTACACCCAGGCCGCCGCAACACTGAACCTGCTGCGCGCCTTTTCAACGGGCGGCTATGCGGATGTGCATCAGGTGCACGCCTGGACGCTGGGCTTTACCGAAAGCGAGAAGGCAGAAGCCTACCGCGAGATTGCCAACCGGATTTCAGACACGCTTGATTTCATGTCGGCGGCGGGGGTCAACCCGGACACCGCGCATACGCTGCAAACGGTCGAATTCTACACCAGCCACGAATCGCTGCTGCTGGAGTACGAAGAGGCACTGACCCGCGTCGACAGCACCAGCGGTAAATGGCTCGCGGGTTCCGGTCATATGATCTGGATCGGAGACCGCACGCGTCAGCCTGACGGCGCGCATGTGGAATTTGCCTCCGGTGTGCAAAACCCGATCGGTCTCAAGTGCGGCCCCACCATGACCACCGATGACCTAAAAGCGCTGATGGCGAAACTGAACCCGTCCAACGAGGCGGGCCGTCTGACCCTGATCGCGCGCTTTGGCGCGGGGTCGGTGGGCGAGCATCTGCCGCGCCTGATCCGCTGTGTCGAAGAAGAGGGTGCAAAAGTGACATGGGTCTGTGATCCGATGCACGGCAACACCATCAAATCGTCGTCCGGATACAAAACACGGCCCTTTGATTCAGTGCTGCGTGAAGTGCGCGAATTTTTCAGCGTACATGCGGCTGAAGGCTCTGTGCCGGGCGGTGTGCATTTTGAGATGACCGGGCAGGACGTGACCGAGTGCACCGGAGGTGTACGGGCCGTCAGCGATGAAGACCTGTCTGATCGCTACCATACCGCCTGCGACCCGCGCCTTAATGCGAGCCAGTCGCTGGAACTTGCGTTCCTTGTTGCCGAAGAGCTGTCGAACCGGCGAGAAATGCATCGCGACCAGGCGGCGGGCTGACTTTCAGCCCCTGAAAGATAAAGCCCGCAACATCTGTTGCGGGCTTTTTGCTGTGCGCAAATAGCGCGAGGCGCGTGCACTGTCTCAGGCCGGTGGTTTGAGCTTCTCCCAGAAATCCGCTTCCAGATTCTCATGCGGGAAGGGAATGTCCGGTACATCCACCTCGAGAAACGCACAGAGCGGCGCCCAGCCTTCCGCAACATCGAATATCAGCAGGCGCTCGGGCGGTATGGCCGCGACAACATCATCGGTACGTTTCCGGTAGGCTGCGATCTGCACATCGTGGTCCATGTGGTCGCCGTCAAAGGTCTCGCCAATGATCTTGTCGCGCGCCATTGTCATCATATCCCGGATATGCGGTGGCAGGGGCATCTGCTCAAATTCATTCATCAGAGTGCCGATTGTCTTGCTGAAGCTGCGCGCCCAGCTTTCTTCGGGCCGGCGCGTGTGCACAACCTTCGCCTCCGGGTAAAGCTCACTGAGCTCGTGCCAGATATGGGCACCGGGCCAGTCCACCTGAGAGGAAAATCCGTCAAAAACCGCACCCCAGTCGACCGGCCTGCCTGCGGCATACTCGGTCCAGGGGGTCACCCGTCCGGGTTCGGCGACAACTTCGTACATGTGATGACAGGGCCCGAAGCCCAGCTTTTCCAGCGCGTCTTTCACAGACTTGGTACCGGTTCGGCCAAATCCCGACCCGATTACTTTCAGACCCATAGTAATATTCCTTAACTGAATGCGTGAAATGTCCTGCGCCGGCAGCGTGTCACAAAAACGGTCCGGTGCAAAACAAAACCGCCCGGACATTCTGTCCGGGCGGCGTTCCTGATCAAAGGAATTTCGTCTCAGTCGTCAGATTTCACCAGCCGCAGATAGGGCGCCTCTTTGCGCGGTATCTTACTGCGAAAGCCCGGGCGTTCGTCGGCAAATCCGGGCGGTGCCGCAACCGTCGCGGGGCGCGGCTCGGGCTTGCGCGGGCGCACCGGTGGTTCGACAGGCATGTCTTCGGGGGCCGAGCCTGCACCGGCCGCAACCGG
>CBDUCB010000290.1:0-3914 GCA_965365545.1 uncultured Roseobacter sp. | reverse complement strand
AATACTGCCGACTGGGCAGGACAGCCCGTGCTGGTCGTCAACACCGCTTCGCAATGCGGCTTTACTTACCAGTATGATGGATTGCAGGCGCTTTATGACCGGTACCGGGATCAGGGTCTTGTGGTACTCGCCGTCCCGTCTGATGATTTCAATCAGGAACTGGCGAGCGGCGCAGAAGTTAAAGAGTTCTGTGAGCTGAATTTTGCCCTCGATCTGCCAATGACAGATATCACCCGGGTCAAAGGCAAAAGCGCGCATCCCTTCTACAAAGACCTGCGCGCGGATACCGGATTTGTGCCGCGCTGGAATTTCAACAAGGTGCTGATCGGCCCGGACGGGTCGGTTGCGGGCACCTGGGGGTCGGGCACAAAACCGATGTCCGGTGACATCACGGGTGCGATTGAGGCTTTGCTGAACGGGTCGTGAATGCCATTCTGTTCCCGGGGAGGGATCTGGACATGGCACAGGACAAGGCACCCGGGCTCGACGCAGCCTATGCGCTGAAAACGCCCGACGACAACCGCGCGCTTTATGCCGGCTGGGCTGAGACCTATGACGAGACCTTTGCTGCGGCAATGGATTTTCTGATGCCAAACCACGTCGTACGGATCTTTTCCGACCTGGGCGGCGCGGGCCCTGTTCTGGATGCGGGTGCCGGGACCGGTCAGGTCGCAGCAGTCTTCGCCGCGCAGGGTCTCAGGGACATTGACGCCGTGGATCTTTCGCCTGAGATGCTGGATGTGGCTGGCGGCAAGGGGCTTTACCGCCATCGCCTCGTCGCAGATCTGACGCAGCCGCTGCCGCTTGAGAGCGGCATTTATAACGGCGTGGTAAGCTCGGGTACGTTCACCCACGGACATGTGGGGCCGGAGGCGCTGGATGAACTGATGCGGGTCGCAGCCCCGGGCGCAATCTTTGTGCTGACTGTTAAGACAGAACACTTTGAAGAGCGTGGTTTTGACGCAAAGTTTTCAGGTTTCGGCGAGGCAATCCACGATTTCACAAAGGTCAGCCTGCCAATTTACGGCCCGGCGGCGCAAGGACCGCACCGAAGCGACGAGGGTCTCGTGGTCAGCTTCCGCAAAGGCTGAGCGCACGATTATTCCGTGTCCCGCCAGACCAGCTTTGCGGTGCCGCCTTCGAGACCCGGGCTGATGCCATAGGCCGCCCTGTAGCTTTTGGAGAAATGCGACAGAGAGCGAAAGCCGCAGGCCACACAGACGTCGGTTACGGAAAAGTCGGTCTGGCGCAGCAGATCGCGCGCTTTGGCGAGACGAAGTCGCAGGTAGTATCGCTTGGGCGAGATGCCCATATAGCGGGCGAAGAGCCGTTCCAGCTGCCGCGTCGATAGCCCGATCAGATCGGATATTTCATCCGGCGACATGGGATCTTCGATGTTGTTGGTCATGATCTGCAGGGCCAGCGCGAGTTTTTGATTACGGACCCGGGGCCGGGTTCTGAGCGCCACCCGCTGGGCATGATCGGGCAGGCGCGGATTGGTATAAACCATCTGATCGGCGACCCATGTCGCCAGATCAGCACCGTAATCGGTCCTGATCCGGTCGAGCATCATATCCATCGATGCAGCACCTCCCGCCGTTGTGAAAACCCGCCCGTCATTGGAAAAGATATTATCTTCCATGATCACGTCAGGCAGAATTTCAGTGAGGGCTGCGCGGTATTCCCAGTGCGTTGTCACCCGCTTGCCCGCAATCAGACCGGCCAGGGCGAGCACATAGGTGCCAGAGGACAGAGCGCCGAAATCCATGCCCCGCCGGACCTCGCGCCTGAGCCAGCTCAGCAACTTTTTCGAAGTGTTGCGGCCGACATCCTCGCCGGCGCAGATGACAATCGTTTCATCGCGTGAAAGCTCTGTCAGGGCCCCGTCCGTGGCCGTGGTCACTCCGTTATAGGCCACAACCGGCGCACCTGTCTCCGAAAGCACCCGCCAGGTGTAGAACGGGCCGCCTGTCGGGTAACGGTTCGCAAGGCTCAGCGCTTCGAGCGCGCAGGCGAAGCCCAGTTGCGAAAAGCCGGGGATCAGGACAAAAGCATAGGATTTCGGGCCGGGCGCCGGTGTCATGGCACTGTCTTTCGCGGATCTTACTGCCGGATGCTAGCGCGGGCAACGCGTGGCTCCTGTGCGGTTTACGACGCTCTTTGTCGTGAAATCTGCACCGCCAGGATGCCAAGTGCGATGATCGCGACCCCGATGATATCCCGCCCGCCCAGCGGTTCGGACAGCAGGAGCGCCGCCACAGCCACCCCCAGAAACGGATTGAGAAAGTGAAATGTCGCAGCCCGCGTGGCCCCGATCCGGTTGACCAGCCAGAACCAGACAAAGGTCGCGGCCAGACCCGGCACGATGGTCGTATAGGCAAAGGCCGCCGCCAGCGTCCAGGTCGGGTTGAGGCGCGGGGTTTCGAAAAGCAGCGTTGCAAGGGCGCAGGCGACACAGCCCACCAGCATCTGCAACCCGACGATCATCAGGAAATTTCCGCCCGAGGTGGCCCCCCGCACCGAGAGCGTGGCAATCGTGAGGGCCACCACACCAATGCCGCAGAGTATCAGACCGGTGATGTCCACGCTGCCGTTGATGCGCGCGCCCATGATCAGCGCCACACCCGCCACCCCGGCGATCAGGCCGGCGATGCCCAGAGGCCGCAGGCGTTCGCCCAGAAACATCCACCCGGCAAGCGCGACCAGCAATGGCATGGTCGAGGCGATGATCGCCGCCACGGAGGCCTGGATGGTCTGCATGGCGACGAAATTGAGACCCAGATAGACGGCATTCTGCAGCACGCCGAAGATCACGGTCGCGCGCCACTGCGCGGGCGTCAGGCGCCATGACTGGCCAAGGGCCAGCGCTATACCGACGCCAAGGCATCCCGAGATCAGATAGGGGAGGGTCAGCGCCGCCATGGGCGAGGCATCTGCCACGATGATCCGTGCGGAGGTAAAGGCCGACGACCACATCATTGCAAAGGCGAGCCCCATCAGTATCGCGCGAATGTCCATGAGATGCCTTTGATTTCCCGCCTGCCTGTCGCCGGACAGTCGGCCAGATCGCAGATGCGCGCAAGAGGTATGCGACCCCCGGTTTCAGCCGGAAACCGCTAGAGGTGCAGAGCAAAGAGCGAACCTGCGGCCGGGTGAAAGAGGCAGGGTCTTCGCGGGCGCAGCGAAAGGCCGCTCATAGCAGTCGGTCTCAATCACTCGAAATCATATTGCATGTAGATGAAGTATGGGTCGGCTTCGACAGGATCGGAGCACTCCGGGTAACGATCAATGTAATGGAACCCAATGCTTTCGTAGATCCTCAGCATGTCCTGATTGCCCCGAACCGCATTGACCAGAAGCGTCTTCCATCCCATGTCGTGCGCGGCCTTCAGTCTGATATCGACGAGTGCCCTGCCAAGTCCATGCCCACTAGCTTCAGGCCGGACATAAAGCCGTTTCAGTTCACCCGCATCGGGTCGGGCCTGATGCAGTGTTCCACAGCCAACCAGCCGCTCCAATTCATCATGCACAAGGAGAAGCCTGCCTGTTGGCGGAAGGAATTTGTGCAGATTGGGCCAGAAGGACGCCAGCAGATCTTCCGGTGTGTACCCCGCCGGACCACCTGCCGCGGCGAACTTCTTGAGGACTACGCCGTAGTATTCGAGCAGGAGGTCATTGAGCGCCGGCCTGTCTTTCACTTGGGCAACAGATGAAATCGTGTAAGTCATCGCGAGAACTCCAAATGACCGCCTGGAGTCAAAATAGCGCTGTTTTCGAGGGTCTGACTACCAGGCAAATGACTGACAACCCTTGCAATATGTCAGCGCTCAAAACTTGCACGACCGTTTTGTCCGGCCGTGCCGCGGTCTGACTGATCGGATCAGCCGCACCGGCACAACAAAAAAGGGCCACCC
>CBDUCB010000289.1:0-3966 GCA_965365545.1 uncultured Roseobacter sp. | reverse complement strand
CTGTTAATCAATTGGTCGTAGGTTCGATCCCTACCGCCGGAGCCATTTTTCCATGAGATCGGGCCTGCAGGACCTGGCAGTTTTGGCAGTTGAGCGAGCTGATAAATCGACGGCACCACAGCCCGGTCCGTCGGTCGGCTGACCTGGCGTGTCGCCTCTACAGCGTGCAAGCGCTGATACGGGATTGCGCATCGCAGAGGACCAGGACCGCACCGGAGCAATCCGCTGTGCTGTTCACGCTATGAGGAACACGTTTTACCGTCTGCCTGTTTCCGACCGGACAGACTACCTCAGATAAACCGGTCACCCGGCAAGGCATTTCTGAACAGCTTCGATCAGGTCTTTGCGCGACACGGGTTTCATCAGCCGGATATCGCTGGGTTTCAGACCGTTGCCGTTGACCGTCGCTTCGCTGGCATAGCCGGAGAGAAACACAAACCGCATCTGCGGGTCGAGCTTCCGGATTTCCCGCGCCATACTCGGACCCTGCAACTCACCAGGCATAACGATGTCTGTGACAACGAGGTCAAACGCACCGTCTTCACGAAATCGCCGCAGGCCCTCATCTCCGCTGGTGGCCGTCTCGACCGTGCAGCCCGCGCCTTCAAGCGTTTTACGCAGGATCAGGAGAACCTCCTCGCGATCCTCCACAAGCAACAGGCGGACGCGACCGTCCGGGGCAACAGTGTCCTGAGATGAGCTGCGCAAGGCCACCTCTGAGGCCGGAGTGCTGCCAGACAAAGCCGCAAAATAGAGTTTGAAACTCGTGCCCACACCAGGCTCGGAATATACCCGGATGGCGCCACCCGACTGTTTCACGAAACCCTGTACCATCGACAAACCCAGCCCTGAACCCAGACCAACCCCCTTGGTCGTAAAGAACGGATCAAAGATATCATTGATGATATCCGGGTCGATGCCGCTGCCGTTGTCGCTGACTGCGAGCATTACATACCGGCCAGGTGCGATATCCTCGTTTCGCTCGCTGATGAAATCCTCGTCCACGCGCATGTTAGCCGTTTCAATAGTGACCTGCCCGGACCCTTCGAAAGCGTCCCGGGCATTGACCAGAAGATTGACCAGCGCGCTTTGCAGTGAGCTTTTGTCTGCGCGGGTCAGCCACAGACCGGCCTGCAGATTTGTCTCTATCTCGATCTTGCTGGCGATCGTCCTGCGCATCCAGTTCTCGGTCTGCCGGACAACCTCGTTCAGGTCCAGTTCAACAGGATCCAGCCGCGCCTTACGCGCATATGCGAGCATATTGGCGGTAAGATCAGCGCCGCGGCGGGTAGCTTCAAGGCTGGCATCCAGCAGCGACTGCAGTTCCTGCGGGTCAGGGTCAGACTGCTTTATCTCATCGGCGATCAGCTCAAGGTTGCCCATAATCACGGCAAGCAGATTGTTGAAGTCATGCGCAACCCCGCCGGTGAGCTGCCCGATGGTGTCAAACTTCTGCGCCTGGATCGCAATCATCTGCGCTTCTTTGAGTTGTCGTTCAGCGGTACGAATATCGGTCAGATCAAGGTTTGAACCGACAACCCTGACCGCAGCGCCGTCCTTGTCCCGCAGAATTACCGCATCGCCTCTGACTGTTTTCACGGTGCCGTCATCGTGGCACACGCGGTATTCTGCCTCGAAGGAATCGGAATTTTTCAGCGCGTCGGCGAAAGCGTCCTGCGCAGGCCCGATGTCGTCGGGATGTACGTTGCGGACCCAGTCCTCATATGTCCCGCTGAAGTCTTTGCCCGCAATGCCGTGCAGTTCTCTGGACCGGTCGTCCCATGTCAGCCTGCCGGACCGGACGTCAAAGTCCCAGATACCGAACTGAGCCGCGCGTTTTGCCAGCTGCAGTGTGCTGTTGAGGTCTTCAGCCTTCTGCGCGTTTCGAAAGACTGTTGCGGCAATACCGAGGATGCCGCTGGCAAAGGCCACCGCGAGCGTGTTGGCGAAAAAGATAAAAGGCAGATCTTCACGCAGCCACGTGACCGCACGCTCACGGGGCTCGATCAGAAAGAACATCGCCGCTGCCGCGCAACAGGACAGTACACACATCAAAATAACTGTACGCGGGTTGAGAAAATCCGGTTTATCGCGTCCGGCAGCGAACCGGAGCCCGATGCCGATCGCGGCGTAAAGGCCATAGACCACCATTCCTGAAAATGCAAAATTCCCGCCAACCATGCCACGGGCGAGAACGCCGAAGGCCGCCGCAATGAGAGCAGCCACCGGCCCGCCAACGTAGCCCGCGAGGATCACGGGCCCGGCGCGGGCATCAAGTGTCGCACCATCACCGAGGGACACCGGCGTGGCTGTGACAAGAAATGCGATAAGCCCGAAAGACAGGCCATGACACAGGGCAACGGCGGTTGGCTTCATGCCATTTCGCAGCGATTCAACCGCGTAATACCCGACGCCCATCAGCGCCAGCAGCAATACGTTTTCCAGAACTTGCAGAAGAGTTGGCATGAATAAATGTCTCTGGCTTTAAAATAACGTAACAGAATTTTGGTTATAACAGGGAGGCCGGGTCTGACAAAGCTTTGAAAAGATGAACGGAAACAATGAGTGAAGCATCATTTTTACGCTGAATCTGCGCAGCAGTCTTCGCGCGGTGCGCCGCTTGAAGCGTGGCTTCCGTTCGGGTGGCGGCAGGCTGCCCGAACCCGGCCCTCGCTCCTCGTGCGAGCGCTCCGGCATCGGTCCTGCCCCCGTTGGCTTCCGAAAGGTGCTTTGTGCAACGGGATCAGACGACGCCCGGCCCGGTTCCGCGCCAGCCAGGCGCCCGGAAATACCCGGTAACACCGGTGGAGTATTTCTCCGTACGCCTGCCATCCGGTCCGTCACAGCACGATGTTTTCCGGGCCGTGCACTGTGACCACCGGCTTAGGCGCCGGCCCTTCCGAGGCCATCTCCGCCACGCGCCGCGCCAGCGGGTCCGCATCGCGCAGCGGGCCGAAATCGAACCCGCTGATCTGCTCCAGATCAGAAATCCGCATCTGAAATGTCCTGAAAGTGCCAAAGCTGAACCCTTCGGTGCTCTCGGTATCCCCCTGACCGATCAGCAGCCGCTGGATCAACTGCCCCTGGCTCAGCAGATAGGCCGTCGCATGCAACCGCAGGATGCCCAGTGTTCCCTCTTCTTCGCTCAGCATGGTGACCACTTTGAAATAGTTCAGCGGGATCGGTGAGCCGGTATCTTTGAGCTCAGGTTCGGAACCGTCAAAGACGGGTCCGGTAAACACGCAGCACCGGAACCCGTGTGTGCGTGCATTGGTCATGATGTAATTCTCCAGCCCCAGCCATTGGTGCGTGCTGCGGTTGAACGACATGTGTTGCGGGCTGGCGACGGTATAGTGAAAGCTGTCGTCGTTGGACTGTTTCGCCTGAGCATCCGTGGCACCCCAGTTCGTCGCGGCACGGCGGATCAGGTGGCCGCGGTCAATCACTGCATCGTCATAGTCCTCTTTGCCCAGCTGGTCTTCTGCCGGCAGGCGCCCGTCCGAGAACCATTTGTCATTGCCGCGTTTCTGCGGCCGGGTCTGCGCGCCATCAAGGTTCATCGCGGCCAGAACCGGGCTTTTGAGCGCGCCCGAATAGAGGATGCCGAAATGCTGATAGCGCAGCTCAAAAGGTCGCTCATCCGTCGCATCCGAAGGGCGCGACAGACCGACCCCGTCCGGCGTTGCCGGCATCGGCACGGGCGCCACCTGCAGAAAGTCCGGATCATAACCCTCGCGGCCCTCGAAATATGCGGCATCATGTGCCCCGTCAGGGCGCTCCGGCGCGGCAAGTTCCGTACCTGCCACGCGGGTCTGCACCGTCCCGTCGAGGACCGCGCGCAGAGTGGCTGAACGCACCGCCGCGTTCCCGACTGCAAAGCGGCCGGCGAAGTGCAGGCCCACGACCTTTTTGTCAGAGAGGCGGATAACCGGGCTGCCGGAGTTCCCCCCCAGGGTCGTGCAGTCA
>CBDUCB010000288.1:0-3967 GCA_965365545.1 uncultured Roseobacter sp. | reverse complement strand
CAAGCAGATCCGGCAGATCATCGCCGTTGCAATCGAAAACCGCCACGCCACCACCGACGAAATGCTCCCAGCCGCCTGCATAGGTGTGGGCGGGCAGATTGTCGGAGAGATCCTCAAAAAGCACATCCGCGCCAAGCGGTTGCGCCATCAGCAGGGCGGTGACAAGGCAGACGGGTTTCATGTGCGCCCTTCGGCCATCGCATCGGCAATCTCCGACAGGGCGAGTGCCGCCGCCCCCCGTGCCCACATCAGATCACCCCAGGCGTGGGTCTCGATCTGCTGCGGTGCGCGACCGGTGCGGTTGAGCGACAACCGGTGCATCTCGCCGATCACGTCATCTTCATAAAGGTAATCATACTGCATCCGCTCGCCCGCGATGATGATCAGCGACGGATCAAACAGGTTCACGACATTGGCGAGGCCCAGGGCCAGAAACCGCCCCGCGCGCCGGAAAATCACCCTCGCTGCGTCATTGCCGGCTTTGGCCTGTTCAAAGAGCTGCTCCAGCATCGCTTCATCTGCGGTACTGCCGCTGCCGGAGGCATCCAGCGCGGTAGAGGCTTCGCGCACCAGCGCATAATCGGCGATATAAGCCTCCAGACAGCCACGCTGCCCGCATTTGCACAGCGCCCCGTCCAGCTGCACCTTGGTGTGGCCAAGCTCCATGCCCAGCGAGCCTGCGCCGCGGTAAAGCCGGTGGTTGAGAACAAGTCCCATGCCAACGCCCTGTTCGATTGTCACAACCGCAAAATCCGCCATCGCACGGCCCTTGCCGAACCAGAGCTCTGCGAGGGTCACCAGGTTGGCGTCATTGTCCACCGCGACCGGGACGCCGAAAAGGTCCTCGGCGAGGCTGCGTAACGGACGGTCGCGCTCTGTCAGAAGCGGGGACCAGACGAGCCGCCCGGCAGCGTGATCAATCATGCCCGGCATGCCCAGCCCGATGCAGGCGATATCACCACGCTGCAAACCGGCGCGCCCGAGCAGGGTATCGAGCACCTTTTCGGTCTCAGACAGTATCTGATCAAGGCTGCGCCGGCGGTCGCTGCAGGTAAGGCTTGCTTCGGCCAGAGGCTGCCCTGCGGCATCCACCAGCAGCGCCGTGTGCCGCATCCGTGACAGCTTGATACCCACCACATAACCCGCATCGGGCTGCACGGAGAGTGCCACCGGCGGGCGGCCACGCGTCGTGGTGCGCGACGCATCCGCGCGTTCCTGCAACAGCCCGAGGTCGAGAAGCTCACCCACGAGGGCAGTGATCGAGGCGGGGCTGACGCCGAGTTGTTTTGCAACATCAATCCTTGAAACCGAACCGGCAGAGCGCACACACTCAAAAACACGGTGGCGCAGGGTTGTACCGGGCCCCTCTGATTCGGGGCGGATCGGACCGCAGCCGGTCGGGGGATTGCCCGTATCTCCGGGCGTTATCTCCACATTCATTTATTCAGCCCCTTAAAATAAAGACCTGATTCAGAAGCGCCAAACCGGGTATTTACATCTGCAAGCCATGATTTGCCGAATTTTTTCGCATTTCAAGCACATTTTTATTTTGACAACTAAATTAAAACGCGTGATCCTTGTTTTTATGCCGTTCACCTGACTCGGCATGAACAGTCACAAGAGCTGTCCCATCGGGAGGATACAATGAAAAAGACCCTTATTCTGGCTGCCGCGCTGTCGACGGCCTTCACATCAGTTGCAGTCGCACAGGACCTGAAGGTCGGCGTCAGCTGGTCCAACTTCCAGGAAGAACGCTGGAAAACAGACGAAGCGGCGATCAAAGCGGCCCTGGCCACGGCCGGTGCCACCTATATGTCCGCCGACGCGCAGGCCTCTGCCGCCAAACAGCTGTCGGATGTCGAAGCGCTGATCGCGCAGGGCGCAGATGCCCTGATCATCCTCGCCATGGACAAAGACGCCATCGGCCCCGCAGTTGATAAAGCCGATGCAGAAGGCATTCCGGTTGTGGGGTATGACCGTCTGATCGAAGACCCGCGCGCCTTTTATCTGACCTTTGACAACAAGGGCGTGGGCCGCATCATCGCCGAAGCCGTGACCCAGGCGCAGCCTGAAGGCAACTTTGCCATCATCAAAGGCGACAAGGGTGACCCCAACGCCGGCTTCCTGCTGGAAGGCATGATGGAAGTCATCGGTGACGACGTCGCCGCAGGTAAAATCAACATCGTCGGCGAAGCCTTCTCCGATGGCTGGAAGCCTGACAACGCGCAAAAGAACATGGAACAGATCCTGACGGCCAACAATAACCAGGTCGACGCAGTTCTGGCGCAGAACGACGGCATGGCCGGCGGTGCGATTGCGGCCCTCTCCGCGCAGGGTCTTGATGTTCCGGTCGGTGGCCAGGACGGCGATCACGCGGCTCTGAACCGTGTCGCCCGCGGCACCCAGACCGTGTCTGTCTGGAAAAACTCCCGTGACCTCGGTGCGGCAGCGGCAAAAATCGCCGTGGCGCTCGCAAACGGTACCGCGATGGAAGACATCGATGGTGCGGTGAAATGGTCCGGTGGTGAGAACGGCGTCGAGATGAACGCAATCTTCCTCGATCCCACGCCGATTACAAAAGACAACATCAGCAAGGCAATTGATGCCGGTCACATCGAGCAGAGCAAAGTCTGCGAAGGTGCAATGGCTGGCGTCGCCGGCTGCTGATCGCTGATCTGCGGAACCGGGCGCGCGACTGACCGCGCCCGGTTCTCCAAACTCTCATTTTTCGGTCTGCAGCCCCCCGCGCCATTGCGCGGCCCATACTGCACACCCAGTCCGGAGCCAGGCCATGAGCGACCAGACCTCACAGAATTCCGCCCCCGGTACCAGTAACGAAGGTTTCTTCGCCCGTTTCATCCGCGAAACCGAAATCGACACCCGGCTGCTGGGAATGCTTGGCGCTCTGGCGCTGATCTGGGTCGGGTTTCACGTCTACGGCCAGCTTGTTAATGGCTTTGGCGCCTTTCTGACGCCGCGCAACCTCTGGAACCTCTCGGTGCAGACGGCCTCCATCGGGATTATGGCAACGGGCATGGTCCTCGTGATTATCACGCGCCATATCGACCTCTCCGTGGGCTCTGTTCTGGGCTTTTGCGCGATCATCATGGGCGTGATGCAGGTCAACATCCTGCCGCAGTTTCTGGGCCTCGGGCATCCGCTGATCTGGATCATCGCGATCATCGTCGGTGTGCTGTGCGGCGGCTTTATCGGTGCCTTTCACGGCGCCCTCATCGCGTACGGGAAGATCCCTGCGTTCATCGTCACCCTTGGTGGCCTGCTTGTCTGGCGCGGTGCTGCCTTTCTCGTGGCGCGTGGAGAAACGATTTCGCCAGTGGACGAGACATTCTCCCTGCTGGGCGGTGGCCCCTACGGCGCAATCGGATCAACCGGCAGCTGGATCATCGGTATCCTTGGCTGCGCTGCGGTTCTCGGCCTGCTCATCATGGGCCGGCGCAAGCGCAGCGTGCACGACATACGCCAGCGTCCGGTCTGGGCCGAGGGCTTCCTCGCGCTGGTCGGCTGTGGTGCTGTGATCGGTGCTGTGCTTCTGGTCAACGCCTATCCCTGGCCGCGCGGCATCGTGCGCCGCTATGCCGAAGCCGAAGGCATTACAGTGCCCGAAGGTGGTCTCTTCATCAGCCACGGCTTCGCCATTCCGGTGCTCATCCTCATGGCGGTGGCGATCTTCATGACTATACTGATGTCACGCACGCGCTTCGGCCGCTATGTCTATGCCATCGGCGGCAACCCTGAAGCCGCGGAACTCGCCGGTATCAACACACGTTTCATGACCGTCAAGATTTTCGCTCTGATGGGGGCGCTGACCGGCCTGTCGGCTGTGGTCGCCTCCGCGCGTCTCGGCTCCGCGACCAATGCGCTCGGCACACTGGATGAGCTCTATGTGATCGCGGCCGCGGTGATCGGCGGCACCTCTCTGGCGGGCGGTGTCGGCACCATCTACGGT
>CBDUCB010000287.1:0-4002 GCA_965365545.1 uncultured Roseobacter sp. | reverse complement strand
GGTCCGCATCGATGACGCACACGCGCCGCCCGAAGTTCCGGTTGATATATTGCGCGAAATGCGCGGCGGTGAGCGATTTTCCGGTGCCGCCTTTCTGCGCGCCGAAGGTCACGACCTTTACGGGTTCGCCGGGTCGACGCCAGTGCAGATAGGGTTTGCGCGCGGCCTTATTTGAGCCGATGAGCGCGCGGATCAGCATGATCTCGGACGGTGAAAACGTGCGTTCCCGGCCCCGGCGTTCACCTGCGGGGAAGGAGGGCTCTTCGCCCGAAATCCGCGTCAGATAGGTGGTGTCAACGCCCAGAAACTGTGCTGTTTCGACCATTGAAAACCGCCGCGCCACACGTGTCCGCAGGGTCAGATCGCGCTGAAGTTTGGTGTTCACCGCGCCCATAACCCGGCTCATATTCCGGATAAACTGTTCGAACTGCCCGTATGCCATCTGATTATATCCGCGGATATTTCATTTTTTCTCAGGCCTGCGCCCGGTGTTTTTCTGGTTCCACAGAACAGGAGTGCCGGAAGGTCTGCAAGCTCTTTTGCGCCAGCTCCCACCTTTTGAGGTAACTTCTGAGCACTGCATTTTTGCTCGCCTCTGATGCCGTTCCTGCGGCTCTGACGAGCTTTATGAACATCTCAGGCGTTGGCGGGCGCTGCCAGTGAGAGGGCCACTGCGCGGACAGCCTTCGCAAGAGCAGAGTGAGTTCCGGTTCAGATAGCCTGAGCGATGCGAGATGTGTCGCCTGCACGGCCAGAATGTCAGCTGAAACCGGTACGCCCAGATCAGTCCAGACCCGGCCCAGATCCCCCGACATCTGCGCCGCTGTGAGTACTTCAGACGGCAGGCTCTTCTGCAGAATGTTGCGCGTACTTTCGCACAGAGCAGGCTCAGGTTCTCTGGCAGCAGCAGGGTAGGGCGCCCCGGCAAAACAGCGCGCCCATTTGCGGATGAGCTTGTCTTTATCCGTCTCTGAACGCCCTTCAGAGTGGTTTTTTAGGATATGATTTTTAATCTGAGTCATGCGTGCATCTGGCTGAACACTGCGTTCAGTTTTTCTGTCCGGCTGCTGCGCCGGTTTGCGCAGAGATGCGCGCCAGTCCTGCCAGAACGTCACCCGGTATTTGAGACGATAGTTGTATCCGTTGGCGGTGCGCTGCTCCTGGGTATCGACCAGACCTGCCGCGCGCAGATCCCGGATGTATCCGGAAACAGCAGAGCGCGACCGGCCGAGGCGCTCACTGAGTTGTTGCAGGGACGGCCAGCAGAAACCTTCGGTATTGGCCATGCGGCACAGCTCGGCCAGAGTGCGGAAGGCTCCGGGCGTCAGGTCCAGATCCATGATCTCTACGGGCAGGGCAACGAAGCCTTTGCGCGGGTTAAATGAAAGCTGCTCAGACATTATTTCCTCGATCCGGCAATGCAAAAAGCTTGCAGGTTTAGGGGCGCCGGACTATTCTGAAGTTGAGAAGAGTGAATATCCGACAGGATTTTTGCTTGGGGCCGGGGGGTTGCAGCCGCCCGGCCTTTTCTGTTGCTGCCCTACATGACGACCTCCCTGGTCGCTGCAGACAAAGCGTCACCGGCGCGGCAATCCGCGTTACTGTATCTGAGTGCTCTGCTCACTGCACCACCTGCTCTATGCACGGCTTTGCGCCGCTTATTCATGGTATTGAGTGGTATATAGCCCTGAATACCATGTTTAACGCAAGAGATTCTTCTTATCAGGGTGTACCCGCGTGCCTGATCCCCTTAGTTTACAGGGCTGCCGCGAGCGGAGCCACCCTGCAGACGGGCAGTTCGGTCAGGTCGGGAACATAACGATGCGGCGAAACGGCGAATCAACAAAGTGGAAAGCCGCCGGGACAGCGGCGCTGAAATGCGTCGTAACGCCTGTTACGCGAGCAGCTCCCTGATGGCGCGCCGTGGTGAAATTACCAGCGCCGGAATGGTATGCAACACCCGTACATCCGCAGACCGGCGGAACCGCTGTGGTAGTCGCGGCGTTGGTCCGGGAACCCAGCAGACGGGGAGGAGATCCGCTGTGCAACACTCTGAATTCGGTTCGGTGGCTGAAATCCCGACGACAACCGACGACACCTTCGCCTTCTCCGTTAAAGGGCACATCGGAGAGGAAACCTCCGAAGTCCTCGCGGCCTATATGAACGATGTCTTTGACCGGCACGATGACGTCAGCATGTTGCTGGATCTGACCGAGTTTACGGGCAGCGACAGCAGCAGCATTCTGAACCGGGAGGTCCTTAAATCCCGGTTGCGGTCGCTGACACACATGAAGCGCTATGCCGTAATCGGAGCGCCCGAAGCCGCCGCGCGGATGATCAGCCTCGTTGACCACCTGATCCCGGTCGACGCGAAGGCTTTTGCGCCTGACGAAACTGACGCGGCCTGGGCCTTTGTCGGCGCACGTCCTGCCGGAACATAATGAACGCGGTCGGGCAGGGCGCGGACCTTAGTCTGCACCCGCTTACACCGCATGTAAGGAGATCCTGATGACACGTTTCACGACCGCGCTGGCCACACTGCTGATTGCCGGTACAGCCGCCACCGCCGAACAGGTTGGCAATGTCGATGTCGACTGGCTGGGCAATGATATCATCGTTGAGGCCTTTGAAGATCCGGATGTGCAGGGCGTCACCTGCCACGTTGCCTATTTCGAACGCGGGCTCATTGACCGGCTGCAGAAGGGCAACTGGTTCGAGGATCCGTCCAATTCGTCAATCTCCTGCCGGCAGACCGGCCCGATGACCATCGGAGACATCGACCGCTCTGATGAGGGTGAATCGGTATTTTCGGAACGCCGGTCTATCATCTGGAAAACCCTTCAGATCAGGCGTATTTTCGACGAAGAGAACCAGACGCTTATTTATATTGCGCATGCCCGCGAAATTCAGCAGGGCTCGGCCAAGATGTCGATATCAACCGTGCCGCTATACGAAGTCCCGGGGTCTTCGTAAGACGCCGGTGACGCAGGGTCACATACGTCACAGATTAATGCGGCCGGTCCCGGCAGGGTGTATAAAACCTTCTACTTCGCGACCCATGCTGATTTTTCTCAGAGAGCGGCCCGCCTGTGACAGTACAGTTTACCGATACGATTACCCCCCTTGTGCAGATGCTCGCCCGCGTGCGCGACAGGCTGCAGAGCGACCGTGTTTTTGTCACCGTAGTCACCGGCAGCGGTCACCTGATCTATGCCGACGATACAATTCAGAATGGCCGCAGCGGGACACCCGTTGGAACACAGGGAGAAACGCTGCCGGATCTGGTCTGGCAGATGGATTTTCCGCTGGTCGTGGATAACATCTTCTCAAACCCTGCCACGTCACGGATAAACTGGAGCCTGCCCGGGGGGCTGGGCGCTTATATGGGCGTTCCGGTGCACGACCATGACGGCACGCTGCGGGGCACGGTATCGGTGTGCACGCGCAGACCGCGACACTGGAACAGCGCCGATGTGACGTATTTCGCCGGGGCCGGGCCGGAGATCTCGAAGCTTTTACATGCAGAGGCGGTCTGGTGAGGACCCCTTTTCACCGAATGCGCGCGGGCCAGCTTTGCTGTCCGGGCCGACGCGCGCAGCTGCGCGGCGGGTGCGGCGGGGGTATCACCTGCCCGAATAAACCGCGCCCGTCGTTGCACGCCTTACGGCGCTCCGTTTTTCACGAGCGCGGTGGTCATATCCCGTAAGACACGGGCTGGCAGAACTGAGGCAGACGGGGCAGAGGCGCCCCGGAGTAACAAGCATCACGGAAAAACTTCCGGGTGTGGTTTGATAATAATTACAGGAGGTTCCAGTGAATAAAGAGTGGTTCACGACAGTACTGGCGGACCTGCAGCATTGCGCGCGGGAAAATAATCTTGAAATGACGGAAGAATATCTGCGCTGTGCGCTTGAGGTTTTCCCCAAGGAGGAGGTGTACCTGCGTCTGGTCACCAGCAACGGGATCCTGGCCGACCACCGCGATCCGGGCGCCTGAAGGCGC
>CBDUCB010000286.1:0-4062 GCA_965365545.1 uncultured Roseobacter sp. | reverse complement strand
AGTCACATAACGTCGCGCGCATGACATATGACCTATATATCGGTGATCGCACCTTCTCGAGCTGGTCGATGCGCGGCTGGCTGATGCTGGAGAAATCCGGGCAACCTTTCCACACACATATGGTCGGGCTTTACTCTGGCACGATGGCTGCGGACCTGGCCGATCTGAGCCCGGCCCGGCTGGTGCCCGTGGTGAGAACGCCACAGGGCGAGCTGATCGGCGAAACCCTCGCCATTGCTGAGACGCTGGCCGAACGACACCCCGAAGCGCAGCTCTGGCCCGAAGATCCGGCCCTGAGAATACGCGCACGCTGGCTCTGTGCCGCGATGGCATCGGGGTTTACGGCTCTGCGCGCGGCCTGCCCGATGCAGTTGCAGCACGTGAACGCCGGCTTTGAAGCGTCTGATGCCGTAAAAGCTGACCTCGCGAGGATCGAAGAACTCTGGTCATGGGCACAAAACAGTCCGGGGCGGGACGGGCCGTGGCTGCTGGGGCGCTACAGCCTCGCCGATATCTTTTACGCCCCCGTCGCCGCCCGGATTACGGGCTATGACCTCGATGTGTCGGAGGCGGCCGCAGAATACTGCCGGCAGGCGATCCGCGAGCCGTCTTTTCTTGCCTGGCGGGCTGAAGGTCTCCGGACCGCCTATGACCCCTTTCCCTATCCTGCCGGTTGCCCGACGATCCCCTGGCCGGACTGACCGGGCAAAACCGTTAAGCTTTCAGTAAGGCTGCTGCGGCTACCGTTAACCATGATATCCGGTTGCGGGGCGTTATGATCACACTTACCCACTCTGTCGCTTTCCGCGGCACAGAAGCCTGCCTCGTCGAAGTGCAGTGTTCGCTGACCCCGGGCCTTCCGGGGTTCAGCATCGTGGGCCTGCCGGACAAAGCCGTCTCCGAGGCGCGCGACCGCATCCGGTCGGCACTTGCGGGAATGGCAATCGCCTTTCCCTCGAAAAAGGTCACGATCAATCTCAGCCCGGCCGATCTGCCGAAGGAAGGCAGTCATTTTGACCTGCCAATCGCAATAGCACTTCTGTCGGCACTCGAAATTGTCCCGGCGGATATGGCGCGCGGGATGGTATCGCTGGGCGAGATGTCACTCGACGGCACGCTGGTACCCGTCACGGGCAGTCTGCCCGCGGCTGTAACAGCGGCGGCCGAAGACCTCGAACTCATCTGCCCCGCCCCCTGCGGGCGCGAGGCCGCCTGGGTCAGCGGCGCCCGCGTTACCGCCGCACAGTCCCTCACCGATGTGATCCGCCATGCATCAGGACAAACCCCCATTGCCCCCTCAGAGCCCGGCGAAGTATCCCGGGCTCCGTCCTTTCACGACATGCGTGACGTCAAAGGTCAGGAGCGGGCAAAACGCGCGCTCGAAATCGCGGCTGCAGGGCGCCACAACCTGCTGCTCGTCGGTCCGCCGGGCACCGGAAAGTCGATGCTTGCGCGCCGGCTGGCCGGTATTCTGCCCGCGCTCACCGCACGTGAGGCGCTTGAAACCTCCATGATACATTCGGTGGCCGGGCTGCTCGATGAAGGTGGCATTTCGCGCGACCGGCCCTTTCGCGATCCCCATCACACCTCCTCGGCGGCTGCGGTGATCGGCGGAGGCAGGCTGGCGCGCCCGGGCGAGGTGTCGCTGGCGCATAATGGTGTCCTGTTCATGGACGAGCTGCCGGAATTTCCACGCAATATCCTCGAAAGCCTCAGGCAGCCGCTGGAAACAGGCGAGGTCATGATTGCCCGCGCACAGGCCCACGTAAAATATCCATGCCGCTTTATGCTGGTGGCGGCTGCCAACCCCTGCCGGTGCGGATACATGACCGACCCTGCGCGCGCCTGCGCCAAAGTGCCGGTCTGCGGAGAAGACTACCTTGGACGTATCTCGGGGCCTCTGATGGACCGTTTTGATCTGCGCGTCGATGTCCCGCCTGTTGCCTGCTCCGATCTTGACCTGCCGGCGGCGGGGGACACATCCGAAGACGTGGCTCTGCGGGTCACATCTGCCCATGCTCTGCAGGCCCGGCGGTACGCGGAGCAGCCCGATATGTGGTCAAATGCCGATGCTGCCGGCAGCATGCTCGACGAAATCGCAAGCCCTGACAGCGAAGGGCGCGATCTGCTGATCAGGGTGGCGGACAAACTGGGACTCTCGGCGCGCGGATATCACCGTGTCATGCGCGTGGCACGCACCATCGCTGACCTCGAAGGCTCTGCAACTGTCCGCTACCCGCACCTGGCTGAGGCTGTGGGCCTGCGCCTCGCACGGCCCGTTGCCACCTGAGCGGTCTCAGGCGCGCCGCGCCTCGATCACTTCCCAGATTTTGCCGGCAATGTTGACACCGTCAAACCTTTCCAGCTCCTGGATGCCGGTTGGCGACGTCACATTGATCTCAGTAAGATAGTCGCCGATGACGTCAATACCGACGAAAATCTGACCTTTCTCGCGCAGCAGCGGACCGATCGCGGCACAGATTTCAAGGTCGCGCTCCGTCAGGCCGACTTTCTCCGGACGCCCGCCCACGTGCATATTGGACCGCGTCTCACCTGCTGCCGGGATGCGGTTGATCGCGCCCACGGGCTCTCCATCGACAAGAATCACCCGTTTGTCACCTTTTGAGACTGCAGGCAGAAATTTCTGAACGATCAGCGGCTCACGCGAGAATCCGACGAAAAGCTCATGCAAAGACGTAAGGTTGCGGTCATTTTCATCTAGACGGAAAACTCCGGCGCCGCCGTTGCCGTAGAGCGGTTTCAGAATGATATCGCCGTGCTTTGCCTTGAACGCTTTGATCGTGGAAAGATCACGGGCGACAGTGGTCGGCGGGGTCAGCGCCGGGAAATCCAGCACCAGCAGTTTCTCAGGATAATTCCGGACCCAGAAGGGATCATTCACCACCAGCGTATCAGGCGCAAGCCGGTCCAGCAGATGGGTCGAGGTGATGTAGTGCATGTCAAACGGCGGGTCCTGACGCAGCCAGACCACGTCAAATTTGCCCAGATCCACCTCGCGCTCCGGGCCAAGATCTGCGTGATCGCCCTGTTTGCGCCGCACAGTCATATCGTGACCCCGGGCGGTGATGCGCCCTTCCTGATATGCCAGGTGGTCCGGCGTATAGAAAAAGAGCTCGTGCCCGCGGGCCTGGGCTTCTTCCGCCAGCCGGAAGGAGCTGTCGGCATCGATATTCACATCCCCGACGGGATCCATCTGAAAGGCAACTTTCATATTCACTCCTGCGCTGTCGGCCTCTTGATGGACCAGAGGCGACGCAGGTGCAATGGCCGCATGGGGCCTGCGCGTTCAGGTAGTGTGCAATGCGCCCGGCAGGATACTGACCGCACCTGTCGCATCCACGAGGGCCGCATCAAAGCGCACCGGTGTCAGCTGTCCTGCAGGCTCACCGGCGATAAAACCGGAGGCGGCAGCAAATATCCTTGCGATCTGTGTCGCGCTGATCCGAAGGGCGGCGGCTTCAAATGTCCGGCTTTTCTTTACTTCCACAAAGACGAGCGTATCTCCTTCCCGGAGCACCAGATCAATCTCACCGCCCGGTCCGCGCCATCGTTTGTGGGCAAGTGCTGCTCCGCGTGCCTCATAGGCCCGTGCCACGCAGTCCTCTGCCGCGCGCCCGGCGTGATAATTCAGCCGTCCGGTATTCCCGGCAGGGCTCTTTATCTGCGGCATTTCATTCCTTCGTCAGTTCAAGCGCCATCTGATAAACTTTGCGCCGCGGCGTCTTGTGCGCCTGCGCGACCATATCCACCGCATCCCGCATCGACATTTTTTCCAGCGCCACGATCAGGTCCTCTTTTAGATCCGAAGTGCTAATATCTGCCGAACGCGCCCGGTCGATCAGCACGACTATCTCGCCTTTCGGACGCTTATCCGCCCAGGCAGCCGCAAGTTCGTGCAGGCTGCCACGCCGGACTTCCTCGAATTTCTTCGTGAGCTCACGGCATACGGCCGCCTCGCGCGCACCACCCAGGACCGCGGCGCAGTCGTCAAGCATCGCGACCAGTCGCTTGGGCGATTCGTAAAACGCGAGCGTCCCGGGG
>CBDUCB010000285.1:0-4130 GCA_965365545.1 uncultured Roseobacter sp. | reverse complement strand
ATCCCGGCAGGATTCGAACCTGCAACCTGCCCCTTAGGAGGGGGCTGCTCTATCCGGTTGAGCCACGGGACCGCCGCCGACAGCTTTAGACCAGTACGGCGCACTTGTCATCGCCCGATCATGATTGCGCGGGCTAGTGCTTGAACGTTGCGAACAGGGTGCGCTAACATCGCTCAACAGTACAGGAAATTCATGTGACAAGACCAAAACAGCGGCCCCTCACCCTGCGAGACGTATCAGAAGCCTGCGGGGTGTCCGAAATGACGGTCAGCCGTGTGCTGCGCAATCGCGGCGACGTGTCGGTCGCGACCCGCGATAAAGTCCTCCAGGCCGCGAAATCGCTGGGATATGTGCCCAACCAGATCGCCGGGTCGCTTGCGTCACAGCGGGTCAATCTGGTGGCGGTCGTCATTCCGTCACTGTCGAATATGGTCTTTCCCGAAGTTCTCACCGGCATCAACGAGGTTTTCGAGGAAACTCCCTTGCAGCCGGTCGTGGGCGTGACTGATTACATGCCCGAAAAAGAAGAACGCGTGCTCTATGAGATGCTGTCCTGGCGCCCTTCGGGAGTGATCATCGCCGGACTGGAGCATTCTGACGCCACCCGCGCGATGCTCAAAAACGCAGCGATCCCGGTCGTCGAGATCATGGACACGGACGGCACACCCGTCGATGCGGTGGTGGGGATTTCGCACCGGCGTGCGGGCCGGCAGATGGCGGAGGCGATCCTGAAACAGGGCTATCGGCACATCGGCTTTATGGGCACCAAGATGCCGCTTGATCACCGTGCGCGCAAACGGTTTGAAGGCTTTACAGAAGCCCTCGCCAAGGCCGGTGTGGAGATCGAGGACCGTGAATTTTATTCCGGCGGCTCGGCGCTTGCCAAGGGCCGGGAGATGACGGCGGCGATGCTGAAGCGCTCTCCCGATCTCGATTTTCTTTATTATTCCAACGATATGATAGGAGCGGGCGGTTTGCTGCATCTGCTCGATCAGGGCATAGACGTGCCTGGACAGATCGGGCTTGCCGGGTTTAACGGCGTTGAGCTTTTGGACGGGCTGCCCCGCCAGCTTGCGACGATGGATGCCTGCCGCAAAGAGATCGGGACCCTGGCGGCAAAGATCATCCTTGAGCGCGCGGCCCTGCCGGAAGATGCAGAACCCGACAGCTCCGGGCAGATCACACTGAAGCCCAAAATCACCTTCGGAGACACGCTGCGCCGTTACCGGCGCGGATGAACACGCTCACTCTGACGAACGCGCAGGCGCGGCGTCTTTTTCTCGACCGCCATGCGCTCAGTGAGGCGCCACAGGGTGCCGCGCATGGGACAGAGCTGTTGTCGATGATCGAGCGGCTGGGGTTTGTGCAGCTCGACAGCATCAACACGGTCGCCCGCGCGCACGACCTGATCCTCTTTGCACGGCGTCCCCGTTACCGGCCTAAAGCGCTGAAAAACCTCTATGAAAAAGACCGCGCGCTTTTTGAGCACTGGACCCATGACGCTGCCGTCATCCCGGTGCGGTATTACCGCTGGTGGCAGCTGCGCCGTG
The DNA here is from genome assembly GCA_965365545.1 of uncultured Roseobacter sp. Classification (GTDB taxonomy): domain Bacteria; phylum Pseudomonadota; class Alphaproteobacteria; order Rhodobacterales; family Rhodobacteraceae; genus Roseobacter. The sequence continues at coordinate 2,580 of CBDUCB010000285.1, read as the reverse complement.
AGCGCGATGCAGAAAAGCTGCGACGGCAGTGGCGTGACTGGCGGCGCGACGGGTTTGAGGATCAGTTTCAGGTGGTGCTGGATCAGATCCGCGAGAACGGACCCGTCAGCACCTCGGATGTGGGCGCGGGTGAAAAGCGCGGATCGGGCGGTTGGTGGGACTGGCATCCGTCGAAAACGGCGCTGGAGTATCTCTGGCGCAGCGGCGCGCTCTGCGTGGTGGGGCGCGAAGGTTTTCGCAAACGCTATGATCTGACCGAACGGGTGATCGACGAAGCGCTCTGCACGCCGCTGGCCACGCCGGAGGAAACCGCAGAGGTGATCGGCTGGTGCTGTGCCGGGGCGCTCGACCGGCTCGGATTTGCCACACCGGGAGAACTCGCGGCCTTCTGGGACCATGTGAGCATCAGTGAGGCCAAAGACTGGTGTGCCGCAGAACTTGCAGCGGGCCGGTTGCAGCCTGTGCGGATAACCGGCGCGGATGGCATACCGCGCGACAGTTTTACGAGACCCGGCGCCGGCACAGACCCCGCGCTGGAGATGGCGCCAACGCCGCGTCTGAGGGTGCTCAGCCCGTTCGATCCGGCCCTGCGCGACCGCAAACGCGCAGAACGGCTTTTCGGCTTTGACTACCGCATCGAGATTTTTGTGCCCGAGGCAAAGCGCAGATACGGGTATTATGTTTTCCCTCTGCTCGAAGGAGACCGGCTGGTCGGGCGGGTCGACATGAAAGCGTTCCGCGACCGCGACGAACTGGTGGTCAGAGCGCTCTGGCCAGAGCCAAAGGTGCGCTGGGGCAAGGGCCGTGTCGCCGCCCTCGAAGCTGAGCTTGACCGGATCATCCGCCTTGCCGGGGTCAGCACCTGGCGGTTTGAAGACGGCTGGCTGCGCCGCTAAGGCGCCGGGAAAACCGGTGGCTGCAGGCTGTCGTGAAACCACATCAGATAGGTGTATATCGAAAAGACCGGGCGTCCGGTGGCCCGGGCGATGTCCCTCGCGTAAGGCACCATATTGGTGCATTCCAGAATGATCGCTCCGGTCTGCGGCGCGCGCGCCACAAGGTGCCGCGCCGCGGCACAAAGATCACGCCGGGCGGCTTCGACATCCAGCACGGTCTGATTGCCCAGAATGCTGCGGGCAAAGCTCGTGTCCTCCACGCCCTCCGTGACGCAGGTGTCGGGTGCACCTGCCACCGCGAGATGGCGCGGGCTCAGGCTGGCCGCGGAGATTGTGAGCACCCCGATGGTCTGATCCGGCGGCAGGGCAGCCTGCACCTGTGCTGCCTGCTCGAGCGCTGAGGCCGCGACAGGCACGCCCAGTTCCGCCGCCAGTCCGGGCCGGATCAGCGCAAGAAAGCCGCAGGTGGTGGCGATGCCGGTGCAGCCCGCGTCAATCAGCCCCCGCCCGGCTGTGATGAACTCCCGCACCAGCGGTTCGGGATCTTCGCAGACCACGGCCTGCGGTGTTGCACCGGGCACCACAGCGTAGCGGACGGGAAAGGGCCATGTCACAGGGTTGCCCACATCGCCGGGGATGCGCGGAAACTGCGTGTCGAGCATCAGGATACCAAGGCGGGCGGCAGGACCGGTCATGCCCGGTGATAGCCCCGGATCGTGTCCCCGATCAATAGGTGGTCGCCGCGCGCGCAGCCTGATCGTACTGGCCCGACATCAGCCGCAACAGCCCCGCAGCACGGCTGACCTGGTCAGGCTCAAGCCCCAGATCCGCCACCGCGCGCATCAGCAGACCTTCACGTATCTCGCGGTACCGCTCGCAGGTCTCAGCGCCTTTGTCAGTGGTAGCCACGGTTTTTTCCTTGCCCTGACGCCCGTCTTTGACAAGACCCGCCTTCTTGAGTTTGCGGATCGCGTAATTGACCGTGTGCGTGTCCTCTACATTCAGCACAAGACAGATATCGGCCAGCTTTTTCGGCCGGTCGCGGTGATACACCGAATGCAGCACCAGCACATCCAGCGCGCCAAGCTCAGGGTATCCCGCCATGGCAATCGCGCGTACCATCCAGCGCTCAAAGGCGTGATTGGCGAGGATCAGCCCGTATTCCAGCTCAGAGACCTCCGCAAAGGAGCCGCTGGCCAGATGAGCGGATGATACGACGGGTCCGAGAAAGCTGTTTGTCATAGCATCAGACTGCCTGACGCTGACGATTTGTCAACAATTTGTTGACGTATTGTGAGAACTGGTCAGGATAAGAGACAGGGAATCAGCCCCCGGGGGAAAGTTACACATGGTATTCGTTGCCGGCAGAGCCGCGAAATGACACAGCATGTGGCCGTCATCGGTGCCGGTATTGTCGGCGTGTCCACCGGCATCTGGCTGCGCCGTGCCGGTTTTGACGTGACGCTGATTGATCGCGCGGGCCCTGGCAAAGGCACATCACACGGCAATGCCGGCATACTGGCGGCCTGCGCCATGGTGCCCGTTACGTCCCCCGGCCTCATCCGCAAAGCACCGGGGATGCTGATGTCACCGGATTTTCCGCTGTTTTTACGCTGGGCCTATCTGCCTAAACTGGCGCCCTGGCTGGTGAAATATCTCGCAAACGCGAATGATTCCGACACCC
>CBDUCB010000284.1:0-4131 GCA_965365545.1 uncultured Roseobacter sp. | reverse complement strand
CCCGCCCGTCAGACGTCATCGGGCTGCATTTTTTCTCGCCGGCGCATGTGATGAAACTTCTGGAAGTCGTTGTCGCAGACAAAACGGCCGCTGATGTCACCGCAACCGCTTTTGCGCTCGGCAAACGCCTGGGCAAGACGGCAGTGCGCAGCGGTGTTTGCGAAGGGTTCATCGGCAACCGGTTGCTCAATGCCTACAGGTCGGCAGCTGATCACATGGTACTTGACGGTGCGAGCCCGTTTCAGATCGACAGCGCTCTGCAGGATTTCGGCTTTGCGATGGGGCCTTTTGCGGTGTCGGACCTGGCTGGTCTGGATATCGCCTGGGCGATGCGAAAACGCCGCGCTGCAGGCCGTGATCCGCGCGACAGGGTCGGGCGCTATGCCGACAAACTCTGCGAGGCAGGGCATTTCGGGCAAAAGACGGGAGAAGGGTTTTATCTCTATGAAAAAGACCGGCGCGGAGGCACGCCTAACCCGCGTGTCATCGACCTGATCGAGGCCGAGCGCGTGGAGCGGGGCATCACGCCGCGCAGCTTCAGCGATGCGGAAATACAGCGCCGCTACATGGCGGCGATGGTCAACGAGGGGGCAAAGGTCCTCGGCGAAGGCATCGCCGGACGCCCGCTTGATGTGGATATGGTGCTGATCTTCGGATACGGGTTTCCCCGCTATCGCGGCGGCCCGATGAAGTGGGCCGATATGACCGGACTGCCCGAAATTCTGGCCGATATCGACCGTTTCGCGAAAGACGACGCATATTTCTGGTCCGCAGCACCCCTCCTGCGCGAGCTTGTTGCGCAAGGCCGGACCTTTGATGATCTCAACCGGGATGCCTGAGGTGTCTGAGCCCGGTATTATCACCGGCGAGACCGGCACCCAGCGGCTTGTGGGATATGTGATTGACGTACGTGACAGGTCCGTTGCGCGGTGCTGGCTGGACGTGGGGCCGCAGCATCTGAACCGCCACAATGTGCTGCACGGTGGCATCACAACCATGCTGCTGGACAGCGCCTGCGGCGCCACCGCCTCGTTGACGGTCGATGCACGCGGGACAGCGCCTTTCCTGACGGTGTCTCTGACGACCCAGTTTGTGGCGCCCGCACGCGAAGGGCGTGTGACGGCTGTGGGCCGTCTGGCAGGTGGCGGGCGTAGCCTGCTCTATATCACCGGGGAATTGCGGGATGCGGATGATCGTCTCATTGCCACGGCAACAGGTGTTTTCAAAAAGGTGCCGGCAGAGAGGCTGACCTGAGCACACTCAGACATAAGTGCCGGACGCGGCCTCGCGGATCGCTTTGATATTGGCCCCGTAAGGGGCCGGGTCACTGACAGAGCCGCCGCGGAAGACCGCAGAGCCGGCAACCAGCACATCTGCTCCGGCCTGTGCCACGAGCGGTGCGGTCGCCGGGTCGACACCGCCGTCGATCTCGATATGCACCGGCCGGTCGCCGATCATGGCGCGGAGCTGTCGCACCTTATCGACCTGACTGTGGATGAATTTCTGGCCACCAAAGCCCGGGTTGACGGTCATCACACAGACCAGATCAACCATATCAAGAAGACTGCTGACCGCCTCCGCCGGGGTGCCGGGGTTCAGCGCCACGCCGGCCCTGGCACCGGCGCCGCGGATCGCCTGGAGAGTGCGGTGGATATGTGGCCCGGCTTCGACATGGGCAGTGATTACATCCGCCCCGGCATCCGCAAAGGCTGAAATGAACGGGTCAACCGGCGTGATCATCAGATGCACGTCCATCACGCCCTTGATGTGCGGGCGGATCGCAGCGCAGGTCGCCGGCCCGAAGGTGATATTTGGCACAAACCGGCCATCCATCACATCGACGTGCACCCAGTCCGCGCCCTGCGCCTCGATGGCCTCGCATTCCGCACCAAAATTCGCGAAATCAGCAGACAGGATTGAGGGGGCAATTTTCACGGAGCGGTCGAAGGACATGGCAGGGCCTCTGGCAGGAGAAGGGTTGCAACAGGCTATATCTGCCGGGGGCGACGGGGAGCAAGGGGGATGCTAAAAGATCACTGTCAGGGAGGATCAGTCACAAGGGCCGTAAGGTCACTGAAACGTATCGAAGCATCCTGCGTCATCGGCTCGCGCAGGGCCCAGATCTGAGCGGCACGCTCAGCACCGATCACAGGGGCGGAAAAGGCGTGAAACTTTTCACCGATCTCTTCGGTGCTGAGGGGCGCTTCGGGGCCGCCACGTGCTTCGGTGAAGCCCGAGGTCAGCGTAGTGCCGTCCTGCAGGGTCACCGCGACGTCTGCGCAGCGCTGTGCGGGAAAACGCGCGGAATATTCCGGCAGCGCGGTCACCGTAATCCGGGGCAGGAGGTCGGCCACGGAAGTATCCTTGAGGCCGGCACCTGAGATGTGGGCGGGCCCCACCTGACCGTGCCGCATCATGATGGCGAGGGCAAATGGCAGGGAATACTGTGCTATACCGGTTGTTTCCGGCACACCCGCGAAAAGGGCGGCACTCTGGTCAAAGGTATTCACCTGCACAGCGCTGATGTCATTACAGGCAAGGGCGTTGTCGCGCATGAGACGTGACAGAGCATCCAGCGGCGCATGGGCCCAGCGGCAGACCGGATAGGGTTTGATATAGTTTTTGCGCACCGTCCAGTCGTGCCCGAGATCATCCCAGATATCGGCGACATCCGGATCTTCGACGGTAATGGCCGGGGCACCCTGAAACCCGTCGACGGCGAGAAGGGCGGCCATCGCACCGGTCAGAGCGCCCATGCCCGATCCGTCATGCAGCATAGTGGGGGTCGCAATCTCGCGCATCATCTGGCTGCGCGGCCCGTGGTATTCCGCGATCCCGAGCGCTTCGCGCAACTGCTCCGGCGTGGCATCGCGCAGGCGGCAACCGATGGCCGCAACCCCGAGCGCGTTCCAGGCACCTGAGGTGTGATAGTCGCTGACGGTGCGGTGCAGTGCGATCGCAGCCCGAGCACTGACCTCATAAGACATCACAAGCAGATCGAGTGCGGCGCGCATGCTCAGATCGGGATGGTTTTCGGCGAAAGCAAAAAGAGCCGGTACGACCGCACAGCCGATATGACCTTTGGTAGGGTTATATCCGTCGTGTCCGTCGAGATTGTCGATCTGCGTGGCGGCTGCAAACGCAGCGCCGGGCACCGAAACCGCCCGGCCGTCGAACATCATCCGGGCCTGATGCCGCGGATCGGCAGCACCATGAAATGCGGCAGCGTGTTCGCGTGCCAGCCGTGCCGGTTCGAGACCAGTTGCACCGGCGGCGACGCCGATTGTGTCAAGCAACAACAGCGTCACGGCCGGTCGCGCGGCAGCAGGCACCTGCGGGTCGGATATGAAATCGGCGGGTTTTCTGAACCGGGGTGTCATGGGCGGCCTTTCCGGGTTGTATACCCGGACATCAGGTGCCCGATCGCGAACCAGGTCATGTCTGTTCGCGACATCTTTGCGGTCTGTCACAGAACACAAGCGGATGTGATATCCGGGCTCTTTCAATCAGGGGGGATCTGTGTAAGAGACCGAACGGTCAATAATTCTCAAAGGAGTTTCAACGATGCTGATGCCACGCCAGAAGGTGCCGGACCTCGTCCTGCCAACACTTGATCACGGTGATTTCAATCTGGGCAGTGATGGCTCGGAACGAGGCACTGTTGTATGTTTCTACCGCGGTCTGCATTGCCCGATCTGCGCCACTTATCTGACAGAACTGCAAAAGCGCACCCCGGAATTTGCCGAGCGCGGTGTAAAGACTGTGGCCATCAGTTCAGACGATGAGGAGCGCGCACGCGGGATGGCGGACAAGATCGGTGCCGGTGATTTACGGATTGCCTATAACCTGTCGCTGGCGTCAGCGCGCGAGTGGGGCCTCTATATATCGACAAGCCGGGGGACCACCTCAATCGGCATCGAAGAGCCCGCGCTTTTCTCGGAGCCGGGACTGTTTATGGTGACACCTGAGCAGACGCTGTACTACGGATCCGTGCAGACCATGCCTTTTGTACGGCCGCATTTTTCGGAACTGGTCGGCGCACTCGATTTCGCGATTAAGAATGAGTATCCGGCGCGCGGCGAGTACACCGGCGAGGTCTGATCCGAAGGCGCGGCTTCGCCGCACGATATG
>CBDUCB010000283.1:0-4136 GCA_965365545.1 uncultured Roseobacter sp. | reverse complement strand
GTGGCTGCGCTCCCGTGCTTTGCGCAGCAGATAGGCCGTGCGCCGCGCGACAACATCCTCGCGGAAGTCTATGAAATACGTCAGAAATTTACGAAGCGTCAGCTGCTCGGGCCGGCCACCGTTCAGCGCCAGCATGTTACACCCGAAATAGGTCTGCATCGGCGTGAACCGGTACAGCTGGTTCATCACCACTTCTGCCGTGGCATCGCGTTTAAGCTCAATCACGACGCGCACGCCATTGCGGTCGCTCTCGTCCTGAACGTGCGCAATGCCTTCGATCTTTTTCTCGCGCACCTGCTCGGCGATTTTTTCGATCATCGTCGCTTTGTTCACCTGATAGGGGATCTCGTCGATCACGATCGCCCAGCGGTCTTTGCGGATCTCTTCGACACGGGTTCTGGCACGGACGATGACCGAGCCGCGACCTTCCAGATACGCTTTGCGCGCGCCCGTGCGCCCCAGCATGATACCACCGGTCGGAAAATCCGGGCCGGGCACGTATTCGATGAGCTGCTCCGAGGTCAGGTCGGGTTCTTCGATCAGCGCCAGCGTTGCATCGACCACTTCGCCAAGGTTATGCGGCGGGATATTGGTCGCCATACCGACGGCAATACCACCCGCACCGTTGACCAGCATATTGGGAAAGCGGGCAGGGAGCACGGTCGGCTCCTGCTGTTTGCCGTCGTAGTTGTCCTGAAAATCGACCGTGTCCTTGTCGATGTCCGCCAGCAGATAGGCCGCGGGTTTGTCCATGCGCACTTCGGTATAGCGCATGGCAGCCGGATTATCGCCATCCATCGATCCGAAATTGCCCTGACCATCCAGCAAGGGCAGCGACATCGAAAAATCCTGCGCCATACGCACCAGCGCGTCATAGATCGCGGAATCCCCGTGAGGGTGATACTGACCCATGACATCACCGACCGGACGGGCGGATTTACGGTAAGATTTATCATGTGTGTTGCCGGTCTCGTGCATCGCAAAGAGGATGCGCCGGTGCACCGGCTTCAGACCATCGCGCAGATCCGGGATCGCGCGGCTGACAATGACCGACATCGCATAGTCCAGGTAGGACGTGCGCATTTCCTGTTCGATGCTGACCGTCGGCCCGTCATACGCCGGACGCTCTGGTGTCATTTCATCATCATTGTCAGGGGGTTGTGGTGTGTCGCTCACTGAAACTGCCCGTTTTTTCTGCAGGGTCTATATATTGTGTCCGGACCATAGCAGAGTGGACACATAAGGTGCAATCCCGGAGTTTTCGAGCACTGGCAGCCACCACAGCAAAGTGATAACATACTGTTTTTATTGAAAAGTAATTTATCCGTGCCATTCTGGAAGGACTGAGGCAGCAAAGAGGCGCAGAAAATGCCCGAAAACGAAACCGAACTGATGCTGAAAGGCTACGGGCTGACAACGGCGGAATTCTATTACCGGATGCCCGATTTTACACATGTGCTGAACACCTTCATCTGGCAGGAATACGACCTGGCACCGGATCATCCGCGGCTTTTTCAGTTTGTCGAATACTGGCAGTCAGAAATCGAAGGGCCGCTTCATTCGGTGCGGTTTACCCATCGTAAAATGATCAATCCGGGCGAGTGGCGCAATGTAACGGGCGAATTCACTCTGCATTGAGCAACCGGCTCAGGCCGAACAGCTGCCTCCCCCCAGAACGCAGAACTTCGCACAATGCGGATGGTTGAGAGCCACATCGCCCTCGGCCTCTGCGAGGGTCGCACCCAGCTCAAACTCAGGCGCATAGGGCAGCAGCGTACAGGCGAGCACAGCAGGCCGCTCAGCGCCTTTGCGTTTGACCACCATGCGGGATGAAGCACACATCAGAGCATCGGGCGAGACGCCCAGAATATCCCAGCAGGCGGTGGTGATCTCAGGCACCTCCACACTGTCATCCATCTCAGGGAACAAAACCGTCATCGCAGGATTTTGCGCATCAATGTCAAAGCCGTGATGCTCAAAGAAGGCCGCATATCCCGCACGGCTTTCCGTATCGCTCTGCGCCATCACGGACCGGCCGGCAACCGCCATGCGGATCCCGTGATCACGCAGCCAGCACATACCGCGTAATGTCTTGTCGAACGCACCGGTCCCGCGTTCTGCGTCATGGACCAGCGGATCAAAGTGATCGACAGAGACCCTGAGGGTAAGCTTTCCCGGAAAGGCCGTGTTGAGCCGCAGAATTCCCGCCTGCATCTTTTTGCGCATCATCGGACGCATGGCATTGGTCAGGATCAGCACCTCATACCCGCGCGCGAGAGCCGCTTCGGCCATCCCGGTCATGTCCGGGTTCATAAAGGGCTCGCCGCCGGTAAAGGCGATCTCGGTGACCGGCCAGCCGCGCGTTTCGATCTGGTCGAGATACTCCTCAACCTCGGCGCGGGTGATATAGACCAGCGCATCATTCGTCGGGCTGCTCTCAATATAGCAGTTTACACATTCGATATTGCACAGCGTGCCGGTGTTAAACCACAATGTTTTCGGGTCGGTCAGCGCCACCCTTGCGCGGGCCTCACCGCCGGCCGTTGTTATCGGGTCGCGGAATTTATCCGCATTCGCCTGGGCATTATCTTTCACGGGTCCGGGTATCCTTCGGGTCGAATTGCGCATAGATTTGGCCCAGGACCTGTGCAAAGGCAAGAAAACACCCGCCCACAGGTGTGCACGGTCTTGTGATCGGTTGGTTTTTCAGTATGTTTGCGCTAACACGGCGCCACAGAACCTTGCAGCCGTACAATCGGGAATAAAACCTATGGTTTCGCGTGTCATTCCGGTCGATCCTTTCGACCTTGTCATTTTCGGGGGGACCGGAGATCTGGCCCGCCGCAAGATCCTGCCGGGTCTTTTCAGGCGGTTCTGCACCGGGCAGATGCCCTCCGAGGCGCGGGTCATCGGTGCGGCACGCAGCGAGATGTCCGGCGACGCGTACCAGCAGATGGTGGCAGAAGCGATCCGCGAGTTCGGGGGCGGGCCAGAATGCGAAGACGGCACGCTCGACGCCTTTCTGGAGCGCATCGGTTATGTGGCGATTGACGCGCGCGGCACCGGCGGCTGGGAAGATCTGCAAAAGCTGATGGCGGACAGCGACCGGATCGAGGCCTATTATTTCTCCGTTGCGCCTTCGCTTTTCGGGGATCTGGCGGAACGGTTGCAAAGCTATGGCATGGCGGATGACAATGCGCGCATCGTGGTGGAAAAACCGTTCGGGCGTGATCTCGCGACGGCCAGAGAACTGAACAATACCCTCGCAAAGTATTTCGACGAGCATCAGATTTACCGCATTGACCATTATCTGGGCAAAGAGACCGTGCAAAACCTGATGGCGGTGCGCTTTGGCAATATGCTGTTTGAACCTTTGTGGAACGCGCAATACGTCGATCACATCCAGATCACCGTGGCCGAAACCGTTGGGGTCGGGGGCAGGGGCGAATATTACGACAAATCCGGTGCCATGCGCGATATGGTGCAAAACCACCTGATGCAGCTGTTGTGCCTGATCGCGATGGAACCGCCCGCGCGGTTCGACCCTGATGCGGTGCGCGACGAAAAACTCAAGGTGATCCGCGCGCTTGATCCCGTTCTGCCCCACCACATCATGCGTGGCCAATACGAAGCAGAAGCAGGGCAGGAGGGCACGCATCCAAGTTACCGCGAAGCGGTGGGTGACCCCCGTTCCAAAACGGAAAGCTTTATCGCGTTGAAAACCCAGATCAGCAACTGGCGCTGGTCGGGCACGCCGTTTTACCTGCGCACCGGCAAACGTATGGCGGCGCGGTCCTCGGAAATATCCGTGGTGTTCAAGGAAACGCCGCATTCGATTTTCGGGCCGGATGCCGGACAACACCGCAACGTGCTGTCGATCCGCCTGCAACCGAACGAGGGCATCACGCTGGGTGTAACGATCAAGGAACCGGGACCGGGCGGGATGCGCCTGATCGACGTGCCCCTCGATATGACATTCGCCGAAGCTCTGGATGATGACGCCGAACACGTTGATGCCTATGAGCGGCTGATCATGGATGTGATCCGTGGCAACCAGACCCTGTTCATGCGCGGCGACGAGGTCGAAGCAGCCTGGGCCTGGACCGACCCGATCATTGAAGGCTGGGAAAAACGCC
>CBDUCB010000282.1:0-4138 GCA_965365545.1 uncultured Roseobacter sp. | reverse complement strand
GATGATGCGGGCCAGAGCGCACAACCCCTCCAGCGGCATCTGCTCGGCGCGATCGGTGGGTCTGATCCCGGCCGCGATCAGCCGGTCTTCGATATCAGGAGCGATGCCTTTCAGCGCGGCCCGCAGCATTTTACGGCGCTGGTTGAAGGCGGCGGCGTCCACGCGGGACAGTACCGCCGCATTCGCCGGATAACGCGGCTCTGGCAGCGCCTGCAGATGCACCACGCTGCTTGAGACTTTAGGCGGCGGGGTGAAAGCTTCGGGTGGCAGTTGCATCACGATCCGCGCATCCGCACGCCATTGTGCGAGGATCGCGAGCCGGCCCCAGGCCTTGCCTCCGGGCTGCGCCACGATCCGTTCGGCGACTTCGCGCTGAAACATCAGGGTCAGGCTTTCCCAGAAAGGCGGCCAGTCAGGCGGTGTCAGCCAGCGCACCAGAAGTTCGGTTCCGACGTTATAGGGCAGGTTCGCCGCAACGCGCACCGGCGGTGTGAGCGATGCCAGCGGGTCGGTTTTCAGCGCGTCGCCTTCGATCACGGTCAGCCGTCCGGGATATGCATCCGCGATCTCGGCAAGCGGTGGCAGGCAGCGCGCGTCTTTCTCGATCGCCAGCACATGTCGCGCCCCTTCGGCCAGCAGGCCACGGGTCAGACCGCCGGGGCCCGGACCGATTTCCAGTACATCACAGGCGCTCAGATCACCTGCCTGGCGCGCAATTTTTGCTGTCAGGTTAAGATCAAGCAAAAAGTTCTGGCCCATGGATTTACGGGCCTGAAGGTCATGCGTCCGGATAACCTCCCGCAGGGGGGGCAGGGTGTCGATGGCGCTCATAAAGCTTCCCTGGCTGCGCCTTTCGCTGTCCGGGGGCTCATGATGAACCCGCCATGCGGTGGGCCAGCTTAATCGCCTCACACATGCTGACCGGGCTGGCGATGCCTTTTCCGGCAATGTCAAAAGCGGTGCCGTGATCGGGCGAGGTGCGGATGAAGGGCAGGCCAAGGGTCACGTTCACGCCGCGGTCGAAATCCAGCGTCTTGATCGGGATCAGCGCCTGATCGTGGTACATGCACAGGGCGACGTCATATCCGGCACGCGCGGCGGGGTGAAACATCGTGTCCGCGGGCAGCGGCCCGGTGATGTTCATACCGCCGGCCGCAAGCTCATCGATCAGTGCCGCGATCCAGTCGGTCTCCTCGCGGCCCATGGTTCCGCCTTCACCGGCATGAGGGTTCAGACCCGCGACGGCGATGCGCGGTTTTGCGATGCCGAACCGGTTTTGCAGATCGGTGTGGGTGATGTCGATGGTGCTGCGCAGCAACGCGGGTGTCAGGGCGGCCGGGACGTCTTTCAGGGCGATGTGAATGGTCACGGGTACGACGCGCAGTGCTTCAGAGGCCAGCATCATGACCGCCCGGCCACTGCCGCCGGCCAGCGCGCCGAGATATTCTGTATGTCCCGGATACGAAAAGCCGGCGCCTTCGATCAGCGCCTTTTTGTTGATCGGTGCCGTGCAGAGGGACGAGGCCTCACCGGATTGCACCAGCCCGACACATCGTTCTATTGCATCGATTACACCCCGGGCGTTGGCCGCGTCAGGCGTGCCGGGCGTGGCGGGGCGGGCAAAGGTATGTGCAAGGACCGGCAGGGCGCGGGAACAGAGGCTCGCTGCCTCAGAGAGCGCGGTGATCTCTTCAAAGGGTGTTCCGGCGGGCAGGTGGCGCGGATCACCGACCCAGGCGAGGGGTACTTCATCGCGCAGCATCGCCCAGGCTCCGGCCGCGACCTCCGGTCCGATCCCGGCCGGCTCGCCGCAGCTGATGACAACCGGTTTATCCGGCAGAGTCATGGAAAGACGATACGGGCATCCGCACGCAACTGCGCCAGCAGACTTTGTGCATATGTGTTGATCGTGCGCTCACGCAGCGCTGCCGCTGCATCCTCGCGGGCCACTTCCTCGTTGATCACCGACGTCCGTCCGCAGAGCATCAGAAAGACCAGCGTTTCGCCGCCGGAACGGGTCAGTGCGGTCGACACCTCGCCCGGATCCAGCTTGCTCAGCTCAATGGCGATATCCTGCGGGATTTCGCCGGGAGGCAGGCTCTGACGCTCGAGAATTTCCTCAGGCTTGCCTTTGGCCACGCCGTAGAGGTCATCGCAGATATCGACCCGGGCGCGCAGCTTGCGCGCGGCATTCAGCCCGGCCTGGCTGCGACCACCGGGCAGGTAATAGGTGGCGTATTCTATCGCCGCATATTCCTCGACCGGGTCGCCGGTTTCTTCAATGTCCCGCAGCTGAAAGAGGGCGACAGCATCCGGAATGGCGATCGGCGCGGTGACCTCGCCTGGCGCCAGTGCCAGCAGCAGCGGGCGCAATACGGGCGGCAGATTGCTCAGTTGCTGCCAGGGCAGTCGTCCGCCCTGATCGCGCGTGGCGGTGGCGGAATAGCGGCGGGCGTATTCAGAAAATTCCTCCGCCGAAGCGCTGGCCGCGATCTGGTCGGCCACTGCGTTGACCTCTTCGCGCTGTTCCGGCGGGGCGGGAATGATGATCTCGGAGACCAGAACGCGGATACCACCGGAACCGGTGGTCGATCCCAGCGCGCGGTCGATCTCGTCTTCGCTGATCTCCAGCCGGCGGCCAAAGCGTGCCGCGATCAGGTCGCGCCAGGTCACACCGATGCTGATGAAATCCTCGAAGCTTTCGCGCGCAACGCCGGCCTCTTCCAGCCGGGAGACCATTTCTTCGCCTTCGAGACTGGCCCTTGCTGCGAATTCCGATATGCCCGCGGCCAGCCCTTCGGGCGTGATCTCAAGACCGGCGGCATCCACTGCCTGTTCGCGCAGACGCTCGTCGATCAGCGTCTCGATCACCGCGTCCCGTGTGGCGCCCGGCGCATTCAGCAGGGTCAGAAACCGCAGCCGCTGTTCGATCTCGTATCCTGTGACGACGTCATCATTCACCAGAACGGCCGGTGCAAAGAGGTTCTGTGCGACCGCGGGCATACCTGCGCCCGCCGCCAGCACGGCAAACGCCGCAGCGGTGCCAAATCTTTTCAGTCTGCTCATATTGCCTAGCTTTTGCATGTTCTTGTGTATGTTTCCGTCCCCTTGCGGGCCGAGAAGCCGTTAAGGCCGATGTTTAACCCCAGAGTGGTCGATGGCTCAAGACTTGTCGAGGTGGTAAAGCGCCGGTCCACAGAGAAGTCAACCGACACGCATTCGTTGTTATAGCTCACGCCGGCACCCGCCGTGACAGCACCATTGGCAGAGAAGTCGTAGCGCCAGTTGGCCCGGGTCGTCCAGTGACGGTCCACCCGGTAAAATCCATCGAGCAGTATTTCCGACACGTTGCCGACGGATCCGATGTCCTCGTCCTCATCGAGCCAGATGTAGGTGCCGCCGATCCTGCCCCGACCCGTGCTGTATTCGCCGCGGAATTCAGCCTTGGTAAAATCGAAGGCATCATTAAAGAGCGTGCGCGCCGTAATATCCCAACCGCCGGGCGTTTTGAACTGCCCGGCCAGCAACAGATCGGAACTTGTGCCGGTCAGGCCGGATGACACCGTAAAACTGTCATCCGCTTTGGCCCGCACCACCTGTCCCAGCGTCATCGAACTGTCCCAGCCCTGCGGATTGTAGCGCGACCAGTTAACCCCCCAGGCCCCGACGGTGCCCCGTTCCCGACGATCTGCCCGGGGAAACCGGGATAAGGACAAAAGGTTGCCGCCGTCAAATTCGACGCGTGTGCTCTCCTCGTTGGGGATATCGAGGCGGTCGCCGCCGGTCCACGCGATCTGCGCCACGGGCTCAAGAAGGTGCGACACACCGTTCTGAGAAGCCTTTGCAAGCGGATACCGCAGCGCCAGTGCCGTGCGTGGGCTCAGCTGTGTCTGGTTCTGTGGTGTCGTGCTGTCCTGGGTGATGTTGAAGAGATCTGCGGAGAGCCCAAGGGTTGCATCCGCGCGCAACCCGCCGGGCAGCGTCCAGCCGCGCAGCCAGTCGGTATCGACGTTCACCCGCGAGACGTCGCGGCCGATGATATCCTCATCGGAATAGCGGAAATGGCTGTGCGCATTGGCGGTAAAGCGCAACTCCCCGCCAAAGGCCTCTGGAAAGTAGCGGGTTTCATAATAGAGAT
>CBDUCB010000281.1:0-4139 GCA_965365545.1 uncultured Roseobacter sp. | reverse complement strand
AACACGATCTGCCACATACAATAGAGGCGACCACGCCAAGCGGTGGGCAGCACTACTATTTCCGCTATCCCGACGGCCTCGAAATCCAGACCAACGCAGGCAAACTGGCACCTGGCATCGATGTACGCGGGGCAGGCGGAATGGTTTTGGCACCTCCCAGCGTCAAATCTGATGGCACTGCTTACAAATGGAGCAACCCGCCCGGCTTTTTTGATCTGGACGACGCGCCGCAATGGTTGCTCGACAGGATCGAAGAAGCACAACGTCCGAAACTTTCCGAACGCGCGGCAGTGCCATCGTCTGGCTTAATGAATACTCAGACCGGGCTGGAAGAAGTGGTCGACATGCTGGGCTACATCGACCCCGACGCCGGGGGCTACGACCAGTGGTGTGCCGTTCTGATGGCTTTGCATGGCCACACCGACGGCAGTGGTGATGGTCTGGCGCTGGCTGACCGGTGGAGCGCGCGCGGGGCCAAATACAAACCAGGTGAGGTGGCAGATAAATGGCAGACTTTCACACCGGGCAAAGGCGTGGGCAAAGGCACCATTGCGGCCTTGGCAAGGGGTTCCGGCGCGGATCTGTCGGCAATCGGCAGGCAGCACAAAGGGCGCGCTGTCGCCTGTAACAGGGGGCCTGCAGCCACGTCAGATGGACAGCCGCGCCCGAACGCTCAACCCTTGGCAGTGCCTTCCGCCACAACGAAATTGAACGACTGGTGCGCGACGAACAGGGCCGCCCGGTCTGGAACGTAGCAATCGCAATCGCCGTTTTGACCGAGCATCCTGATTGGTCAGGCGTTCTGGGCTTCAACGAGTTCACAATGCGCAGGGAATTTCTGAAAGCGGCACCGGGCGACATTCCCAAAACCTTCCCCCGCGAGGTTCAGGACGACGATTACATCGTCGTTCAGGCATGGTTTAATCAGAACGGCTTTCCGAGGGCGGGCGTTGATATTGTCATCTCAGCGGTGCGCAACGTCTGCCGCAGCAATAGTTACGATCCGCTGAAAGACTTCCTGAATGGTCTGAAATCCGTGGCACGCTGACGTGATGCGCTTCTGCCATGACCAGGCTGAGGTCGCGATTACCCCGATCCTCGAAAGCCTTGGTGTGGACAGGGACAAACGCAACCGCAGGGACAGTGATCGCGTGGCAGATATCCTGCGTCAGGAAGGCTGGACCCTGATGGTAAGTTCAGCCGGGGAGCGCTCAAAGGAAGTGCCCGATATGTGCCTCAGACATGAGTGGACAGCGAGTGGACAGCCATCGCCCCGGGGGGCGGTAGTGGACAGGTGGACAGCTTTCCCATGCAAAAAAAGAAATGGGTTAAGTCATTGATTTACATGGGAGTGGAGTGGACAGCGATGGTGAAAAACTCGCAATCCCAGAACTCCTGGGAAAGCTGTCCACCTGTCCACTCCGAGCGGGGCAGGAGACTGAAATTCGACAAGGAAAACGAGCATGAAAACTGAACCAGAAACAGGCACACCACGCCACTTCTGGGAGCTGCACGACCACCACGACGGCACAATCGACGGATTGCCCGTCCTGGCGGCCTGCGGCCCGACACCCGGTTATTTCACGCGATCACCGGACGGTTGCATTTAAGCAATCACCGGCGACGCGCTCGAAAATCTCAAAGCAGATCGCGGACCAGCACCGCAATACGAGGCACCTGAAGCCTACCGCGCCCCACGGCCCGAAGATTTTTAAAGGAGCAGAGATGATGACAGACAAAGAAACAGAACGCCGTCTTATCGAAGAGCAGAAGATGGCCCGTGAAATGCAGCGCGTTCGTGCTCTGCTTCAGCAGGCGACGGAGCAATGCGCTCAGGAGGGCGGCGACATCCGCTATCTCAATGCTGCGCTGATGACAGGGGCAATCCAGCTTCACGCGGAAGTCGAAGGCGTTGCCACATTAGAGCGTGCACTCACCTGTGCGGCGCGACGGGAAATGATCCGCGCAGGAAAGGCCGGATCATGTTGACCAGTTGTAATAAGTGTTATAATATAACACTCAACGGAACGGCTGGTGGTCGTTCCTGTTTATCCTTTTTCCGCAACGGTGGTGCCCGCGCGTGAAAGAACAAAACTCCCATTAAGCCGGGGGGCGTTCTTTTGCGCATTTCGGCATGTCTGAAGGAAAAAGCAGATGGAAAATATCTCAACCAAAAACGATCTCGCGGCGCGCAAGCACTGTGCTGATTTTTTCAATACCGCAGGCTTCAAAAGCCTCAAAGACGTTGAACCCCATGCGCTGGAATGGAAGGCGCTCCGGTCCATGGCTGCAGCCTCTGCGCGCCATAGCCGGGCATGCCTCGACAAAATCACGGACAGCACACCGGAAGAACGTGCCGCAGAGATTGAAAGCGGCTTTGACGGCCTGATGTCTCTGCACCGGGCGCTTCAGGATGAAATGGACATCCGGACAGAAATCGGCGTCCGGGATGCCCGCGATCAGGAAGAGACACCGGCAATGCTGGCGCGTCGTCCGGTACAAAATGCTGCGGGATCAGCCTCTGACGAGGGCGATGCGTGGTATGAGCGGTCTGACAGTATACTTTCACCCGAACAGCGCTTTACGACTTTTGCACGGGCGCAGGACGCTGACAGCAATTACCGCGATCTGAGCCTTGGCCATTATTTCCGGGCGATGGTCACCGGCGCGAAAACGGATGCAGAACGCAGGGCGCTGGCTGAGGGCACGGATTCAGCAGGCGGGTACACGACACCGACGGCACTCAGCGCGCAGCTCATCGACCGGCTGCGGGCTGAATCGGTTGTGACGCGGGCCGGAGCCATGACGGTGCCTTTAACCAGCGACTCCAACAACATTGCAAAAGTGCTGACAGATCCTGTTCCTGCATGGCGTCTCGAAAACGCGCTGGTGGCAGAGTCTGACCCGACTTTTGAGAACGTGCCACTGCAGCCGAAGTCTCTCGCCGTGCTGGTGAAAGTCAGCTACGAACTGATGCAGGACAGCCTGAACATGGAGACGGAACTTCCGCGCATCATGGCTGCGGCGCTGGCTGTTGAACTGGACCGCGTGGCGCTTCTGGGCAGCGGTTCCGCCCCGGAACCCACGGGGATTGCGAATACGTCCGGGATCTCGACAGCGGCGCTTAATGGCGCACTCACAAACTATGCACCGCTCATTGCGGGTCATACTGCGATCAAAAGTGCAAACGCCGGTCCGGTTTCCGCAATCATCATGGCACCGAGGGATGAAGGCACAATCATTGGTCTGACAGCGGCGGATGGCCAGCCTCTGATGGCACCGGCGGCTCTCGCATCAATTCCATTGCTGACAACAACCAGCATCCCGGTTGACGGTGGCGCAGGCTCGGATGAATCCACGGTCTTTGTGGGTGACTTCTCAAAGCTGATGGTCGGTATCCGCTCAGATATCCGGGTTGAGATATCGCGGTCTTACGCAATGGACCGGCTGCAATACACACTGGTCTGCCACCTCAGAGCGGACATCGCAGTGCAGCATGCGGCGGCATTCCACACGATCACTGGCGTCGGTCAGGGCGTCTGAGAACAGGGGCTAAGTTTGAGGGCGATGATCCAGCCCGACATCGGAAAGCCGGATGCGTGCCCCTGATTACGCGTGCGTTCAAGCCGGCAAGGTGCTGCCTCATCCCCTCTGTAACTCCTGGCGGGGGTGGGGCTGATCTCTCTGGCAATTGTCAGGGGACCGGCGCGGGCAGGCAATTTTGCGTTGCCACAAATGAGAGAGACTGAACATGGCGAGAAACAGATTGCCGCAGGAACTGGCGCAGATCACAGGTGCGGCGACCAAAAACCGCAAGCGATATGCCGGAAGGTCAACGCCGGTTGTTGAGAGGCTCGGCCCCGCGCCGAAGGCCTATTGTGTAAATAGGCGTGCGATCTGGGAAACATTCCGCACTGAGTTTCCGTGGCTGGGACGATCTGACAGGCAACTGTTAAATCTGGCTGTCGAATTGCGGCTTGCAATGGATACCAGCGAAACATTCCGCGTGGGCCATGCGGCCCAGATGCGTTTGCTTCTGAGTTCAATGGGCGGGACCCCGGTTGACCGGAGCAAGATATCGTCGCCGGATGACGGCTCAACAGACCCTGCCCATGAATTTGTGAATTAATCCGGTACGG
>CBDUCB010000280.1:0-4142 GCA_965365545.1 uncultured Roseobacter sp. | reverse complement strand
CGCCGGCCTTTTCCCAGGCGGCATAGAGGCGGTTTTCGGCCTCTTTCGCGTCAAATGTTTTGTCCAGCGCCATGATCGCACCCTCATTTACATGTTGAGCGCTGATCTAGCCGAGCAGAACGCAAAGGGAAAGGTCGCGCATTGCGTTTTCGGTATTGCGCCGGGCGCGGCGCAGCCGGGCAGCCTCCGGCAGGCCTCAATGGCCGGTCGGAGGCTTGCCTTGCCACCTGCGCCTCAGCCGGCGACGAGCGGCACCCGTACACCGGGGCGCAGCACGCCCGGGTCCCAGGGGGGTCTGGCGAAAACCTCTCCGACCCGGACTGCAAAATGCTCAAGTGGCAGCGTGTCATACCCCGGATCAAAACTCGCCTGATCCCAGCGCTCGCAGAATGTCGCACAGTCGTTAAAATACACATGCCCTGCGTAAGCGTCGCGCTTGTCGGGATTGCCGCCCACATGATGCCCGTAATAGATCATCTGGAAATCGCCGTGCTTTTCCACCACCCAGGCGCATTGCTCCCGCACAAAAGGCCGGAGGATCGTCGCCGCATATTCATCGTGATTGTAAGGTGCAAATATATCGCCGATGTCGTGCAACAGCGCCGAGACGACCCAGTCGGTATCCGCGCCGTCGCGCTCGGCGCGCGTGGCCGATTGCAGCGAGTGGCCCAGACGCGTGATCTGATAGCCTGACAGGCTCTCATCAAGGCTCACCAGCGCCTTCAGAAGCCGCGATGCTGTGCCTTTGGAATACTCAATCTCGTGTTCTGTCAGAAAGGCGTAATCTTCCGCCGTTCCGTCTTTCATCTGCGTGAAACTCACGTGGCCCGTTTTCGCGTTGCTCATATGCAGACCCCTCTCGCAACCGGCAGACCCCGCCAGAATGACTTTCGTCCGGGCCGCACGCGCCACACCGTAGTGTGCTAGTGCGGCGGGCGTAAAGAGCCCTTCGGATGTATCAGTTGACGGAAAGCAGCCTGCGCGGCTGGTGCCGGGCCCTCATCAAAGGTTATCCGCGCGTCCGGGGAAACCCCCGCCTTAATAATGAGATCCGACCTGGCCGGGGTGAAATGTCGTCAGGTCCGTCATAACGCAAATCCTGACGCAGGTCGTCACACATCATGCCGGCTGACCATTATGCAGTCGGTTTGTCCGGGTTTCACCATCGCGCCGCTTTTGAGTGCCCGGTGGACTGGACAAGGGCTGGCGCCAGGCTACTCTCCGCTGCACAGCCTTCTCCCCCTTAAGAGGACCTTTTTCATGGACAAATTCGGCAAATCGCAGCCTGTCAAACGGGTTGAAGACGTCCGGTTTCTGACCGGTCAGGGCCGCTATGTGGATGATATTGCCCCACAGGGTGCATTGCGGGGCGTCGTATTTCGCGCTCCGGTGGCGCATGGCGTGATCACCGGCCTTGATGTGAGTGCCGCGCGTGAGGCAAAGGGCGTACGCGCCGTATACACCGTGGACGATCTTGAAGCGGCAGGGCTCAACATCAACATGAACGCGACAGTTGTGAAAAACCGCGATGGTACAGACGGGGCAGCCCCCAGGCGCCCGATTCTTGCCAAAGAACGGATGCGTTTTGTCGGGGAGCCTGTGGCCTTTGTGGTGGCCGACAGCATGGAGGACGCCCGGGATGCCGCAGAGCTCATTGAGCTTGAGTATGATGATCTTGACGTCAAAACCGATCTCGGGCCCGGCGGACCGCTGGTGCACCCCGAGGCACCGGAAAACCGCGCTTTTGACTGGGGCATGGGCGATGAAGCGGCCACCGAGGCGGCCTTTGCCAAAGCCGCCCGGCGCGTCTCGCTGGACGTCGGAGACAACCGCATCATCTGCAACGCGATGGAGCCGCGCGGATGTCTGGCAGAATGGGACGGAAGCCGTCTGCATGTGGCATTGGGCGCGCAGGGCGTCTGGGCGCATAAGGCGCAGATCGCGCAGGCCCTGAACCTCGATCCGGAAGCGGTACATGTGACAATTCCGGACGTGGGCGGCGGGTTCGGCATGAAGGCCTTTGCCTATCCGGAGTATTTTCTCTGCGCCCATGCGACGCGCGACCTCGGGACACCGGTCGCCTGGATGTCGGACCGCACCGAAGCGATGCTGAGTGACAACGGCGGGCGCGATCTGACCTCGCTGGCGGAATTTGCGTTCGACGAAAATAACAAAATTACCGCCTACCGGGTGCGCACGAAATGCAACCTCGGCGCCTATAATTCGCAGTTTGGCCAGCCCATCCAGACGCAGCTTTTCAGCCGGGTGCTGATGGGGTGCTATGATGTGCAGACCACCTGGCTGCAGGTCGAAGGTTATTACACCAACACTGTGCAGATCGACGCCTATCGGGGGGCGGGGCGACCTGAGGCTATTTATGTGCTGGAGCGGCTGATGGACCGTGCAGCGCGCGAGCTTGGCGTGGATCCGTTTGAGCTGCGCCGGATCAATTTTATCAAACCGGACCAGTTTCCTTATGACACGGCCACCGGGGAGACCTATGACGTGGGCGATTTCGCGCGTGTGATGGCGCGGGGGGCGGCGGAAGCAGATGTTGCAGGCTTTGACGCGCGCCGTGCAAAAGATGCCGGGAAGGGTCTGATGCGCGGAATTGGCATCTGTTACTATATTGAAAGTATTCTGGGCGATCCTTCGGAAGGCGCGCGTGTTGCGTTTAATGAGGATGGTACGGTGACGATCTTTGTCGGCACACAGAGCACAGGTCAGGGGCACGAGACAGTCTATGCCGGTTTCCTGTCGGATCAGACGGGTATTCCCGCTGATCTTATTGAGGTTGTGCAGGGTGACAGCGACCGGATTGCCAAAGGTGGCGGCACTGGCGGGTCGCGGTCCGTGACCGTGCAGAACAACGCGACACTGGCCGCCGTGGATGTGATGACGGAGGCCTTCAAGGCCTTTCTTGCCGATGAAATGGGGGTGCCGGCCGCTGAGATCAGCTTTGATGACGAGCGGTTCCGGGCAGAGGGTTCGAACCTGACGCCGACGATGCTGGAGGTTGCTGAATTGGCCCGCGCGGCCGGGCGCGAGGACCTGCTGAGCCATGAGGCCCGCGCAAAACTACCCGCGCGCAGCTTTCCCAACGGTTGCCATATTTCTGAGGTAGTGATTGATCCCGAAACCGGAGTGACCACTGTGGACCGCTATTGCGTCGTTGACGATTTTGGCAATCTTATCAACCCGATGCTGGCCGAAGGCCAGGTGCATGGCGGGGTCGTTCAGGGCATCGGGCAGGCGATCACCGAGCAGGTTGTGTACGACACTGAAGGACAATTGCTCACGGCATCGTTTATGGATTACGCCTTGCCGCGGGCGGGCGACATTCCCCATATAAGTTTCACCTCCGAGCCGGTACCTTCGACCGCTAATATCATGGGTATGAAGGGCTGTGGCGAGGCAGGCACCGTCGGTGCGCTGGCTGCTGTCGCGAATGCGGTACAGGATGCACTCTGGGAGCGGGGTGTGCGGCAGGCAGACATGCCCTTCACCCCTCATAACGTCTGGGAGCTGATCAGAAGTGAGGACATTGCAGCGCAATAAGGGCCTGCTTGGCTGGCTGCGGGGCAGGATATGGCGCCGCCCGGCCAGCGATTTTGCGCCGCGCCGCGGGACTGTCACCCATGTGATCATTCTCGACGGAACGATGTCCTCGCTGGAGCCCGGGTTTGAAACGCACGCCGGGATTACCTATAAGCTGATGCGTGAGACGGGCGGTCGGGTGTCGGTTTATTACGAACCCGGGCTGCAATGGAGCAACTGGCGCACGGCGATGGATGTGTTCGCAGGGCGTGGCATCAACCGACAGATCCGCCGCGCCTATGGCTATCTCGCGTCGCGCTACCGGCCCGGCGACCGGATTTTCCTGATGGGCTATTCGCGCGGCGCCTATGCGGTGCGCAGCCTTGCGGGTATCATCGATCTGGTGGGCCTGCTGCGTGCCGAAGAGGCAACCGAGCGCAATATCCGCGAGATTTATCGCCACTATGAAAATGACCCCGGCACTGATGCCGCGCGGGCTTTTTCGGGTGCGCGGTGTCACGACACAGTTGTGATTGAGATGATAGGAGTATGGGACACGGTCAAATCGCTGGGGCTCAATATGCCGTTCCTGTGGCGGCTCAGCG
>CBDUCB010000279.1:0-4148 GCA_965365545.1 uncultured Roseobacter sp. | reverse complement strand
TCGCCACACGGAAGCATTCAAGAGCCTGCGGGACCCCGCAGTAGATGCCGATGACATGGATGATCGCGCGGATCTCGTCCTGACTGACGCCATTTCTAAGAGCGCCCCGGCAGTGGATTTCCCATTCGGTCATTTTCCCCAGAGCACCGATCATTGACAGATTCATCATCGAGCGGGTCTTTGCGTCGATCACATCATCCCCCCACCCGAAACCCCAGCACCATGCGGTCATTGCCTCCTGAAATGGACGGGTAAAATCATCCGCTGCGGCAAGGTTCCTGTCCACATAATCCGCGCCCAGGGTCGCCTTGCGTTGCTCAAGCCCCTTCAGAAAAAGGTCTTCATCAAACGTACTCATCTGCTCTCCTTTCAGCATTGCTCCGCAGCGTCTTTCTGAACGCATTTCGCGCGCGTAGCACGTCCTTTATTTCCTGTATGTCCGGTAGTCCGGCAACCTTCGCGTCTTCATACATCCAAACCCGAAGACGGCGCCCGGATACGCCTGCATACGGCGCGGGGGCCTCGTGACGGTGCGGACCACTCCGCCTCCGACTTTTCAGCACCGAACGGCTCTGCCGGGCAGTTCGCTGTTCGCAATTCCGGGAACCAGGGGCTCGCCAGCAAGCCTGCCGCGCCCGGAAATGACATCATCGGGCAGTCAGGACAGAAGCACACCCGAAAAGAACTCCTCGATTTCCGCACTACCGGTGACCGGGACCACGAGACTGACGTACTGATCGGGACGCACAACAATAGCCGCGCCCCGTTTTCGATCAATTCCGCGCATATCAAAAATATCGCCCCGTTCCGGATCAGGACAGAAAACCTTTTCGTAGTCGGTGAGGCCCAGTGACCCTTTCTTCGGTAACAGAAGGTCAGGCAGCGTTGAGACGTCTGTGCGCCGGTGCGGGTTCTGATAGACCGCACGGACATCAATGACCGCGTCGGGGTCCGCGCCGGATGGCGAGACACGGTGCGCCAGGTCCCTGAGCTTCAGACACATGGCACCGACCTCGCCCTCTGCTGTGCCCGTATCGGATTGCGGCGCGAAAATGATAATCCGCCAGCGCCCGTCGGCCTTTAATGCGTGACCGAGTTGCATTGGTTTTGCATCCGCCAGCCGTATCACGGGGGCGGAGTGAAAACGCGTCCCGACCCGGTAACCGGTCGCGAGGCTCTGATGGAGCGTGTCACCGGTAATCAGCGAGGGGCCATAGCAGGTCTCGACCCCGGCAGTGTAGCGCCCGTGTTTCCTGAAATAAGCCTGAAAGCGCGCCGCATCCTGCCCGGTTTCCGGTTTTTCGCTGAACAGACGCGCCATATCGCGATCAAAATCAATGAGTTCCTGCGCTTTCGCGCGACGCTCTGCGCAATAGGTGTCGAGCAGCGCAGCAGGCGACTGCTCCCGCAGTACTGCGGCCAGTTTCCAGCCAAGATTGAAAGCGTCGGCCATAGAAACGTTCATGCCCTGCCCCGCCTTGGGGCTGTGCGTGTGGCAGGCGTCGCCGGCGATAAAAATGCGCGGCGTCTGCGCGCCCTGCCCGGTGGTTCCGGCATCATCAAAGCTATCACAGACGCGCTGCCCGATCTCATAGGCGGACCACCATGCCACTGAGGCCACGTCAAATACAAAGGGCGCAAGTATGCGGCGCGCCTTGTCGATCAGCTCGTCCGGGGTGACGGCACGATCAGCCGCGCGTTCATCAGGACCCAGAGCATCCAGCTCGATATAAAGGCGGACCATATAGCCGCCTTCACGCGGTATGATCAGGATGCTGCCCTGATCCGCGGACTGGATTGCGCATTTTAGCCGGATATCGGGGAAGTTTGTCCGTACCAGCACATCCATCACGCCCCAGAGTTGCCGTGCGGAGCGGCCCCTTAGCGCAAGGCCCAGTTCGGAACGCACGGTGCTGCGTGCCCCGTCACAGCCAACGACATATCGCGCCCGGATCGTTTCAGTCTCTGCGGGCCGGCCCGTCCGTGCCAGTACTGCCGTGACCGGAAACTGATGTCTGTCATCGCGTTCAAGCGAGAGCAGTTCGCGGTCATAATCAGGCACCAGACGGCGCGCAGAATTTGCCATGATCTGCAGGTAAAAATCATGGATGCGCGCCTGGCTCAGGATAATATGCGGCATCTCGGACAGGTCATCTTCGACATCTGTGATACGGTCGGCGCGCGTCAGTGTCGCGCCATCGGGACCGGGTCGCCAGAAACTTACCTCATTGACCTGGTAGCCTTCTTTAATCACGCGGTCGGCGAACCCAAAGGCTTCGAACATCTCAACCGAGCGACAGGCAATACCGTCTGCCTGCCCGACTTCAAGGGGTCCGGACCGGCGTTCGACGATCCGCACGGAAATATCCCCGAGCAGGCTGAGCTGTGCGGCCAGCGTAAGCCCCGCCGGCCCGCATCCGACAATCAGCACGTCAACAGCGTCGCGCGCTTGTTTGCGCGCGGCCGGCATGCGGGACGGATCACCTGCACGGAACCCTTCAAGGTGATATTGCATATCCGGGCCTCCTGCGCCGGTCCGTTGTTTTTGAACCGAACTGCTTAAAACAGATAAGGCAAAACATAGCCGGCAGGCAATCAGGTGTCATTCTGCACAACGATTTGTCCGGCCGCCCAACGGGCGCGCCGCATCCGCCGGGCGCCTTGCCGCCATTGACAAGTGGACAGAAGCAAGGCCGCTTAATATTGTCCGTTCAGCCAGACAACTGCGGGGACAGCGTGCCGGGATCAAAGGATCACAGAAAGCTTGCTGCAATTCTTGCAGCCGATGTGGTCAGGTACTCGCTCCTGATGGCCGGTGACGAAGCCGGAACCCACGCCCGTCTGAAAGAGGTCCTCGCCCGCGTCTTCAAGCCTGCCGTCAGACGTCACGGCGGCCGGATATTCAAGCTGATGGGTGACGGTGCTCTGGTGGAATTCGCGAGCGTCAACGATGCGGTGAACTGCGCCGTGGAAATACAGTCGCTGATGGCGGAAAGACAGAACGCAGGGCCCCCTGAAGAAGCGATCAGAATGCGGATCGGGATCAGCCTCGGTGACGTAATCGTTGATGGTGCCGATCTCTTTGGCAATGGCGTGAACCTCGCAGCCCGCATGGAAAGCCTTGCTGAACCGGGTACGATCTGCATTTCCGGTAACGTCCGCGAACACATCAGCGACAGCGCAGAAATTACCATCGCCGGGCTTGGCCCCTGCCACGTTAAAAACATCCCCTCGCCGGTGGATGTGTTTCAGATTGCCCTGGCTCAGAGGGGTGTGGTGCAGCCCGGCGCACCGGCGGACATCGAGCAGCAGATCCGGTTCTGCACCACGCCGGATGGTGTCCGTATCGCCTTTGCCACCGCCGGCAGCGGCCCGCCCGTGGTTTCGGTTTCAAACTGGCTCACGCATCTTGAACTTGATTTTCGCATCCCGATGCGCCGGGCGCTCAACACTCTGCTGACGCCTGACCATCAGGTCGTGCGGTACGATGCGCGCGGCAGCGGTCTGTCTGACCGGGAGATCGCTGATTTCTCGCTGGATGCCTCCGTTCAGGATCTGACAAGCGTAATTGATGCGCTCGGGCACGACAGGGTATCGCTGATCGGCCAGTCTCAGGGCGCGGCGATCGCTGCGGCTTTTTCCGCGCGTTATCCCGACAGGGTGAACAAGCTTGTACTCTGCGGCGGATATGCCCGGGGACGCAGGATGCGCGGCTCGGAAGGTCAGATAGCCGAAAGCGACGCCTTTATCACTATGATCAGGGAGGGCTGGGGCAAGGAGCTTGATGCCTATGTGAGGATGTTCGGCGCGTTCTTTATGCCCGATGCCAGTGCGGACCAGTTGTCGGGCTTCACCCGGTTGCAAAGAAGCGCCACACCACCTGAAAATGCGGCGAGCATTCAGCTGGCAATCGACAGTATCGATATCTCTGAAGAGTTGCAGAACGTCAAAGCGCCTGCCCTTGTTTTCCATGTCCGCGATGATGCACGCGCGCCCTTTGAGGAAGGCAGGAAAATGGCCGCGAGCATACCGGGTGCGAGGTTCATACCGCTCGAAGGGCGCAACCATGTGATGCTGGACAGTGATCCTTGTCTGCAGAGGTTTCTACGGGAGGTGTCAGACTTTCTGAAGGACTGAGAGGCCCGTCC
>CBDUCB010000278.1:0-4158 GCA_965365545.1 uncultured Roseobacter sp. | reverse complement strand
CAGAACGATCTGCAAGGTCTCGCCACATCGAGCCCAGAAGCGCTCCACGAACCCGAGGGTCTGCGCGATCGACACCCCGCCGAAATGCCTCTCGAACCAGCACCTCGTCTTCCACGTAGGCGCGGGTCACCTCGTCCCGTGCGGCCTCGGGAAGCTGCTGCCCGTTGATTTCGCCCTGAATGGCCAGAAAAGCACCCCATCCGAGCATGCCCACCTGGGTCAGCAGACGAACCGCTCTGGAGCAGGCGGCAGACACGATGTTGCGGTCCTGTGCGCTGACCTGTGCCGTAAGCGACGCCGCGGTGTCCTTGCCCCATAAAACAACCGCCTCGGGGATCATGGCCAGTGCGTTGATGATCTGGCTGTTGCGGGACATGGAATCCAGATGCATGTTCGCTTTGGCCTGCGCAAGGTTTGCTCTGGCAAACGGTTTTTCCGTGGCCCGCTGGTTGATCAGCGCGATGACCAGCAGCAACAGAGATGTCACAACGACAATCATTCCGAGGTCGGGATGCACCAGAAAGATCGCAAGTATGAAAAGAGGCGCGAAAGGGACATCGAGAAATGAGATCAGAGTACCCGACACGATAAAACCACGGACCTGCTGCAGGTCGCCCAGGGTCTGATATTCCTTTCCGGTGCCGTTAAGAGACGCCGCCGCTGCCGCACTCAGGATCGGCGCGCCCAGTTTCGCGGCGACCTCAACGGCCGTTCGCATCAGAATGAACCGTCTGATTGCATCGAATACCGCCTGCATCACAACCGCACCTGCGATGACGATCGTCAGCATGATCAGCGTATCAGTTGAACGGCTGGTCAGGACCCGGTCTGATATCTGAAACAGGTACACAGGGATGGCGAGAATGAGGATATTTGTGGCAAAGGTCAGCACCATCACAACCGCAAGATTGCGCCGGACCGCAGCCTTGCCCGTTTTGAGGCTTGCTGAGAAATCCTGGGGCTTCAGGCGTTTATGAAAATGTCCTCCGCCTCCTCCGCCACCAGTGCCGTTTCCGTTGCCAGGAGGCCTGCCCCCGGCACCGGCCGCCACCGGCTGATGGGCCTCTGCATCTATCGTTACGTTGATCTTCGGTCGCGCTGTGCGCGTGCCGGGCTCATCCGGTCCGGGTACGCGGTCGCATTCGCGCAATAGCAATGGTTTGATTTCCTCAGAAGGATGCGCTTCGGCCTGATCGGTCGTGTCTTTCACTGGTCACCTCAGAATTCGTACTTATTTTCAGGCCAGCATCGACTGCATAACATCGAGCGTGTGTCCGCCGGTGTCAGCGTCGTAAGCAAATCCCGCTTCTTCAAGTTTTTCGGAGACTGTCTTTGAGATCATGTCATCCGCCAGAAAAGCCACTGCTTCTGAGGCAAGATCGTGCACGCTGACCCCTGTCGGATCAGCACCTGTGTCAATGAGTTCAGCCTGATAGAGAAAGGCCTCATCATAGTAATCGCCGCCCGCCATCACATCTGAATCGTATCCGGCCGCGTCAATCAGAACATTATTTGACAGCAGGTTTGATCCCGCTGTGATGCTGGCGGGGACGTGATCAATCGGTGATTTCATTGCATCCAGTCCCATGTGTATCTGGTCCTGGTCCGCAATCAGGTTGACCTGATCGACGATGTTCAGCTGCGTCAGATTTCCGTCTATCTGGAGAACTTTTAACGCCGCCAGCCCCGCGAACATCTCGCTTTTGGCGATTGTTTTCATCAGATCGCCGACCCCTTTGCTGAGGTCTTTCATCGCTTCCCTGAATTCTTCCGCAACTTCCACGTGGGTGTCTTTGCCCTGCTTTTTGATTTCGGCTTTGTTGTGCAGAAGATTGTCGGCACCCGAAAGCGTGGCTCCGGTGAGACCGGGACCTGAAAAATAGTCGTCGTCCAGCAGCACGTTCGTCTGGCTTATCATGTTGAAATTCGTCATCGACCCGCTGACGAAAATCAGGTCATAGCCGGCGCCGTATTCAGCCGCATTCACGAGGTTGGTGGTCTCATTCTCACCGGCGATAATGGCGGTCGAATTTGCCGTAAAGGTGAGTTGCATCTGATCAGTATCGGTCACAAGTGTTTCCTGTTTGATCAGATTGGCGACGGTCACGTCACCCTCAAAATGCACGACGTTCCAGACCACGGGCAGCTCAGAGCCCCCACCGGGTGCGCTGTCCGCCTCTTCGGTCCGGACGGCGGAAATATTATAGGCCTTTGATGTATCTTCGGCGCCGGCGTATGGCACCGCGTCCCTGTAATCGTGATCGGAGAGAATATTGATCTGAGAAATTGCGTCCAGACTGACATAGTCGCCCGCGACCGCAATAACGCCGGCGTCAATCCAGCTGGTATGAATGTCCACGATGTTCTGGGCCTCGTTGGCCCCTGTGGTGACGTTATGGGCCGAATTGGCATAGGACGTAATGCCGGCATCGAGGCTGGCGAAAAGCCCGGGCTCGGCCTTGCCGTGGCCTTCGGGGTGGTCGGCGTTTTCCAGTGCCTCTTCTTCCTCCGCCGCATCTCGTTTGTTTTTGATATACGCCGGCAGGATATCCCCGAACTCAGGGATTTCGGAGGCGACCGCACCATTGATGCGGATACCGGAAACTTCTTCATCGGATGCGACGGTCGCAAAGGAATAAGATACGTTTTCCAGTGCCTCCAGTTTGCTGTGAAAGGCCACGAGAGCGCCGGGGTCGGCCATCACTTCCTGGGCAACTGATTGAGCTGACCAGGGGGTCAGCGCCTTGACCAGATGTGTCACGGCCAACAGCTGCATCTGCAACAGGCCGGTCGGGAGGAACCCGAGGTTGCTTACATCTCCGAAAATATCATTGTCATGCAGTGTGATTGACTGAAGCGTTACCGTCACGACAGTGGCCGGGATCTGCACAAACGGCAGGACCGGCATCATATTCGGGCCGCTGACCTCTGTGCCACGGCCCTCGTCAGCCGGCGGTAATTCAATTGCGCCGCCACCAAACGCGGGCGCGTCCGGCGCAGACGGAGCCGCAGGGCCTGCCTGGCCATCCTGTAAAGGAGGTTGGGGCTGAACGGGGATAAAACGGACGCCCGGATCATATTCACCAAGTTTGTAGGGTGTCTTATTCTGCACTGCGCCGAATTCAAACATAACATCTTCGGCTTCTTTTGCCCGGGAGTGTTTGAACTCGGTATAATCCTGGCGCAGTCTCGCTTCTTCCAGCGTCTTTTCAAACAATCCTGAAAAATGCGCGATGGATTCTGATGTTCTGTCGAGGCTCATGTTTTCCGCCTTCACTGACTATCTGAAATCTTATCTTCGCAGTAATTCTGAAATGCCCGGGGCCGGTTACCCGGCCCCGGGCCATCCTGTCTACGCGTCGTTATCGTCGCCGACGTAGTTCGAGCTCATGGAGCCGCCGACAACTGTCATATCGACCGAGTTCCCCAGGACATTCGCACCCAGTACGATGCTCTGATTGAACGCCATGGTCTCAACCGCTGCTGCAGCCGACGCATAGGACTCGCCGGTGACATATCCGTCATCACCGTTGTTAGAGCCCCAGACACCGTTGTCAGCTGCACCGCCTGCACCATTGCTGGCTGTACCGCCCATGCCGCCGAGCGCGTCGCCGACATCAGCCGCACCACCGGTGGATGTGCCACCTGTGGCATTGCCGCTGGCACCACCAACCGCGTTGGCCGCACCGCCTGCGCCGATCTCACCGGACATTGCGGTATTGGCCCCGCCGGAGTTGTTACCGGAGTCGGTCGTTGCCGACTGTTCTCCGGAGGCGTCGCCGCCGTAGCCGGAGATGGCTTCCGCCATGCTTTCGGCTGAGCCGTCGGTGTCGCTTTCCGAGAAGATGTCAGCCAGGCCGCCATCTCCTGTATCGGCTGTGGCGTCCGCAGTACCGTCAACGTCGTTGCCGGCGTCACCGCTGCCTGCGGCGTCACCACCGTCACCAGCAGCACCTGCAGCACCGTCACCACCGTCGCCTGTCGCACCGGCACCGCCGTCGCCAGAGCCGCCTAGACCACCGTCACCGACCGAACCGTCACCGGCATTGCCCGTGGCCTGGCCACCGTCACCCATGGCGCCGACCGCACCGTTGCCGGCACCAGCCTGACCGCCCTGACCGACAGCACCATCGCCGCCTGGTCCTGTACCGCCTTCGG
>CBDUCB010000277.1:0-4181 GCA_965365545.1 uncultured Roseobacter sp. | reverse complement strand
CCGCCGACCAGCGTGATCACGCAGGACATGCGGAAAAAGAGGCCCGGGTCAGTAACAATATCGCCGGCCTCCAGGCTTACCGCGAGGCCGTAGGCCTGCAATGTCGCAAGAAATACAGTGCCATAGCGCGTGTACTGGTTGATCTTCTTGCGGCCCTGTTCGCCTTCTTTCTTGAGCTGCTCAAGCTGGGGCACCATGGCCGTCATGAGCTGCACAATAATCGAAGCAGAAATGTAGGGCATGATGCCGAGGGCAAAGATGCCCATCCGTCCGAGTGCACCGCCGGTAAACATGGAGACCATGCCGCCGATACCCTGGCCTGCCTGCTCCATAAACTCCCGCAGGGCAACACCGTCGATGCCCGGCACAGGAATAAATGTACCAAGGCGGTAAACGATCAGAAGACCCAGCGTAAAAAAGATACGGTTACGAAGGTCGGTCGCTTTTCCCAGCGCGGACCAGCTGGTGTTTGCGGCCATACTTTCAACGGCAGATACCATGAAGGGCTCTCTTTCGATA
This sequence comes from uncultured Roseobacter sp., assembly GCA_965365545.1. Taxonomy (GTDB): domain Bacteria; phylum Pseudomonadota; class Alphaproteobacteria; order Rhodobacterales; family Rhodobacteraceae; genus Roseobacter. Next base: position 3,662 of record CBDUCB010000277.1, on the reverse strand, counting down.
CGGACACGCCGCCCGGGCCGTTTCCCGGCGGGGCGGCGTCAATGGAAAACTTGAGTGCTTATGTAAGCGGCGATTGCGCCGCCCACAAGCCTGAACTGGGGCCTCAGGCCTCTGACGTTTCCGCGACCGGTGCCGCCACGCTGAGCGACCCGCCGGCTTTTTCCACCGCAGCAACGGCTGATTTCGAGGCACCCGTGACTTCGATGTTCAGTTTGCCAGTCACATCACCTTTGGCCAGCACCCGGATTCCATCAAGTTTACGACGCACGAGGCCGCTTTCGATCAGGACATCTTCGGTGATCGCCTTTTTGGCATCGATTTTCTTGGCATCGACGAATTTCTGGATCAGGCCAAGGTTCACCACAGCGAAAGATTTGCGGTTCGGCTTATTGAAGCCGCGCTTGGGCAGACGCTGATACAGCGGCATCTGGCCGCCTTCATAGCCGTTGATCGCCACACCGGAGCGGGCTTTCTGACCTTTAATACCACGGCCACCCATCTTGCCGGTGCCGGAACCCGGACCACGGCCAACGCGCTTGCGTTTCTTGGTGGCGCCTTCGTTATCACTCAGTTCGTTCAGTTTCATGTCGCTTCTCCTTTTGCCGGATGCGACCCCCAGCGACGGGAGTGGCCGACCACGGCGTTTACATCTGAGTCGCAGGTGACCCCTGCAGACGTAGCTCTCTATCCGGCGATGCGGTCTGCGTCAAGGCGCGCCAAGGCCACCACGCAGCCTGCGCTGCCGCCCGGTAACCAGCGTGCTGAGACCGGGCATCCGCTGTACGGTCTCACAGATCAGCACCGGGATAAGGAGCCCGCCCGCAAGACCAAGCACAAACTGCAGGTTCGTCTGTCCGATGCCCAGCGCATCACAGAACATACGCGCCGGCACTGTCCCGAAAATATGATAGAGATAAATCGTGAACGCGTAGGGCGACAGGCGCTCAAGGAGCGGCAACCTCGGGCACCACATTGCGGCAAGCAGACAGACAGAAATTCCAAAGCCAAGGCTCTGCACATCACTACGAACCATTGAGAATACGCCGGTTTCATAGAGCACACGAATATTCCAGAAAGCGCAGGCCACGGCCAGCACAAGCAGCACCAGCGTCAGCTTCTCAGCCTCCTCGGCGATTTCGGTGCCGTGCCGCAGCAAGACCACACCGGTCAGAAAGAACGGTAGCAGATAAAGCGCACCATTCACCGACATTACGCTGGTTTCGAACCGGAAGCCCGAGAGACAGAGTGCGCCCGACGCCACCAGAAGCATGACAGTAAAACGTTGGCTGAGCACCACATCAACCAGCCCGAAGACCAAAAAGATGACCAGCACCGACTGTAAAAACCAGAAATGCGCATAGGGTGTCACCAGCAGATACCACAGATCACTCAGCGGCTGGGCAAACCGGGTGCCGACCACATTGGCCACGATGGCAAAGGCGGTGATCGCCAGGATTCCCGGGATCACCAGACGTCGCACTTTGTTGCCCAGAAAAATTGCGTAATGCCCTGCAGTGACAGGCCGCAGTGCGTAGACATAGCCTGCGATAAACGCAAAGAACGGCATTCGGACATCAATGAAAAAGTCTGCGTAGAGCCGCAGCATATGAGGATAGGCGATATCGAGACCACCGCCATCGCCCGTGCCGATCACGTGATAGCTGACCAGCAGCACCACCGCCATAGAGCGCATCGTTTCGACAGGAACCCGGGTTGAAACCGCTTCGGGAACAGCGCCTGCATAAGCAACCATGTATCGTCCTTTAGCCCACCCTGTCCCCGAATACGGCTAATCCGATTTGATACAAATTTTATCGGTTACAACTGTTAAATAAGGATGAAAAAATATGCAGTCATCGCATTTTTCTCTTGCAGCAGGCCCGGTTCAGCGATTGCTCATGTGCTCAGCCTCAATCGCGGACCGGGCTGATTCCAGATAAAGCAGGCAGGCGCGCTCTTTGCCTTCTTCAAGGCGCTTTTCCGCCTTGGCATACTGCGTCTCTGCCACATGTTTATCCGCGTCTTCCGGCATCGCGTCGATCTGTGTTTTGATGACCGACAGTTCTTCTGCACAGGTTGCGGCCGCAGCAACTCCGGCAAACAGAGCAAAGACCAGACAGATTGAAAACGAAAGGCAAAGTGATCGTTCGGGAAATTTCATGGCTGACATCCTTATGCTACCATCAGGGCGTCATTGTATCACACTTCCCGGTACACTGCGCACACTTCACCAGACCACGAAAACGCAAAATGCCCCGCAGTTTCCTGCAGGGCATTCCGGTCAGGCCTGAGCGCGTGGCGTCAGCCTTTTTCTTCGACGATCTCGACCATATGCGGGATCGAATTGATCATGCCCCGCACGGAAGGAGTGTCTTCAAGCTCGCGCGTTTTGTGCATTTTGTTCAGCCCGAGGCCAATCAGCGTCTGACGCTGTTTAGCGGGGCGGCGGATCGGCGAACCGATCTGTTTGACGACAATAGTTTTGGCCATGGTTTACGCCTCCTCAGCAACCTGCGCCGAAGACTCTACGTTGTCTTCGCGCTTGGGCAGAATATCAGCCACTTTCTTGCCGCGACGCTGTGCAACCGAGCGCGGGCTCGATTCCTTGCGCAGGCCGTCCATGGTGGCGCGGATCATGTTATAGGGGTTCTGAGAGCCGATGGATTTCGACACAACGTCCTTGACGCCCAGCATCTCAAACACAGCACGCATCGGACCACCAGCGATGATCCCGGTACCTTCCGGCGCCGTCCGCATCACGACTTTACCTGCGCCGTGACGGCCTTCCATATCGTGGTGCAGCGTGCGGCCTTCGCGCAGCTGTACGCGGATCATCTGGCGCTTTGCCTGCTCTGTGGCTTTGCGGATGGCTTCGGGGACCTCTTTCGCTTTACCTTTGCCAAAGCCGACACGGCCCTTCTGGTCGCCAACAACGACAAGGGCGGCGAAACCAAAGCGCTTACCACCTTTGACTGTTTTGGACACACGGTTGATTGCGACCAGGCGGTCGGAGAATTCCGGTGTTTCGTCACGGTCGCGGCGATTGCCCCGACGATTATCACGTTCTGCCATGAGAACTTCCTTTAACTGACGGGCCCGTATCGAAAGGTGGCGCCCATTGAACTCAATCCTGGTGGACGGCATGTCCCCGGATCATCGAAGGCGCCCCGCAAAAGGGCGCCTTTCAGGTCTCAGATCTTCAGACCACCTTCACGCGCGGCATCGGCAACTGCCTTGACCTTGCCGTGAAAGAGGAAACCGCCGCGATCAAAGTAGGCCTCGGAGACACCTGCCTTTTTCGCGCGTTCTGCAATCGCCGCACCCACTTTGGCGGCTGCTTCGACATTGTTTTTGCCGACCACACCAAGATCCTTCTCGAGGCTGGATGCAGAGGCAACTGTTGTGCCGGCCACATCATCGATGAGCTGAACCGAGATGTTCTTGTTGGAGCGGTGCACAGACAGGCGCATACGGCCCGCATTTGTGCGGCGAAGTTTGTTCCGAACGCGCAGGCGGCGTTTGATGAACAGTTGTCTTTTGCTGTTTGCCATCTTTTGCGTTCCTTACTTCTTCTTGCCTTCTTTGCGGAAGACGAACTCGCCTTTATAGCGGATACCTTTGCCCTTATAGGGCTCGGGCTTGCGCCACTGGCGGATGTTCGC
>CBDUCB010000276.1:0-4182 GCA_965365545.1 uncultured Roseobacter sp. | reverse complement strand
GCCCAGATAATCTTCCCCGATAGAGGGCGAGCGCAAAGCCACCGCCCAGCCACCGCTCCCGTCACCGGCGACACCGGCATTTGTCGGATCAATATCAACAATCGGCTGGCCTTCCAGATGCGCGATGGCCAGCACGTCTTCGCCGTCCGGTCCATGCCGCAGAGACGAAAAAACAACGGAGCCGCGCGTGGGCCGCAGATAGTCGAACCGGTCGTCCCCGGCAAAATTATCCCGCAGCCAAGGCCGGTCCGCGCGAAAGTTCCGCAGTTTCAGCGTATAATCGGTATGTGCATCGCCCAGACGGTCCAGATAGTTGGAAACATTGCAGTAATCATGCATGTCATCCATCCAGGCCCGGGCGATCTCCTTGAGTTTCACCGGATCAAACGGCGTCGGCCCGTCAAGCGACGGGGAGACACCGTTCAGCAGCACGGCCATCTGATCGAGATCGTATTCCGTGACCTCGACAAGTGGCGCGAGGATATGGAAAAACCGCGCCAGACCATCGCGGTCGTCAAATCCGAGCGCCTTGAGCCTGCGAAAATATCCCGGTTCTGAATAGGTATAGCTGTCCACCTGCCATTCGAGGCTGATCGCTTCTTCAGCAACGATTTTCACACCATATTTGTCATCCTGATTGCGGATAAACCCCCAGGAGGCCCGCGCCATGGCATTCAGAAAGTCCATCGGCACACCCGGGAAGGCGGCATAGGTCAGCATCTGTGCGGCCGGGTTGTCATAGGCCTTGTCGAGGATTTCCATCCGGCTGTCGCCAAGCCGGGTGTTGATGTTGAGCTTGGGGCTGATCTGTGTGCCGCGTCTGAGCGTGTCGTGGTTGGCACAGCCCGAGATCCAGTTCGAGCCATGCCGGATGATCTCTTCGATCCGCCAGAATTTGGTCAGCCAGAACGTATAGAGAAACGGCGTGTTGTGCGCGAAGGTCAGAGGCCCCCATTGGAACACATCATCATCGCGCTGATTCTCGATGACCGCGCGGTACGTTGAAGACAGTTCCCAGTCTTCTTCAGGCCAGGGCCGCCCGTCTTCAAATATGAACCAGGGGCGATAGCGGCGTCCTGCTACGTTCTGCTCAATATCGGCCATTTCCTGCAGGAATTCGTCGTCATGCCGCAGTTCCTGATTGTCTGAATCCCACCATTTGAAGTCCTGCGCGCCATCAACGCGCACGCCATCCGCACCAAAATCAACTTTTCTGCGCTGCATCTCTAAGAGTACGGCACGCACCACAGGGTGACGATAATTAAGGTTCTGGCCGTACATATTCGGCCCGGCGAAATAGTGATGATTGAGCGCCTTGAGCCCCTGATTGTCCGAATGCCCGTAGACCACATCAAAGATCAGTTTCTTGGGCGCACCGGGGAAATTGTGCAGGGCCGCGGCCAGATCCACCAGCTCGTCAGGCCGGTGCGTTTCCAGCATTGCGGGGTTGATTGCAGCCATGCCAGAGATCACCACGTCATAGCCCCAGTTCGTTGTGTCAGGGCGCCGGATGTCCACCGTGAGATGCGTGTCATCACCGGCAATCTCGGTCCAGAAAGCGGGCCCTTCCTCGTAAACGGTCGTCGGCTCGACCGGCAGAAGCTGCACTGCGTCATAGCCCAGAAACACCCGGTCGGCAGGTTCCGGCTCCGCACCCTGACGTACGCGTTCGGCAAGAGTTTCGATATGTCGTGTCAGCCCGGCGATACTCATGCCGGCGGTGGCCGTGGGCACATGAATTTGCAGAATGCTGCTTGCCGGCCCGAATTTATGCACACCCTCGCCGGGCAGCGCATCGTAATAGGCTTTGTCCTCGCGTGCATCCTGCATGGCGGCAAGATCGTAATATTCAGCCGGTGCAAAAGGCCCGAAGGGCAGGGAGGCCGCCAGCGGGTCATGGATCCGGTGCCAGGTCCGTTCCGCATCGCGCCAGACCAGCGAATAAAAACTGCCGATGGTGTCGCGGGTGCCGGCCTGCATGCCCTCGATTGCCGCAACGCACCAGGCATCAATCTGGCGAACCGGAATCCGGTGCAGCGTGAAATCGACGGTCTGGCGCGCCCGCAGGGTGTCAATGCCGCCCTCGGGCACAAGAACTTCAATGAAAACATCGCTTTCGTGTATGCGGTGTTCCTGAATTTCCGGCGCCCAGAAGACCACTTCGCACAGATCGCCGCGCCGCAGAGCGCCCATCCGCCGGGCAATCTCCCGCGAGGCCTCAAAGGCCGGTCGTCCGCTCTGCTGAGTTGCCACCAGCCACTCCGCCAGCTCGTTGGTCGCGGATTCATGCTGGCGCACGGCGGCGTCGGTTGCGTTGCTCATTTCGTTCACTCCGACTTCTCCCGGATAAACAGTTGTCCTGACAGGGGCGGCAGGCTCAGTTCCACGGAATTTGCGCGCCCGTGTGCCGCGACGGGGTCGGACATGAATTCCCCGGTGCCGCGGTCGCATCCACCGTAGCCCGCTGCATCCGAGCTGAATATCCTGCTCCAGTGACCCGCATCAGGCACACCCAGCCGCCATCCGGCATGTTCTGCACCCGAAAAGTTAAAGACTGCAAGTACCGCAGGGTCGTCTGCTCCGCTTTTGCGTATCCATGCGAAGACACTGCCATCTTTTGCAGCACCGTCAATCCATTCAAAGCCTTCGGGCGTGCAATCGCCCCGGTGCAGTGCCGGCGTATCCCGGTAGAGATGGTTGAGATCGCGCACCATGCGCTGCACGCCCTTGTGGGCGTCATTTTCCAGCGCGTTCCATGGCAATTGCCCGTCGGCGTCCCATTCACTCCGCTGGCCGAATTCCTGGCCCATAAACAACAGCTTTTTGCCGGGATGGGCCCACATAAAGCTGTAAAAGGCCCGCAGGTTCGCAAACTTTGCTGCATCATCGCCGGGCATCTTGCCCAGCATCGAACCCTTGCCGTGCACCACCTCGTCGTGACTGATCGGCAGCACGAAATTTTCGCTGAAGGCATAGTGCAGCGAAAACCCCATCTGGTCATGGTGATGCGACCGGAAGAGCGGGTCGGTTTTCATATACTCCAGAGCATCATGCATCCAGCCCATGTTCCATTTGAACCCGAAACCCAGGCCCCCGTCATGCACCGGTCTGGTGACCCCGGGCCAGGCGGTGGACTCCTCTGCGATCACCATCAGCGATGGGTCATGGCCGTAGACGGCAGTGTTCAGCTTTTGCAGAAATTCAATCGATTCAAGGTTTTCCCGGCCGCCATGTTTGTTGGGGATCCATTCGCCGTCCGCCCGGCTGTAGTCGCGGTAAAGCATTGACGCCACGGCATCGACCCGCAGCCCGTCGATGTGGTGCTCCTGCGCCCAGTAAAGTGCATTGGCCAGAAGAAAGTTGCTGACTTCGGCGCGACCCAGATTGTAAATCCAGGTGTTCCAGTCCGGGTGATAGCCTTCTTTCGGGTCAGCATGTTCATAAAGCGCCGTACCGTCGAACTGCGCCAGCCCGTGCGGATCATCGGGAAAATGCGCGGGCACCCAGTCAAGGATGAGACCCAGATCCGCCGCATGGCAGGCATCGACAAAGGCGCGGAAGTCGTCAGGCGTGCCAAACCGGCTGGTGGGCGCATAAAGACCTGTCGGCTGATAGCCCCAGGAGCCGTCAAACGGGTGCTCGGAGACTGGCAGAAGTTCGATATGGGTAAATCCCATGTCGCGGGCATAGGGCACAAGTGTCTCAGCCAGTTCGCGGTAGCTGAGCCAGCTGCCGTCGCTGTGACGTCGCCAGCTGCCCGCATGTACCTCGTAGATCGACACCGGGCTCTGCGTTGTCTGGCGAGCCGCACGCGCGCGCCGCCAGTCACCGTCCGCCCATGGGTATGCGTCCAGCGCCTGCACCACGGAGGCATTTTCCGGCCGCAGATCTGCGGCGAATCCGACCGGGTCAGCTTTGGGATGTGGCAGGCCACCGCCGGCGGGCGCGATCTCGTATTTGTAGCGTGCGCCGGTGCCTGTCCCCGGGATAAACAGCTCCCAGACGCCGGTGGCGCCGCGTCTGCGCATCGGGTGCCGCCGCCCGTCCCAGTCGTTGAAATCGCCAATCACCGAAACACGCCGCGCGTCAGGCGCCCAGACCGCAAAGCGGGTTCCCGTCACGCCGGACATCTCACAGGGGTGGGCACCAAGCGTGCGCCAAAGGGTCAGGTGCGCGCCTTCG
>CBDUCB010000275.1:0-4224 GCA_965365545.1 uncultured Roseobacter sp. | reverse complement strand
GAAGTCGATCCCACAACCCAGCTTGGATACGCCGCCAATGCGATCCGTGAAGGCGGTTTTTTCGGTGTCGGCGTGGGCGAAGGAACCGTGAAGTGGTCGCTTCCCGACGCGCATACGGATTTCATCATCGCGGTCGCTGCCGAGGAATACGGGTTGATCCTGGTCCTGGTGATCATCTTTCTTTACGCCACGGTCGTCCTGCGTTCGTTGTTCCGCCTGATGCGTGAACGCGATCCCTTCATTCGACTTGCGGGAACCGGACTTGCCTGCACCTTCGCAATGCAGGCGATGATCAACCTGTCGGTCGCGGTTCGGCTGTTGCCGGCCAAGGGCATGACCCTGCCGTTTGTCAGCTATGGTGGATCGTCACTGGTGGCTGGCGGGATCATGATCGGAATGCTTCTGGCTTTCACGCGCGACCGGCCCCAAGGCGAGATCCGCGACTATCTTGTGCGGAGCGGACGGGCATGACCAAGCCGCATCTGGTCATCGCGGCAGGCGGTACGGGCGGGCATATGTTCCCGGCTCAGGCTTTGGCCGAAGCGATGCTGGAGCGCGGATGGAAAGTTACCCTGTCCACCGATGCCCGCGGCGCGCGCTATACCGGCGCCTTTACGGACGGCACCGAGATTGAAGAGATCAGCAGTGCCACCTTTTCGCGCGGTGGACTTGCAGCCAAAGCTGCGGCGCCGTTCCGGATCGGTGCGGGAGTTCTTGGTGCGCTCATGGCCTTCCGCAGGGACCGGCCGGCCGTTGTGGTGGGCTTTGGCGGTTATCCCGCGATCCCGGCGATGGCTGCGGCATTTGTGATGAAACTGCCGCGCATGATCCACGAGCAGAACGGTATTCTGGGGCGGGTCAACACGGCTTTTGCCACGCGGGTGAATGCGATTGCCTGCGGAACTTGGCCCGCTGATCTGCCGGAAGGTGTCGTGGGCGAGCATACCGGCAACCCGGTGCGGCGCGCGGTGCTCGACCGGTCCGAGGCCGGGTATATCTCGCCCGGGGATTACCCGATGGAATTGCTGGTCATCGGCGGCAGTCAGGGCGCGCGCATTCTCAGCGACGTGGTGCCGCCGGCTGTGGCCGGGCTGCCGATGCGCATCCTCGACAATATTCGCGTGAGCCATCAGGCCCGAGAGGAAGATCAGGAGCGGGTGGCGAAATATTATGCTGACAACGGCATCAAAGCCGAGGTGCAACCCTTTTTCAAAGATGTCCCGCGCCGGATGTCGGAAGCGCAACTGGTGATCAGCCGGGCGGGGGCGTCCTCTGTTGCCGATATCTCCGTCATCGGGCGGCCGTCGATCCTGATCCCGTTTGCTGCGGCGACCGGAGACCATCAGACGGCAAATGCGCGCGGCCTCGTAGAGGCCGGGGCCGCAATCATGGTGCCGGAATCGAAAGCAAACGTGGCGGCACTTACGGAAATGATAGCCTCTGTGCTGGACAATCCCGAGGGGGCGATGCAAATGGCCCGCTCGGCGGCGAAATTCGGAAAACCCGAGGCGACCGAACTGCTGGCAGGGATGGTCGAGCGGCTTGCCGGAAAGGAATTTGAGACATGAGTGCTGCAACAAAACTGCCAGGGGACGTGGGTCCTATCCATTTCGTCGGGATCGGCGGGATCGGCATGTCGGGCATCGCAGAGGTTTTGCTGAATCATGGCTACCGGGTACAGGGATCGGATCTGAAATCCTCGCCGATTACAGAGCGGCTTGCCGGCCTCGGGGCGCATATCTTTGAGAGCCAGAAGGCGGACAATGTCGAAAACGCCGGGGTCGTCGTGATCTCAAGCGCCATCAAAACGGGCAACCCGGAGCTGGATGCCGCCCGCGCGAAGGGCCTGCCGGTGGTGCGCCGCGCAGAGATGCTGGCCGAACTGATGCGGCTCAAATCCAACGTCGCTGTGGCGGGCACACACGGCAAAACGACGACCACCACCATGGTTGCCACGCTGCTCGATGCCGGTGATTTCGACCCCACCGTGATCAACGGCGGGATTATTCACGCTTACGGCTCGAACGCGCGGGCCGGCGAGGGCGAGTGGATGGTTGTGGAGGCCGATGAAAGCGACGGCACGTTCAACCGGCTGCCCGCCACCATCGCGATCATCACCAATATCGACCCCGAGCATATGGAGCACTGGGGCACCGAAGCAGCCCTGCACCAGGGGTTTTACGATTTCGTCTCGAACATTCCGTTTTATGGCGTCGCTGTCTGCTGCACCGATGATCCGGATGTGCAGGCGCTGGTGGGGCGCATCACCGATCGTCGCGTTGTCACCTACGGGTTTAATGCGCAGGCGGATGTGCGGGCGGTCAATCTTATCTATAAAGCAGGGGTCGCGCATTTCGATGTGGCCCTGCAGGCCGAAGGCATCGTCATCGAAGGCTGCAGTCTGCCCATGCCCGGGGATCACAACGTCTCCAACGCGCTCTCTGCTATCGCTGTCGCCCGCCATCTTGGTATGAAGGCCGGGCAGATTAAGACTGCATTAGCCGCGTTCGGCGGCGTTAACAGGCGCTTTACCCGGGTGGGCGAAATTGACGGCGTGACAATCATTGATGACTACGGACACCATCCCGTCGAGATTACGGCGGTGCTGAAAGCGGCCCGTCATGCGACGGAAGGCCGGGTTATTGCCGTGCACCAGCCGCACCGCTATTCGAGGCTCTCCAGTCTGTTTGATGACTTCTGCGCCTGTTTCAACGATGCGGATGTGGTGGGGATTGCCGAGGTTTTCGCCGCCGGCGAGGATCCGGTTGAAGGATACGGACGCGACGATCTGGTGGCCGGGCTTATCCGTCACGGACACCGGCATGCGCGCGCCGTCGTTGATGAAGATGATCTGGAGCGCCTTGTGCGGGAACAGGCGCGGCCCGGCGATATGGTCGTCTGTCTTGGTGCCGGTACGATCAGCGCCTGGGCCAATGCCCTGCCGGAGCGACTGAAGAAAAAGGTGGCATAGCGCGGGTATGAAACTGATTGCCATTATGGCCGGGTTGTCTGCCACCAGCGGGGTAATCGGTCTGATGACGGGCAAGCGAATGAGTGGATATGCGCTGGCCGGAACGGTGTCCGCACTGATCGTGGCAAGCGTCGGTATCGCCTTGTTTGTCGCGCGCGGCGGAGGGAACGACAACATTGCCGGCGCACTTGTCCTCTACGTTTATCTGCTGCCCGCAATCGCAGGATTTGCGATCGGTGCCACTATTTCGAAAATCAGATCTTATTAGGGAGAAAGTCATGTTGCTCTGGGTCTGTATTGCTTGGGTTCTCGCCTCGGCGGCGGTCGCGATGCTGCCGATGCGGCTGCAATATATGCCTGGTATCGCCCTGCTGCTGATGGCGCCGGTGCTGATCGTGCTGGCCGGGCTTACCTGGAACTGGTGGGTGGCGGGCTTTGCGCTCTTTGCCTTCGTGTCGATGTTCCGCAATCCGCTGCGTTATTTTCTTGCCCGGGCACGGGGCGAACGACCGGAGATTCCCCGATGAGTACGCCCCTGATCCTCGCCGCCGTCTGGGCGCTGATTGCCAATGTCCTCGCCATGACGCCGAGCAGGGACCACCACTGGCGCAATGCTTATATTCTGATTGCTGTGGGCATACCCATTGTCGGTCTGGTGACCTGGGCGCATGGTCCCTGGATCGGAATGCTGGTGATGATCGCCGGTATGTCGGTGCTGCGCTGGCCGGTGATTTATCTTGGCCGCTGGATCAGACGCATCACGCTGCGCTGAGAGGGGTCTTATGACGGACATGCCACAGGTGCGCGGGCGGCTGACGCCGGACCGGCCGCTGAATGATCTGACGTGGCTGCGTGTGGGCGGCCCGGCGGACTGGCTCTTTCAGCCGGCGGACGAAGAGGATCTGTGTGCTTTTCTGGCGGAATTGCCGCCGGAAGTTCCGGTATTCCCGATGGGTGTCGGCTCCAATCTGATCGTTCGCGACGGCGGGTTGCGTGCCGTGGTGATCCGTCTCGGCCGCGGATTTAATGCGATTGACTGCACGGGAACGCAGGTGACGGCGGGGGCGGCAGCCCTTGATGCGCATGTCGCACGCCGTGCGGCGGATGCAGGGCTCGATCTGACATTTCTGCGCACCATTCCCGGCAGTATCGGCGGGGCCGTGCGCATGAACGCCGGCTGTTACGGAAGCTATACGGCCGATGTTCTTTCGCAGGTACGGGCAGTCACGCGTTCCGGCGAAGCGATCACCATA
>CBDUCB010000274.1:0-4235 GCA_965365545.1 uncultured Roseobacter sp. | reverse complement strand
GGAGCGTATCGAGCGCCTCAACCGGCGCTACACCCGGGATGACGGTCCACCGTTTATCTTGCTGCATCGACGTCGCAGATACAACGCGGCCGAAGGATGCTGGATGGCATGGGAGCGCAAACGCGGCAAACTCGAGGAGTTCAACCGGTTTGTGCTGGGTGACGTTAAAGACCCGTTTGATCTGGTCTCGGGTCACGCCGAAACCCTGCGCGGTATCCGCTACGCCATTACTCTTGACGCGGATACCCAGCTGCCACCGGGGTCGGCGGCGCGGCTTGTCGGCATTATGGCCCATCCTCTGAACCGGGCGGTCGTCGATCACGCCAGCCGGCGGGTTGTGTCGGGCCATGCTATTCTGCAACCGCGGATCGAAATTCTGCCCAGGCGGGGCAAGGGCACACATTTTACACATCTCTATTCCGGGGATACCGCCATCGATATCTACAGCCGGGCCGTGTCGGACGTATATCAGGATGTGTTCGGCACAGGCATCTATGTGGGCAAAGGCATTTATGATATTGCAGCGCTGCATCAGAGCATGTCGGGCCGCGTTCCCGAAAACCACATCCTCAGTCATGATCTGTTCGAAGGGTTGCAGGCGCGTGCCGCACTGGTCAGCAACCTCGTGCTCTACGAAGATCTGCCCGCGACTTATCCCGAGTTTGCGATGCGTCAGCATCGATGGATGCGGGGCGACTGGCAGCTTATCCCCTGGCTGGGGCGCCGGGTGCCGGTGTCGGCTGGTGGCACCGAAAGAACAACCCTGTCCGGTCTGGATCGCTGGAAGCTGGTGGACAACCTGCGCCGCAGCCTGATGTCGCCTGCATTGCTGCTGTTTTTTCTGGGTGGCTGGTTGCTGATGCCGGGCAGCGCCCTGATCTGGACCGGTCTCGCGCTGGCGGCACCGGGCAGTTATCTGATCGGTGAGGCATTTGCGATTGCGACCAGTGGTGTCCGACGTGGCGCACTGGGTCGCGCCATTCACAATATCCGGACAACCGCCGGGCGCTGGTTTTTCTTCATCGCCTTTCTGGTCAGCGATACTCTGATTGCCCTCGACGCGATCTTTCGCACGCTCTGGCGGGTATATGTGAGCGGCAGGCACCGTCTGGAATGGACCTCGGCGGCGCATGCATCAACCAGGTCGGAAAAAAGCAGCATCCGCCGGGCGTCATGGACGTTGATGTGGCCGTCTTCGGCGCTTGCGGTGGTAATGGCAGGTCATCTGGCGCTTTTTGATCTGAGCGGGTTCTGGAGTGCCGTTCCGGTTCTTGTGCTCTGGCTGATCGCGCCGGAGATATCGGTCTGGAGCGCGCGCCCGCGCTACTTCCGCACGCAATCGCTGAGCGACGCGCAGCGAAAGTTTCTGACCCGCGTGGCGCGGCGCACCTGGTATTTCTTTGAGATGTTTGCCGGGCCGGACGACAGCTGGCTGCCACCTGACAATTATCAGTACGGGCCAGATGAAGAGATCGCACACCGTACCTCTCCGACCAATATCGGCATGTATCTTGTGTCGGCACTGGCCGCGCGGGACATGGGGTTTATTACGACGGGTGACTTCTGCGCGCGGGTGGGCAACACTCTCGATACGCTCGGACGCATGGCCATGTACCGGGGCCATTTCCTGAACTGGTATGACACCCGGACACTGGAGCCGCTCGAACCCGGATATGTTTCGGTTGTCGACAGCGGCAATCTGGCTGTTTCGCTGGTCACGCTGCGGCAGGGATGCCTGGATCTGATTGCGGCCCCGGCGATCGGGCCGGGGCAGATCCGAAGTCTTGAGGTCACTCTTGATCTATTGTGCGTGGCACTTCGCGAGGTGCCAGCGGTTGATGAGACGACTTTGCGCCGGAGCGAGAGCGCAATTCGCGGCGCGATTGCTGATGCTGCCGGATCGCCGCTGCGGTGGCATGCGGCACTCGCAGACCTTGATGGTGTGCCCTGGCGGGCCTTGGAAGTCCTCGTTCTGGAGACGATCGAAAAATCGCCTGATCTGACGGCGGATGAGGCAACTGATATCACGACATGGCTGGAACGGTTTCACCATGATCTGCATGCCATCGCGCGCGATATTGACAGGTTCATGCCCTGGCTGGCGGTCATCGCGCAGCGTCCGGACGACGTCTCGCAGATGGCCCGTGAGATCACGGGCCGGCTGCATCCCAACGGGGACTGGAGCAACGCAGAGGTTTCGCAGGAGGAAATAACGGCCCTTGTGAAGGAACACCTGGCCGGGCATCCCGGAATATCCCCCGCCACAAAGGAATGGCTGGACAGGCTGCAGCGGTCCGTAGAGGACGGTCACGCGCAGCAGGCAGCAATGCGCAATACGATGCGCGACCTGGCCGCCAGAGCAGGCCGGCTGGCTTTTGGCATGGATTTTACGTTTCTCTACGACGCGGCGTCCCGGCTGTTCTGGATCGGCTACAACCAGAGCCTGGGGAAAATGGACACCAGTCACTATGACTTGCTGGCGACAGAGGCGCGCCTGGCCAGCTATTTTGCCATTGCCAAGCATGATGTGCCGGTAGAACACTGGTTCGCCTTTGGCCGTCCGGTCACCCGCCTGCAGGGCAAGCCATCGATCCTGTCCTGGAACGGTTCGATGTTTGAATACCTCATGCCACCGCTGTTCCTGCCCAGTTACCGCGACACGCTGCTCGGAGAGAGTGAACTGACGGCCGTTGATTTCCAGCGTGCCTATTGCCGCGACCGCAACGTACCCTGGGGCATATCGGAATCCGCCTTTGCCACGACGGATAGGCGCGGCACCTTTCAGTATCGCGCCTTCGGGGTTCCGGGCCTTGGAATTCGTCGAGGACTGACAGATGACCTTGTCGTTGCACCCTACGGCTCTGCTCTGGCGCTCTGCGGCTGGCCGGAGGCAGCGGCGGAAAACCTGGCGGAGCTTGCGCAGCTGGGTGCGCTGACGCGATACGGTTTTATCGAAGCGCTGGATTTTACGCCTGGTCGCGGGACCGGCCCGCGCGGTTTCGCAGCCGTCACGACGTTTATGTCGCATCATCAGGGCATGGTTCAGACGGCCATCGTAAACGCGCTCCACGACGACATCATGGTGCGCCGTTTTCTGCGCGAAAGGTCAGTCTGCGCCATGGATCTGCTGTTGCAGGAACGGGTGCCCTGGGATGTTCCGCTGGAGCGTGGCCGTGCCGACGAGGTCTGGGACCACCCCTCCGATACGCGCGCAACGCCCGGACCCGCGCCCTGGGTGCCCTCGCCGGATCTGGTTGTGCCGCAGGTGCATGTGCTGGGTAACGGCCGCATGTCGTGTGTGATTACACAAAGTGGTGGTGGCGGCCTGGCTTTGAATGAAACGGGTCTTACGCGCTGGCGGCCTGATCCTGCCCGGACTGCTGACGGTATCTGGATGTATCTTCAGGATGCCGGAAACGGTGATCTGTGGTCGCTCGGGTCAGCGCCGACAGCGCGAACGGATGTCGATACCACCTGCGTTTTTCATCAGCACATGGCGGAACTGATGAGCCGGCATGATGGCATCGTCGCCCGGATGGAGGTGACTGTCGCGCCCTATGATGATGTCGAAATCCGCCGTTTGACCCTGATAAACGAAGGCGACACCATGCGGACGCTTGATCTCACAACATACGGGGAAGTCACGCTGGCCCCTCCGCCGGAAGACGAAAGACATCCGGCATTCAGCAAACTTTTTGTGCACAGTTCCTGGGTTCCCGACCAGCAGGCTCTGGTTTTCAGCCGCCGGCCACGGCGCCCGGAAACGAAACCTCCCGTGCTGATGCACGGACTGGTTGCGGACCCGGACATTGCGGTCACGGCATGGGAAACTGACCGGCTCCGGTTTGTCGGGCGCAACCGGACGATGCGCGCACCCGAAGGTTTGCTGAACGGCCTGAGCGGGCACGCCGGCTGGACGCTTGATCCGGTAATGTCGCTTCAGACACGGATTTCTCTGCAGCCGATGCAGACCCGGCAGCTTGTTTTTCTGACCGTTGCCGCGCCGTCGCGCAGCGAGGTGTTGCAGACCGCAAAACGTTACTCACTCGCGGTGATTGATCAGACATTCCGGGACGCCGTTTCCGAGAAAAAACGCATGATAAAAGGTCTTGGGATCGCTCCCGAACACTTGCCGGAATTGCAGGTGTTGGCATCCCTGCTGATGTACCCCCACGATACGTTCCGCACCGTGCCGCCGACGGATGCAGACGGCTGGAACGGCCAGCCGGACCTGT
>CBDUCB010000273.1:0-4258 GCA_965365545.1 uncultured Roseobacter sp. | reverse complement strand
AAGTGCGATGCCCTGACCGCCGCCGATGCACATCGTGATCAGCCCGCGTTTGCCACCCGTCCGTTCAAGCTCATAGAGCGTTTTGACGGTAATAATGGCACCTGTTGCGCCGACAGGATGACCGAGTGCAATCGCCCCGCCGTTGGGGTTCACCTTTGCCGGATCGAACCCGAGCGCTCCGGAGACCGCAAGCGCCTGGGCAGCAAAAGCCTCATTGCTTTCGATGACATCAAAATCACCGGCGCTCAGTCCGGTTTTCTCGAACAGTTTTTCCACTGCTGGAACCGGCCCGATGCCCATTACTTCCGGCCGCACTCCGGCATGGGCATAACCGAGAATCCGCGCTTTCGGTTTCAGGCCGGCAGCCTCTGCCGCCTCCGCGCTCGCCATCACGACCGCTGCGGCACCGTCATTGATTCCGCTGGCATTGCCGGCTGTCACAGTCCCGTCTTTCTGAAAGACGGTGCGGAGCCCGGCCAGCGCTTCTGCGGTTGTGCCTTTGGGATGTTCATCTGTGTCAAACGCCACCGTGTCGCGCTTTACCCGCACCTCTACCGGCGCGATCTGGCTGGTGAAGCGGCCTTCCGAGATAGCCCTGGCCGCGCGCTCCTGACTTTGCAGGGCAAATGCATCCTGATCTTCACGACTGATCCCGTGTTCCGCGGCGACATTCTCGGCCGTCACACCCATGTGCCCTGTTCCAAAAGGACAATTCAGCGCGCCCAGCATCATATCGAGGCTTTTGACGTCACCCATTTTCGCACCCCAGCGTTGCTGTGGCATGATGAAAGGCGAGCGCGACATATTCTCCGCACCCCCCGCGAGCCCGAAGTCCGCATCCCCCAGCATCAGGGACTGAATAACCGAGACGATTGCCTGCGCGCCCGAGCCGCAAAGCCGGTTCACGTTCATCGCAGGTACGGTCTCCGGCACACCGGCCTGCATCGCGGCCACCCGGCTGAGATACATGTCACGCGGCTCGGTATTGATCACATGCCCAAAAACGACGTGACCGATCTGCGCGCCATCAACGCCTGATCGTTCGAGCGCTGCCTTTGCCGCCACCGTGCCAAGCTCAATGGGCGGCGTATCGGCGAGCGCGCCGCCGAATGTGCCGATCGCAGTGCGTGCGCCGTCCAGAAGTACGATTTCGCGTGCCATGTCAGTCTCCCGTTCTTTTTCCCATCCGAGTATGCCCGGACGGGACGGGGAAGTCAGCCACGACGTATCGTCAGCAACGGATGTCACAGCGTTGACAGCCTCCGGGATATCGGCGAAACCGCTTATATGACGGAAAATTCTGATACTATCCTCATGCAGCTTCCCGCGCGGCTGAAAGACGCCCGGCGCACCCAGGGTCTGTCGCTTGATGCAGTGGCACGTCTTTCCGGTGTTTCCCGATCCATGGTGAGCCAGATCGAGCGTGGCGAAAGCAGCCCGACAATTGCGACCCTGTGGAACCTGACCCGGGCGTTGCAGGTCGATTTCGCGGGCCTTCTTGATGGTGCAACCGCCGCAGCCCGCATCGAACTTTTGCGCGCAGCAGAGGTTCCGACCATCGATAACCTTGGCTCAGGATGCCGCATCAGGATCCTTTCTCCACCCGAAGAAGCCGGCAAACACGAAGTCTATGAGGTAAGCTTTGAAGAGGGCGGCGCCCTCGACAGTCAGCCCCACAGCCGCGGTGCGCGTGAACATCTGACAGTCATCGCGGGCACAATCAGCGTGACCAGTGGCGAAGACACACAGCGTCTGCTTGCAGGTGATACCGCACGATATGCTGTTGATGTTCCGCACAGGATTGCCGCAACGAATGGTCCCGCACGCATTTTCCTGGTCGTTCAGGGCGGCTAAAATCCTTTAAAGCGGAAAAATTCCGCTATTTCGTAATTCAGCAGTTCCGGATTCCCCGAAGGCGTGCTAGACCACGGGCGAAGGGAGTCTCTCATGACGCACGCATTTCTCGACCATATCTCTGACACGCTGAACCGGATCGAGGCGGACGGAATGATGAAACGCGAGCGCATGATCACCTCGGCGCAGGGCGGCAGGATCTCAGTCGGTGATCGGGAGGTTATCAATCTGTGCGCAAATAATTACCTCGGACTTGCGGATCACCCCGACCTGATCACGGCTGCACAGGATGCCATGGTGCCCCGGGGGTTCGGCATGGCTTCTGTGCGGTTCATCTGCGGCACGCAGGACCTGCACCGGCAGCTGGAGCAGCGTCTCGCGCAGTTTCTCGGACATGACGATTCGATCCTTTTTGCGGCTTGCTTTGACGCCAACGGCGGTCTCTTCGAACCGCTGCTGGGCCCGGAAGATGCCGTCGTCTCGGACGCGCTCAATCATGCGTCCATTATCGACGGTATCAGGCTCTGCAAAGCGAAACGCTATCGTTACGCCAATTCCGATATGACCGATCTGGAAGGCCAGCTGCAGCTCGCCCGCAGCGAGGGCGCGCGGTTTATCCTGATTGCGACCGACGGAGTTTTCAGCATGGACGGGTATCTTGCCAACCTGTCCGGCATCAAAGCACTGGCGAAAAAATATGACGCCATGCTGATGGTCGATGATTGCCACGCCACCGGGTTCATGGGGCCGAAAGGTGCCGGTACCCCGGCACACGCCGGCGTAAAGGCCGACATTCTGACCGGCACGCTCGGCAAGGCGCTTGGTGGCGCCATCGGTGGCTATATTGCAGGCGCGCAACCGGTGATCGATCTGTTGCGACAGCGCGCGCGGCCTTATCTTTTTTCAAACTCGCTGCCGCCGGCAATTGTGTCGGCCGGGCTGAAAGCGCTGGATCTCGTTGAGGCCGGCGATGATCTGCGCGCGCAGCTTTTTGAGAATACGCGCATCTGGCGCAACGGGCTTGAAGCGCTCGGATTTGATCTGCTGCCCGGCGAGCATCCGATTGTGCCTGTCATGCTGGGCGAAGCGCAGCTGGCACAGGATATGGCTGCACGTCTTTTCGAAGAGGGGGTGTTTGTGTCAGGTTTCTTTTTCCCGGTCGTACCCCGGGGCGAGGCGCGGATCAGAACACAAATGAACGCCGCTTTGACACAGCAGGATCTGTCGTTTGCGCTCGACGCTTTTGAAACAGCCGGAAAAGCCTGCGGAGTATTAAAATGACCAATGAAATGAAGGCACTGTCCAAACTTCATCCGCGCGAAGGCCTCTGGATGATCCACGCGCCGGTGCCCGAACCCGGACCCGATGACGTATTGATCAGGATAAAAAAAACGGGGATCTGCGGGACCGATATTCACATCTGGAACTGGGACGACTGGGCCGCCTCAACTGTGCCCGTGCCGATGATCACCGGCCACGAATTCGCCGGCGAAATCGTCGGGCTCGGCCGCAATGTCACCGATCTGGAGATCGGGCAGCGTTGTTCAGGCGAGGGCCATCTCATCGGCAAAACATCGCGGCAGAGCCGGGCCGGCAAGTTCCATCTTGATCCGGCGACCCGGGGCATCGGCGTCAACGAACAGGGTGCGTTTGCGCAGTATCTCAGGCTGCCGGCCTTTAATGTCGTGCCACTGCCGGATGACATTCCCGATGATATTGGCGCCATTCTCGACCCGCTCGGTAATGCGGTTCACACGGCGCTCAGCTTTGATCTGATCGGCGAGGATGTACTGATCACCGGCGCCGGGCCCATCGGGATTATGGCCGCCGCCGTGGCGCGGCACGCCGGCGCGCGCCATGTGGTCATCACGGACGTGAACCCTGACCGGCTGCGTCTGGCCGCTGACGTCGCCGATGTTGTACCGGTCAATGTGGCAGAGCAGGATCTGGCCGAAACAGTCTCTGATCTGAAGATGAAACAGGGCTTTGACGTCGGCCTTGAGATGTCGGGCAATCAACGTGCGCTTGATCAGATGGTGGATGCAATGACCATGGGCGGGCGCATTGCGATGCTGGGCATTCCGCCAGGCAAGAGCCCCGTCGACTGGAGCCGCATCGTCTTCAAAGCAATCACCATCAAGGGCGTTTACGGGCGGGAGATTTTCGAGACCTGGTACAAAATGATCGCCATGCTTCAGAACGGTCTGGATGTCAGCCGGGTCATAACGCATCGCTTTGCCGTCGATGATTTCGAGGCGGCGTTTGCGGCGATGAAATCCGGCCAGTCGGGCAAAGTGGTGCTCGACTGGACCTGATCAACCGATACGCCGGCGACAGTTTTTTCACGCTGACACCGGGTGGGCATGTGGGGCTTGCGCTGCTGTGCTGTGCATTTTCATGCTTT
>CBDUCB010000272.1:0-4265 GCA_965365545.1 uncultured Roseobacter sp. | reverse complement strand
CATCCGGCCGCGCGACAGACCTGGTGCCGAGGCGCGGTTGCGCAGGCTCACCTCATAGCGTGCCGTCCGGTCGAGCCCTGTGAGACGCAGCGGTCGGGGCGCAATCTGCGCAGAGGTCGCGGCTTTGCCGGCAAAGACAACGAAGCGGCTGCCGTCCCGGGCCTGCTGCTGTTCGGCGATCACCGCAGGGTCGGAGGCATCAAGGCGCAGGATGTCCGCCGCCATCATCCAGCCGCGGTTGTCTTTCCACCAGCCGGTCACATCGCGCAGCACCTGCACTTCGTGATCGGTAAGCTCACGCGGGTCCATCTCAAACCCCATATGTCTCTGTGCAGCGACCCATGCGCGGAATTCGATATCAAGCACGCGCCCCGAAGTGTGGCAGCGGCGTGGCCCCACATGGCTGCCGGTGACTGCGGCGGGCAGAAAAAGCGCGGCATTATGCTGTATCTGCAGCCGTTCCAGCGCGTCGTTACTGTCGGAAAGCCAGACCCGCTGGGTACGGCTGAGGATGCCGAAATCAATGCGCCCGCCGCCCGACGCACAGCTTTCGATCTCGACATGCGGGAAATCAGCGCGCAGCCTGTCGATCAGCGCATAAGACCCATGGGTCTGCGCGGCATCGGGAAAGGGCAGAACCCGGTTGTGATCCCATTTGATATAGTCAACCGGATGCGCGATGAGCAGCGCGGAGATACGGTCATAAAGAAAATCGCGCACCTCGGGCAGCGCCATGTTCAGCGCTTTTTGCTGGCGTCCGAGGATCTGATCCCCGGCACCCAGTGCCCACCCGGGGTGCGCGCGGTACATGTTGCTGTCCGGGCTGATCATCTCGGGCTCAAACCAGATGCCAAAGCTCATGCCCAGCCCATGCACATGATCAATAAGCGGGCCGAGCCCGTCGGGGTATTTGCGCGGGTCAACCTCCCAGTCCGAGAGGCTTGAGGTGTCATCGTCCCGCCGCCCGAACCAGCCGTCATCCAGCACAAAACGTTCAGCTCCAAGATCAGCAGCCCGTGCCGCAATGTCTTTCAGGTGCGACATCTCGTGGTCGAAATAGACGGCTTCCCAGCAGTTATAATGCACCGGACGCAGGCCCTTTTTATCCGTCCAGGGGATGATGCGGTCGCGCAGGTGCCGCTGAAACGAGACAGCGGCGCTGTTGAGCCCGTCGCTGGAAAAGACAGCATAAAGCGGTGCAGTGCAGAAACTGGTCGCGGCCCATGTCTCGATGCCGGCGGCATGCCCGAACTGCACCTGACGGCGCCCGTCAGGCAGCTCTTCCGCGATCATCCGGTGCCCGCCTGACCAGCCGTAGTGAAAGGCGTATGCCTCGCCGCTCGTGTTGATGGCGCCGCGGGCGGGAATGATCAGACCGGGGAAATGTTCATGCCCGGTGCGGCCTGTACGGTTTTCCCGGGTGCGGATGCCGGCGCTCCAGGCGGTGCGGTTCATCTGAAACTCACCACACCAGCGGCCGGCGAAATCAATCATCTCATCCGAATGCTGCGGGGCCGGGAACACCGGGGCCGCGAGCCAGTTCAGATGCAACGGCCGGTCGGCCTGCAACTCTGCCGAGGCGCGGATCACGTGGGTGTCGGGGTCGAGGTCAAAGACGGCAGTATACGTCAGGCGGTTGTCATAGTCGGTGCAGCTTATCCTGAGATGCTGCGGGGTTTCTTCCACGGCCTCCAGGGTAAAACGCGGCAAAAGCGGCGTGCCGTCTTCATCGTGCACCACCATGCCCGGCTGCCCTGGAAAGCTGCGCGAGGCTTCGGGACAGATCGAAAGATCGGGGTTTTCATCCAGCATCCCGCCGGTCACATCGGGACGGGACGTCTTCACCAGCTGATCCGGATCCTCATCCGGGGGCAGAGGCGCGCCCCAGTAGACGATCTGCGGAGGACGCCCCCTGAGGGACGTCAGCAGAAGCGTCTGCCGCGCATCGTCCAGCCGCCAGCTCGTTTTCACTTCACCGCTCCCAGCGTGAGGCCTGCGATAAAGTGTTTCTGCATCAGGAAAAACATCAGGACGGGGGGCAGGGCTGCCACAATCGAGCCCGCGCTCATCAGGTGATAGGCCGCGCGGAACTGCGAGTTGAAGGAGGTGATGCCGGCGGTCACAGGCTGACTTTCGGGTCCCTGCGTCAGCACCACGGCCCAGAAATAATCGTTCCAGATGAAGGTGAAGATCAGCACAGAAAGTGCGGCAATCGCGGGTTTCATCAGCGGGATGACGACGTACCAGAAGATCTTCCATTCTGCGATGCCTTCGACACGCGCGGCCTCGATAAGCTCATAGGGCAGGGCGCGGATGAAGTTTCGCATGAAAAGCGTACAGAACCCGGTCTGAAAAGCGATGTGAAAGAGCACCAGCCCGGTCTTGGTGTTATAAAGCCCCATGTCGAGTGTCAGGTCGCGCACCGGGACCATCAGGATCTGAAAGGGCACGAAGTTGCCCGCAACGAACATGAAGAAAATCCAGATGTTGGATCTGAACTTATAAATCCCGAGGGCAAAGCCCGCGAGGCAGGAAAGCGCCACAGCTCCGATGACGGTGGGCACAGTGATCAGCACCGAATTGAGCATATAGCGCGGCATGTCCGAATTGGTGAAGACCTGGCCGTAATTGGCGAAAAGTTCAAACGATGACGGCAGGCCCCAGTAGTTACCTTGTGTGAAATCCACTGCGGGCTTGATCGAGAAGATCGCCACCGCGATGAGCGGCAGGAGCCACATGATCAGCGCGAGCGGCAGGAGCGACTGATAGGTCAGCTGCCAGGACCGGGAGGTTTTTTCAATCGGTGTCGGAAACATATCAGAGCGCCTCCCGGACGGATTTTGGCAGACCGCGATGGATGGTGTCGTAGCTCACGGCGATACGGTGACGCGCTTCATCTTCGGCCAGCGCAGGCAGGTCGAGCTGCACCCAGGAGCGGTGGAAATAGGGCGCTTTGACGGCAGCACCTGCATCGATGAGCATGGCCGCCGTTTCGGTATCGGGACACTTCACGGAGACATGATCCGTGTTGGCCGCGCGCTGCTCATGGTGCCCGAAACAGGCGAACATCTTGCCGCCGACCTTCCAGGCATCAAGCTCGCCGGGACCGGAGAGGACAGCGCCCGGGCGTTCCGCGCAGAGCGTATCGAAATCCGAGCGGGTCATCGTCCCTTCTCCTCGGACCACATGGACCACAGGAAATAGGCGATAAAAACCAGCATGATCAGAAAGAGCACCACGGCGATGGCGGCACCATAGCCCATGCGGAAACCGTATTCGCTGAGCGCTTTTTCGAACATGTAAAAGCTCAGCACCCGCGTCTGCCCGAAAGGGCCGCCGTTGGTCATGATCGAGATGAGATCGAACGAGCGCAGCGCGCCGATAATGGTCACGACAAAGGCAATAAAGGTCGCGGGCTTAAGCTGCGGGATGATAATGTACCACAGCATTTTCCAGCCCTTCGCATTGTCCAGACGCCCCGCTTCGATCTGTTCGGGATCCACGGCGTTGAGACCGGTAAGATAGAGGATCATGCAATAGGCCGTCTGTGGCCAGAGGCCGGCGGCGATGATCCCGTAGGTGGCCATCGCCGGATCCCCCAGCACATTGACAGGCCCGAGGCCGACAAGCCCCAGCACCCCGTTCAGCAGCCCCTCATTGGGCAGATAGAACCAGGAGAAGACAAGACCCACGACCACCTGGCTGAGCACGAAGGGAAAGAAAAACAGCGATTTATAGATGCGGATGCCGGTCACGGTCTGGTTGAGAAAGAGGGCGATGAAAAGCCCGCCGGGGATCGCCAGCAGATAGAAAAGCAGCCATTTGAGGTTGTTCCAGAGCGAGACCTCAAAGGCGCTGTCATCCATCAGTTCGACATAGTTTTCCACACCGATGAAGCGCGCCTCGCCCAACCCGTCCCAGTCGTAAAAAGAAATCACGATCGACTGGTAAATCGGCCAGATCACGTAAAAGGCGAAAAAGAGGATCGCGGGCGCGAGAAAGAGCCAGGGCGTAACGGCAATCTCGTTGCGCTTGTACCAGCTGCGCTGTGGCGGCGTGGTATCCGGTACGGCAGGGCTCGTTGTCATCGGAAGTCTCCCGGTCTGGCGCGGCGCTCACGGCTGCACGCAACCCGGTGCGTGCCGTCGACAGTGTCGCACAGTGGCGGCGGTGGCCCGGGCGCAGGTGCGCGCGCCCGGACCGGTGGGATTACTTGTAATCCCGGGCCTGAACCTTATCGAGACGGTTCAGGATATCGTCTAGGT
>CBDUCB010000271.1:0-4300 GCA_965365545.1 uncultured Roseobacter sp. | reverse complement strand
TGGGACACGGTCAAATCGCTGGGGCTCAATATGCCGTTCCTGTGGCGGCTCAGCGCCAAAAAGCACAACTTTCACAACCACGCGCTCAGCCACAATGTCAGGGCCGGGTTCCATGCGCTGGCCATGGATGAGACACGCGTGGCTTATTCGCCGGTGCTCTGGTCAACGCCTGAAGGCTTCGGCGGCAGGGTGGAGCAGATGTGGTTTGCGGGCACCCATGGCGACATCGGTGGACAGCTTGGCGGGTATGAGGCGGCACGCCCGCTGGCCAATATCCCGCTGGTGTGGCTGCTGGGCCGGGCGGAGGCCAGTGGCCTGCCGCTGCCAGAAGGCTGGAAGCAGCGGTTTCCGCAGGATGCGACAGCGCCGATGCTGGGCACTTTCCGGGGCCACGGTAAATGGCTGGTGTCACGCCGCAAACGGATCCGGATGCAGGACAGTTCAGAGCGGGTCCACGATAGCGTCGGCCTGCGCGCGGCGTCGCGGCCTGCGGCAAACCGCTGGATTCAGACCGGCAAAACTGTCTGACGCGACGGGTCAGAATTTTGCCGTTTTGATGTGACAGAACCGGGCCAGCGGTTGAAATGGAGACCCCGGTGAACCGAATGTCATTTCTGGCTGCTGTTGTCCTGAGCAGCGCAGCACCCCTGTCTGCAGGTCAGCCCATCAGTGAAAGTATGGTGCAGTGCGGCGCGCTTTATTCGGTTGCAGCAGGCTGGGTCGACCAGGACGGCACCCGCGAAAAGCTGATGGATGCGGCCGAGGCCTGGGCAGTTTCGGCTGAGGCGCGCGCTGTGGCCGAAGGGCGAAGCGATCCTGCGGGATATGTCGATGGCCTGTGGCCGGTCAAATGCAGCGCATGGTCCGCAAAACACCGCGCATACGTTTTCACCGGCGATTTTCGCGACTGGATGACCTATTGCCGTGCGCTTGCGAAACACGCAAACGTGCCGCTGCCCGGGTCCTGATCAGGCGATTTTCATGATGATACAGGTCGTCGAGCCGGTGGCATAAACCCGCCCGTCCTCGCGCCCGCGGATAACGCCGCTCGCGACACAGGTCGAGCGGCCCGCATGATCGACGGTTGCAGTGCAGATCACCGGTGTGCCCTGCGGGATCGCACGGGTGATATTCACCTTGTACTCGAGCGTTGTATAAACAGAGCCCTTTGGCACCATCGTCATCGCCGCACATCCCAGTGCGGAATCCAGCAGCGTGCCGTACCAGCCGCCGTGCACCGCGCCGCTGGGGTTCAGCGCGCCAAAGCCGGGGGTGCCGGAGAAGACGACGCGACCCTCTTCGACCTCCAGAAGATCCAGGTTGAGTGTTTCCGCGATCGGTGCGCCGGCAATTTTGTCGTCCAGAACACTCTGCATGAACTCCAGCCCTGACATAGTCAGGATTTTCTCAGGTGGCGTCAGGTCTTCAGGCGTTCTGGCGGCATAGGTCATCGGGGCGCGCTCCGCTGTTGGTTGCCGCCAACAGTTAGAACGCGGCTCTCAAAGCCTCAAGGGTTTATGCAACGTCGCGCACGCCCGTTTCCGCCTGGGTGACCCCAAGAGCATGGCAGACCTCGCGCGTCAGCTCAGGCCGGTTCAGCGTATAGAAATGCAGGTTTTCGACACCCTCATCCACCAGGGTCGAGCACATCTCGGTGCAGACCGCACGGGCCAGCAGGTCGTGGCGGTCATCGCGGATCGCGGTCTCAAAGGCCTGATCGAGCCAGAGAGGCACACTTGTCCCGCAGCGCGCGGCAAATTTGCGGGCGCTGACCCAGTTTGTAACCGGCAGGATGCCGGGTGTGACGGGGGCGTTAATACCGGCTTTTGCACAGTCATCGCGAAAGCGCAGAAAGGTCTCTGCTTCAAAGAAAAACTGTGTGATGGCCTCGTCGGCACCTGCGTCGATTTTTGCTTTGAGCCAGTCAATGCTGGCCGCCTGGCTTGCCGCTTCGGGATGTTTCTCCGGATAGGCGCCGACGCGCAGTTTGAACAGGTTTGTGGCAGCAAGCGCTTCGATCAGATCCACGGAATTTGCAAAGCCGTCGGGGTGGGCGGTAAAGCCGTCGCTGCCCTCCGGCGGGTCGCCGCGCAGGGCCACAAGATCGGTCACACCGGCTTTGGCAAACCGGCGCGCGGTGGCCATGGTTTCGTCGCGTGTCGCGCCGACGCAGGTCAGATGCGCCGCGACCGGCAGGCCAGACGATTTGCGCAGTGTATAGGCGGCGTCATGTGTGAGATCGCGCGTCGTACCACCCGCGCCATAGGTCACTGAGAAAAACCTCGGGGCCAGCGGGGCCAGCGCCTGCGCCGTTTCCCACAGACGAAAGGATGCATCGATTGAGCGGGGCGGAAAGACTTCGAATGAAACAGCGGGTGTGGACATCGGAACAGTTCCTTATGATTTCGTATCTTGTGCCATGAACGGAAAGATGAAACAAATTCATAACTTTCATCTTTAATATGAGTTCGACATGCATATTGAGTTCAGGCACCTGCGTACCATTCAGGCCATTCACGAGGCGGGCGGGCTCGCGCGCGCTGCTGATCTGCTGCACATCACGCAATCCGCGTTAAGTCATCAGATCAAAGGGCTGGAGGATCAGGCCGGGGTCGAACTGTTCGTACGCCGCTCCAAGCCGCTGAAGCTGTCGCCCGCAGGGCAGCGATTGCTCAGGCTCGCCGAGCAGGTGTTGCCCCAGGTCCAGGCGCTGCAGGATGAGTTCACCGGATTGCGCGCGGGCAGCACCGGGCGCATGCACATCGCCATCGAGTGTCACGCCTGCTTTGAATGGCTCTTCCCCGTTCTGGAAAAATTCCGGCGGTCCTGGGCGGATGTGGACGTTGATATCCGCCCCGGTCTTGCTTTTGACGCACTGCCGGCGCTGCTCAAAGAGGAGGTCGATCTTGTGGTCTCTTCCGACCCTGAAGATCTGCCCGGGGTCGAGTTTGTGGAGCTCTTTGATTATGCACCGGTCTTTGTGGCTTCCAGCCAGCATCCTCTGGCGCAGAAACCTTTCGTTGAAGCGGCGGATTTTCGCGGTGAGACGCTGATCACCTATCCGGTGGAACGCTCGCGACTGGATGTGTTCAGTCAGTTGCTGATCCCCGCCAAAGTCGAGCCGGCAGCGATCCGTCAGGTTGAACTCACTGCGGTAATATTGCTGCTGGTGGCCTCAAACCGGGGCGTCGCGGTGCTGCCGGACTGGGTGGTGCGCGAGGTGAAGTATTCCTCCGATTACGTCACGCGCCCGCTGACGGCAAAAGGGATTACCCGCAGGTTGTATGCGGCGGTCCGACAGGATGATATGGACAAAGCGTATATGCAGCAGCTGTTGCGGCTCGCTGGTGAAGAGGCGCGCAAACTGCAGGCCCGCTAAGGCCTGTAACGCGGCTCAGCTGTTGCCGAAGTGGCCTGCGAGACTGTTGATCAGACGCCGCTCCGCCGGGGAAAGCCGTGCCGGTTCATTACCGGCGGTCAGACTTTCCGGAGCCGGCAGGGATTGTTCGATCTGTGCGCGGTTTGGGGTTTCAAGCCGTACGGCCTCGATAACCTGTTCAGCGGTCTCAGGTGAGGCATCAAGCGCGCCGGAATAGGCGCTCAGGATTTTTTCCTCCGCGCGGGTAATGGCGGTGCGGGCGTCCACAAGCTGATTTACCACCACGGCGGCACGGGTCAGTTCGGCGGTTCCGGGTTGGTCCGTGCCGTTGGCGCGGGCTCTGCTGATCACCTGATTTGCCGGGCCGAGGTCGGGATACCCGAGGGTTGAGCGCGCCTGATCATCCAGAAGGCGGTCGTCAATTCCATTATCCAGCAAGGCCTTGGCATTGGCGATTTCGGTTGCTGACGGAGCGTTCCTGACCAGATCGTAAGCTGCGGCGAGTGCAAGTGTTTCTTTTGCAACATCAAGGTCTTCCTGCAGAGCCTGCATGGTATAGTCCGCGATCGCGAGGGCCGCGGCAAGACCGGCAGGTCCGTTGAAATTGCCGGTTGCGATGCGATCAAGTTTTGCTTTTGTGCTGGCGTTGATCACACCGGTCACTGTGCCGAGATTGGCCGGGTGCATCGCTCCTTTCACTGTCGGACGCACGGCAGGCTTGATGCTTGCTTCGATTGCCGGTGCGCGGGCGGTACGGACACGGGTCGTGCGTGTGCGCGGTGCAGACGCGGTATCGTTTTCAGCAGTGGTGCTTGCTCTGGCCGCGGAGGGCCGGGGTGCCGGGGCGCCGAAAAGTGTTTCAAGCACGCGGGCCAGCGCGGTGGTCCGGGGCGCAGTCGTCGCACGGCTGCCGCCGTCTGA
>CBDUCB010000270.1:0-4354 GCA_965365545.1 uncultured Roseobacter sp. | reverse complement strand
GCTCGCCCACGGAAAAGCTGGAAACAGCGCTCATATCGATCACGGTGTTGCGGCTTTCGCTGGGCTGGCTTACCGGGCGTTGCTGGCTGCGTTCCTGCAGGCGGCGCCAGCCCGGCGAGTTGTAGACATTCGCAGAGGCCGCTGCCTCGTGCAGCGTCGATGAGGGCGCCGCCGCCCCGTAGCCGCCGCCATAAAGGCCGGGTGGCGTCAGCACATCCACATGATCATCCGGCAATTCGTCAATGAACCGTGAGGGCATTGAATTCTGCCACTGGCCAAAGACACGCCGGTTCGCCGCAAATGATATCGTGCAGACCTCTTCGGCCCGCGTGATGCCCACGTAGGCCAGGCGCCGTTCTTCTTCGAGCCCCTTGATCCCGCTCTCGTCCATCGAGCGTTGCGACGGAAAAAGCCCGTCTTCCCAGCCTGGCAGGAACACCATGGGAAATTCCAGGCCCTTGGCCGCGTGCAGCGTCATGATCGAGACCTTTTCACCGGCCTCTTCGCTTTCGTTGTCCATAATCAGGCTGACGTGCTCCAGGAAGCCCTGAAGATTTTCAAAGCTTTCCAGCGCTTTGATCAGCTCTTTGAGGTTTTCCAGCCTGCCCGGCGCTTCGGGCGTTTTGTCGTTCTGCCAGTGCGCGGTGTAGCCGCTCTCATCGAGAATGATCTCCGCCAGCTCAATATGGCTGATGTCCGGGCGCCCGGTGCCGCCATCGTCCAGAACCGCCTCGTCATCCAGAGGTACGCGCGCGCGCATCTGTTCGCGCCAGCGGTCAATACCCACGATCAGCCGGCCAAGTTCCGCCCCGCCCTTGCCGCCAACGGCCCTGGTTTCGACTACGATCCGCGCACCCTCAAAGAGGCTCACCCCGTTATCGCGCGCCGTCCGCTGGATCGTCTGCTGCGCTTTGTCACCAAGGCCCCGTTTGGGCGTATTCACGATCCGCTCAAAGGCCAGATCATCGTCCGGGCTGACCACCACCCGGAAATACGCCATGGCGTCGCGGATCTCCATGCGCTCGTAAAACCGCGGCCCGCCGATCACGCGGTAGGGCAGCCCGATGGTCAGAAAACGGTCTTCAAAGGCACGCATCTGGTGGCTGGCGCGCACGAGAATGGCCATGCTGTCGAGGCCGATGGGCGCCTGACCACGCGTGCCGCGTTGCGCGGCCTCGATCTCGTCCCCGATCCAGCGCGCTTCCTCCTCGCCGTCCCAGTGGCCGATCAGCCGCAGCTTCTCGCCGTCGGTGGCTTCGGTCCAGAGCGTCTTACCGAGGCGTCCCTCGTTACCGGCGATCACCGCTGAGGCGGCCGCAAGAATATGCGGTGTAGAGCGGTAATTCTGTTCCAGACGCACCACATGCGCGCCCGGAAAATCCTTTTCAAACCTCAGGATATTGCCCACTTCGGCACCGCGCCAACCATAGATCGACTGATCATCGTCGCCAACACAGCAGATGTTTTTATGCCCACCCGCCAGCAGACGCAGCCACAGATACTGCGCCACGTTGGTATCCTGATATTCGTCCACCAGAATATAGGCAAACCAGCGCTGGTATTGTGCCAGCACATCCGGATGCTTCTGAAAAATCGTGACCATATGAAGCAGCAGATCGCCGAAATCCGTGGCGTTCAGCTCCTGCAGGCGCTGCTGATACTGCCGGTAAATGCTGACGCCCTTGTGGTTGTAGGCACCTGAGTCCGACGCCGGCACCTTATCCGGGGTCAGCGCGCGGTTTTTCCATCCGTCGATGATGTTGAGCAGCATGCGCGCAGGCCAGCGTTTGTCGTCAATGCCTTCTGCGGACACAAGCTGTTTGAGCAAGCGCAGCTGATCGTCAGTATCCAGAATGGTGAAGTTCGATTTTAGCCCGGCCAGTTCCGCATGGCGGCGCAGCAGTTTCACGCAGATCGCGTGGAACGTCCCGAGCCAGGGCATACCTTCCGCCGGCTGTCCGAGCATCTGACCCACCCGGTTTTTCATCTCACGCGCGGCTTTGTTGGTAAACGTGACCGCAAGGATCTCATTGGGGCGCGCGCGGCCGGTGTTCAGCAGATGCACGATCCGCGCGGTGAGCGCCCGCGTCTTGCCCGTGCCGGCCCCTGCGAGCATCAGCACAGGCCCGTCCAGCTGTTCGACCGCCACCCGCTGCGCCGGGTTAAGCCCTTCGAGATAGGGTTGCGGCCGCGCGGCCATCGCTCGCGCGCTCAGCGAGGCACCTTCAAAGGCATCTGTTTCATCAAAACTGCTCATGCGCGCGAATGTACCTGCAGACCGCAGAGAGTTAAAGGGACGTTCACACTCTGTTCTGCGCGATTTCTGTACTGGACAATCCCCTGATTGCCCCGGACAAATACGGCCATGTCCCTGCACAGCCAATATCCCGCACTTTCCGATCTGCGCGCCAGGGCGCAGCGGCGGATCCCCCGCTTCGTCTGGGAGTATCTCGATTCGGCAACCGGGGCGGAGGCCACAAAGCACCGCAACCGCAGCAGCCTCGACCGCATTGGCATGATGCCGTCGATCCTGCACGGGGAATTCACACCGGATCTGAGCACCTCGCTTCTGGGGCAGACCTTTCCCCTGCCCTTCGGCGTGGCGCCTGTGGGCATGTCCGGGCTGATCTGGCCCGATGCGGAGGGCCACCTTGCGCGCGGTGCCGCGCGGGCGGATATCCCCTATACGCTTTCGACGGTGGCCAGCCAGTCGCCCGAGGATCTTGCACCGCATCTGGGGCCGCATGCCTGGTTTCAGCTCTACCCTCCGCGCGACGAAGACATCCGACGCGACATGCTGGCCCGCGCGAAAAAGGCAGGTTTCTCCACGCTGATGCTCACCGCCGCTGTAACCGTCGCCTCGCGCCGCGAACGCCAGACACGCTCAGGGCTCACGAGCCCGCCACGCCTCACGCCGCGGCTGATGGCGCAGGTGGCCCTGCGCCCCGCCTGGGCGCTCGGCATGGCACAGCGCGGGATGCCACACATGCGCATGCTCGACGCCTATGCAAATGCCACAACCAAAGGGCTCTCACCCACCGCACATGTCGGATACCTGCTGCGCACCTCGCCCGATCACGACTACGTCCGCTGGCTGCGCGATCACTGGGACGGCAATCTGATGGTCAAAGGCGTGCTGCGCGCCGAAGATGCTGAAGCACTGGAGAACGCCGGTGTGGATGCGCTCTGGGTGTCCAATCATGCCGGACGGCAGTTCGACGCAGCCCCCGCAACCATCGATGTGCTGCCGCAGATCCGCGCCGCCACCCGACTGCCACTGATCTTTGATTCCGGTGTTGAGGGCGGTCTCGACATCCTGCGCGCGCTGGCGTCAGGCGCAGATTTCATCATGCTGGGCCGGGCCTTTCACTTTGCACTGGCCGCCCTTGGCCCCGACGGGATTGATCATCTGGTCGATATCCTGCGCAAAGATCTTGAAGCCAATATGGGACAGCTCGGGTCGCGGACTCTCTCCGGTTTGCCCCGGCCCTTCCTCAACGACTGAGCCCGCGACGACTATCCCGGGACAATGCCGCAGATCGCCTGCAAGGAGCCGCCCCCTCTGCCCCCTTTACATTCCCGCGCAGAAATGCGGCACTGCAGCATCTGATACACCTGCCTGCTCAACGATGCCGCCCCGCCGGGCGCGCGCGCCCCGGGCAGGTCAACACGACCCGAACTGCGAGACACGCTATGCCCGATTTCAGAAAGATCCTTATCGCCAACCGTGGCGAGATTGCCATCCGCATCATGCGCGCGGCCAACGAGATGGGCAAAAAAACGGTGGCAGTCTATGCCGAAGAGGACAAGCTGGGGCTGCACCGGTTCAAGGCCGATGAAGCTTACCGCATCGGCGAGGGTCTGGGGCCGGTTGCAGCCTATCTGAGCATCGACGAGATGATCCGCGTGGCCAAAGCCTCGGGTGCTGATGCGATCCACCCCGGGTATGGTCTGCTCTCGGAAAATCCTGATTTCGTGGATGCCTGCGACCAGAACGGGATCGTCTTTATCGGACCGCGTGCCGAGACCATGCGCGCCCTTGGCGACAAAGCTTCCGCACGTCGCGTCGCGGTGGAAGCCGGCGTTCCGGTGATCCCCGCCACCGGTGTTCTGGGCGACGACATGAAGGCCATCAAAGCTGAGGCCAGAGAGGTCGGCTATCCGCTGATGCTCAAAGCCTCCTGGGGCGGCGGCGGGCGCGGTATGCGCCCGATTGAGGCAGAGAAAGAGCTTGAGGAAAAGGTCCGGGCAGGCCGTCGCGAGGCCGAGGCCGCCTTTGGCAACGGTGAGGGCTATCTCGAAAAGATGATCCTCAAAGCCCGCCACGTCGAAGTGCAGATCCTCGGCGACAAGC
>CBDUCB010000269.1:0-4365 GCA_965365545.1 uncultured Roseobacter sp. | reverse complement strand
CCCCCGCGGGTCCCGCCCACCCGGCGCAGGTTGATGCCCTCGTCCACCGCCGATTTCATCACGGCTGCCTGCAGGGGCCCCACGTCCACAGTGATCGTGTCGAAGAACGCCTGTGGATCAACCTTAAAACCGGCCTCTTCCAGCCCGCGGGCAAGGCGCGCGGTCTTGCGGTGAATGCGCTGTGCGATGGCCCGCAGGCCCTCCGGCCCGTGAAAAACTGCATACATCGACGCCATAACCGCCAGCAGCGCCTGCGCCGTACAGACATTCGACGTGGCTTTTTCGCGTCGGATATGCTGCTCGCGGGTTTGCAGGGACAGTCGGTAGGCGCGGTGCCCGTGACTGTCCACGGAAACGCCGACAATGCGCCCGGGCATCGCGCGTTTCAGGGCATCCCGGCAGGCCATATAGGCCGCATGCGGCCCGCCATACCCCTCGGGCACCCCGAACCGCTGGGTTGAGCCCACGGCGATATCAGCGCCCATCGCGCCCGGCTCTTTGAGCAGCGTCAGCGCGAGCGGGTCGGCGGACATGATGCCGATGCCATTGTTATCATGCAGTGCGGCCAGAAGATCTGTAAAATCATGTACATGGCCATAGGTGCCGGGGTACTGAAAGATCGCACCGAAAACTGCCGAGGCATCCATTTTCGCGGGGTTGCCGACAATCACCTCGATCCCAAGAGGTGCTGCGCGGGTTTTCATCACGGCGATGTTCTGCGGGTGGCAGTCGCGGTCCACAAAAAACGCCGTTGCTTTGGATTTTGACACCCGCTGCGCCATGGTCATCGCCTCGGCACAGGCCGTCGCCTCATCGAGCAGCGATGCATTGGCAATCTCAAGACCGGTCAGATCACTCACCATGGTCTGAAAGTTCAGCAAAGCCTCCAGCCGTCCCTGGCTGATCTCGGGCTGGTAGGGTGTGTAGGCGGTGTACCAGGCGGGATTTTCGAGAATATTGCGCTGAATGGCGGGTGGAGTGACCGTGCCATGATACCCCTGACCGATGAGCGAGGTCAGAACACGGTTTTTATCCGCCGTGCGCCGCATATGCTCCAGCACTTCGCGCTCCGACATAGGCTTGCCGAAATCCAGCGGCTCTTTCTGGCGGATGCCCGCCGGCAGCGTGTCGTCGATCAGGGCCTCCAGATCCGGCGCGCCGACCACGTCCAGCATTTTTGCCATCTCCCCGGGCGAAGGTCCGATGTGGCGGCGATTGGCAAAATCATAGGGCAGATATTCGGTAGGCTTATACACCATGGCTCTTTTCCTTCTGCGCGGCAGTATGTCGTCCGGATGAAATTTCGCCCGGCGGAGGCTTTCCCGACCAGGCCTTCCAATCAGGCGATGAATTTCTGATACCCGGCCTCATCCATGAATTCCTCAAGCTGTGACGGGTCGCTCACGGTCATTTTGAAAAACCAGGCTTCACCCTGCGGGTCATCGTTGACCATCGCCGGGTTATCCGCCAGTGCCCCGTTCACTTCCGTGATCTCGCCATCCACGGGAGCCAGAATATCGCTTGCGGCCTTGACCGATTCGATCACCACAACCTCATCGTCCTTGCTTACCGTGGTGCCTTCCTCAGGCAGTTCTACAAAAACCACATCGCCCAGCTGTGCCGCCGCATGGACCGTGATGCCCACGACCATCTCACCGCCTTCTTCGCGCAACCATTCGTGCTCTTCTGTGAATTTCATGATGTCTTTCTCCTGTTGCTCATCTTTTGAAGTTTGCCGGAACAAAGGGCAGTGCAGCAACCGTCACCGGCAGACGTTTGCCGCGCACCTCACCCCAGAGTCCGGTGCCGGCTTCGCTCAGCGCCTGCGGCACATATCCCATTGCCACAGGCGCGCCCACGGTTGGACCGAAGCCGCCGGAGGTCACATGGCCCAGCGGATCGCCGCCCTTTGCACTGTCGAAAATCTGCACCCCCTCACGCATCGGCGCGCGCCCCTCCGGCCGCAGCCCCACGCGCCGCAGACCAGCCTCCTGGCCCATGCGTTCAAAGATCACATCCGCGCCGGGAAATCCGCCCGCCCTGTCGCCGCCCGGGCGCCTGACTTTCTGGATAGCCCATGTCAGCGCTGCCGAGACCGGGTCCGTGGTGGCATCGATATCATGACCGTAAAGGCACAGACCGGCCTCCAGCCGCAGAGAATCCCGTGCGCCGAGGCCTACGGGCAGGACGTCCTCATGCGCCAGCAGCAGACGCGCGAGGCGTTCCGCCTCAGCCGCCGGCACCGAGATTTCATAGCCATCCTCGCCCGTATAGCCCGAGCGCGACGCCACGACAGCAATGCCGCCGGGTTCAAGCTCTGCCACATCCATAAACCGCATCTGCGCCGCCCGGGCATCGAGCCCGGCCATCACAGCCTGCGCGCGCGGTCCCTGTAACGCGACCAGCGCCCGGTCCGACAGCTCTTCAACAGATATCTCTCCGGGCAGGCTCGCCCGCATATGTGCGATATCCGCGGCCTTGCATGCGGCATTCACGACAACCATCAGATCGTCGCCTGCGCGGGCGAACATCAGATCATCTTCGATCCCACCTGCATTATTGGTGAAAAACCCGTAGCGCTGCCGACCGTCCGCAAGACCTCTGACATCCATCGGCACCAGCGTTTCAAAAGCACCCGCGACGATCTCCCAGGACGGACCGCTGAGGCGCACCTGGCCCATGTGGCTTACGTCGAAAAGCCCTGCTGCGGCGCGGGTATGCAGATGCTCCTGCAGTACGCCGGCCCTGTACTGCACCGGCATGTCATAACCTGCGAAAGCAATCATTTTCGCCCCGAGCTCCAGATGCAGCCCGTGCAGCGGTGTTGTATCAGTTCCGGTCACTGGCTTCCCCCCGTTTTACGCCGGCGGGAGTTTCTGTCCCGCACCGGCACCCCCGGACGCGCGTAAAAAGACCCGCGTCCTGAATGCCCCCTCTGTCGCATTGCCTGAGATCGTTATCCCTTCGGCGGGTGCTGCACGCACCACTCTCCAGAGTCCGTTATCCGCATGGTCCTTCTGGCCTGAGAGTTTCCGGGGCGGTTGCTCCTTCGGCACCGGATCACGCCCGGTTCTCCCATACGAATACGCAGACCGTATGACGGTCCGCACCACACGGTCAACTGCCCTTGTGATCCGGCCGGCATAATGGTCTTGTAACCGGGACCTGACACGGAAGTGCCCGATGAGCGACCCCTATTTCTTTGGTTATGGCAGCCTCGTTAACACGAGAACGCACAGCTATCCCGACCCGCAACCGGCCACTCTGAAAGGCTGGCGCCGCGCCTGGGTCGCTACCCCGCGTTTTGGCGTTGTGCTGCTGACCGGGGTGCCGGCGCCTGACCACAAAATCGACGGGCTGATCGCCCAGGTGCCGGATGCCGACTGGGGTGCGCTCGACGCCCGCGAGGCAGGTTACGACCGTCTGGCCGCGCATAAAGACATCACCCACAGTCACAGCGCCGAGCCTGAGATCGCGGTCTATGCCGTCAGCGCCGAAAATTTTCTGGAACGGGAGAGCCACATCATTCTGCTCAGCTATCTCGACGTGGTGATCCAGGGGTTTAACGAGGTCTATGGTGAGGACGGCGTACGCCGGTTTTTTGACACGACGGACGGCTGGGACACGCCGATCCTCAACGATCGCGAAGATCCGGTCTATCCGCGCCACCAGACCCTGTCAGAAGACGAAAGAGGGCTTGTCGATGAAAACCTCAAGAGGCTATCGGCGCAGGTGCAGGAGCGCCATGAGGCGTCCCTGCCGCCCGATTTCTGAGTATTCGGAGGCCGTGCCGCCCGGCACCTCATAGGGTGTCTGCATGACCCGCCGGGCCAGCCCCCAGGCCAGCAGACCGAAGATCACACCGGCCAGGGCCTGACCGATCAGCACACCGGACGCGCCCAGCGTGGCAGACCCCAGCCAGACCAGCGGGATCATTCCCACAGTATTGCGCCCCCAGTTGAGAAAAGTGGACCAGAACGGATGCCCGAGGTTATTGAAACCGGCATTGGCCACGAAAAGCACGCCATTGAAGAAAAACAGAAGCGAAAGCGGCCCGCAGAACAGGTAGACAAGCTCGCGCGTGATCCCCTGTGCCGCGAACAGCCCGGCGATCGGTGCGCGCAGCACAAAAAGCAGTGCTGAGACCGTGACCACCACGATCCCGGAAAAGAGCACCGCGGCGCGGAATCCGGCCCGCACCCGTTCGAAATCGCGCGCTCCGTAATTTTGTCCCAGGATCGGGCCGACAGCCCCCGATAGCGCAAAGATCACCGCGAAGGACAGCATACTCAGGCGTCCCGTGATGGCCATGCTGTCTACTGTCTCCTCTCCCGCTCTCCCACACCCCCGCTCTCCCGCTCGGCC
>CBDUCB010000268.1:0-4368 GCA_965365545.1 uncultured Roseobacter sp. | reverse complement strand
CAAAACGTATCCTGATCGTCGACAATGACCCTGCGGAAATCAATGACCGTAAACGCCGGCTTTTTGGCGAAAGCACGGGCGAAGGATACGCCGCGGCGCTGCGTCAGATTGATCCGGTATGCGCGATCACTATCACGGCGCCATATGACGGTGGGGACCTGCCCGACCTCAGGGCCTTTGACGGCGTGGTGTTCACAGGATCTGCCGTGGAGTGGAGCACGGATGATGCGCGCGCGGAACCGCTGGCGGATGCGATGCGCGCGGTTTTCGCCGCCGGACTGCCGGTGCTGGGGTCGTGTAACGGAATGCAGCTGGCAGCCTCGGTACTGGGCGGCAGATCGCAGGCTTCTCTCAACGGACGCGAGGACGGGCTCGCGGTGGATATCCGCCTTACCGGGGCCGGGCGCCGGCACCCGATGATGGCGGGCCGCGAGGACGGTTTTGCCGTGCCCTGTGTACACCGCGACGAGGTCACCCTGTTACCTGATGGTGCTGTTCTGCTCGCCGGCAACAGCCATTCGCCGGTGCAGGCCATGGCTGTTGAACGCGACGGTATCCGCTTCTGGGGCGTTCAGTATCATCCGGAATACACGCTTCCCTTCATCGGCAAACGGGTGCTGGACTGGAAACGCCTGCCTGAGAACACCGCCGCAGATCTGCAGATCGCACATAAGGACCCGGCCGCCGCAGAGCGTCTTGGCGTCCGTTATTCGGACATGCAGGACACCGCGCGCCTCACGGAATTACGCAACTGGATGGCGCAGCTCTGAGCGCTCATGATCTTGTGAGGTGACAGCGCCCTGCTGCCCGCTAAGCTGCCGGACATGAAGATTTTTCTCCCCCTGATCCTTGCGGCCCTGCTGGCTCCGTTTTCTGCTCTTGCCATGGGCCCCTGGCGGGACGCCTGCACCGGGCAGACCCCCTGTGAGATCGGCGCGCGCAGCTATCACGTGCTGCCCCCCGACGATTGGGACGGTGAGACAGCGATGCCTGTGCTGCTGCATTTTCACGGCTGGCAACGGCAAGGCACGCTCATCGTGCGTCACCAGCGGATCGCGGGCGCCACCCGGCGGCGGGGCGTGCTGCTCGTAGCACCCAACGGGATGAACCGCAGCTGGGACTTCCGGCGCGCGGGCTCCCCGGATGTGGCCTTTGCCCGGGCGGTGCTGGAGGAGGTGCGCCAAACCTGGCCCGTCATCGATAAACAGATCTATGTCTCGGGTTATTCCTGGGGCAGCAATATGGCCTGGCGTTTCGCCTGCGAGGACGGGGAGGATGTCGCGGCCCTGCTGGCGATTTCCGGCACGCTGCCCCAGAGCGTTGACTGCCCCACAGCGCCGGGCGAGGTGCGTCAGGTTTATGGCCTCAACGATGAGGTGCTGAATTTTCCCTTTGGTCCGGGCGGCGACAGGGAATACCCGGTCGCACTCTGGCGTGCAAAAATGGGCTGTGGTGCCGGACAGGTGCAGGGGCCCTGGAATGCACGCGATTTTCTGACCTTTCAGCGCACGACCTGGGCCTGTGACACGGGCCGGGTAAGCCTTGATATACACCCCGGCGGGCACTTCATTCCACACGGCTGGATCGCGCGGCAGCTTGACGAGATGTTGGGCCTTCCGCCGTCTTACCCATGACCCGGCCGCAAAGCTCAGCAATGGCTTTTCCCCCGGCCCGCTTTGGTCTATCACGGCGCTCACATTCAAAGACCCGGCGGACCCCTCATGAAATTCACGCTTTCCTGGCTTAAAGACCATCTCGAGACAACGGCCACGCTCGATGAGATCCTCTATGCCCTGACCGACCTCGGCCTTGAAGTCGAGGGTGTCGAGGACCGCGCCGCGCGTCTGAAAGACTTTACACTGGGCTATGTGGCTTCTGCAGAAAAACACCCCGATGCCGACCGGTTGCGCGTCTGCCAGGTGGACACGGACGAAGGGCAGAAACAGATCATCTGCGGCGCGCCCAACGCGCGCGAGGGCATTACCGTTGTGATCGCCAAACCCGGCGTTTACGTGCCCGGGATCGATACGACCATCGGCGTCGGCAAAATCCGTGGGATCGAGAGTTTTGGCATGATGGCATCCGAGCGCGAGCTGGAACTCAGCGAGGAGCATGACGGGATTATAGAGCTGCCCTCAGGCGAGGTGGGCCAGTCATTCGTGGACTGGCTTGCTGAAAATGACCCCGCCAAAGTGGACCCGGTGATCGAGATCGCGATCACCCCCAACCGCCCTGATGCGCTTGGTGTGCGCGGCATTGCCCGTGACCTTGCGGCCCGTGGCCTTGGTAAGCTGAAAAAGCGTGACGTTGACGCGGTCCCCGGCGCCTTTGCCTGCCCGGTCACTGTCACCATCGACGGAGATACACTGGACCAGTGCCCGGTATTTTTCGGGCGGGTCATCCGTGGCGTGACAAACGGACCGAGCCCGCAGTGGTTGCAGGACTGTCTGCGCGCCATCGGTCTGCGCCCGATCAGCTTTCTGGTCGATGTGACGAATTTCTTCACCTATGACCGCAACCGCCCGCTGCACGTGTTCGACGCTGACAAGATCGCCGGAAATGCATTGCGCGTACACCGGGCAAAGGGGGGCGAGACGCTCACCGGGCTGGATGAAAAAGAATACACCATCGAGGAAGGCATGACCCTGATCTCGGATGAGAACGGCGTGGAAAGCATCGGCGGTGTGATGGGCGGGATGGCGTCGGGCTGCACCGGAGAGACGGTGAATGTCTTTCTCGAAGCCGCCTATTTCGATCCGGTGCGCACGGCCTACACCGGC
Organism: uncultured Roseobacter sp.; assembly: GCA_965365545.1. Classification (GTDB taxonomy): domain Bacteria; phylum Pseudomonadota; class Alphaproteobacteria; order Rhodobacterales; family Rhodobacteraceae; genus Roseobacter. The sequence goes on along the minus strand of CBDUCB010000268.1, from coordinate 1,588 downwards.
CGCGCGCTGAAGATAAACTCGGATGCGCGCTACCGCTTCGAGCGGGGCATCGACCCCGCATGGACGCCCTACGGTATTGAGCACGCGACGCGTATGATCCTCGATCACGCGGGCGGTGAGGCGTCTGAGGTGATCGTGGCAGGCAAAATTCCCGACACTGAACGCGCTTATCGCCTCGACGCGGCGCGTGTGCGCTCGCTTGTTGGCATGGACATCCCCGAAAGCGAGCAGCGCCAGACGCTGACGTCACTGGGGTTTATTCTTGAGGGCAACATGGCGCATGTGCCGAGCTGGCGCCCGGATGTTCAGGGTGAGGCCGATCTGGTCGAAGAAGTTGCGCGTATTGCATCCCTTACCAGATTGCAGGGCAAACCTTTGCCGCGCCTCACCGAAGGCGTGCCGAAACCGATCCTTTCACCGATGCAGCGCCGCGAGGCCATCGCCCGGCGGACCTGTGCTGCTCTGGGATACAACGAATGCGTCAGCTACAGCTTTATTGATCAGGCCTCGGCGGCACTCTTCGGCGGTGGCGATGAGGCGACGCGGCTGGAAAATCCGATCAGCAGTGACCTGAGCCACATGCGGCCCGCCTTGCTGCCCGGTCTGCTGCAGGCCGCGGCGCGCAATCAGGCGCGCGGCTTTGCCGATATGGCGCTTTTCGAGGTGGGCCCCGCATTTCACGGGGGCGAGCCGGGAGAGCAGCACCTGCTGGTCTCGGGGCTGCTGGTGGGCCGGACAGGACCAAAAGATGTGCACGGTGCTTCCCGCGCGGTCGATGTCTTCGACGTCAAAGCCGATGCCGAGGCTGTCCTGGCCGCGATGGGCGCGCCTGCAAGGGTGCAGATCATGCGCACGGGTCGCGACTGGTGGCACCCGGGCCGGCACGGTGTGATCTGCCTCGGCCCGAAAAAAGTGCTGGGTGCCTTCGGTGAAGTACACCCGCGCGTGCTGGAAGCGATGGAAGTGAAGGGCCCGGCGATGGCCTTCACGCTCTGGCCTGCCGAAATCCCGCTGCCGCGCAAAGCAGGGGCAACCCGTGCGGCACTCGACATCAGCGATATGCAGGCGGTCGAACGCGATTTTGCCTTTGTGGTGGAAGCGCAGACCGAAGCGCTTACATTGATCAATGCCGCCATGGGGGCGGACAAAGCGCTGATCGAAGATGTGCGGGTCTTTGACGAGTTCGTCGGCGGCAGCCTCGGCGAAGACAGGAAATCCCTCGCCATCACGGTGCGGATGCAGCCGAAAGATCAGACGCTGACCGAAAAAGAAATAGAAGCCGTCAGTGCGAAGGTTATTGACAAGGTGACCAAAGCCACAGGCGGCACATTGCGCGGCTGACCCCGTTGTCGCCGCGCAGCAGAAGGAGACGATACATGACGCTCAAAGTATATCTGTCCGGAGAAATTCACACCGACTGGCGTGAGCAGATCACCACCGGTGCTGCCGATCTGGATGTCAGCTTTGACAGCCCCGTGACTGATCACGACGCCAGCGACGACTGCGGTGTGGCCATTCTCGGCGCGGAGGACAACAAATACTGGCACGACCACAAGGGCGCGATGGTCAATGCGATCCGCACCCGCAA
>CBDUCB010000267.1:0-4379 GCA_965365545.1 uncultured Roseobacter sp. | reverse complement strand
AGACGCCTGTCGATCCCAATAAGGGATATGTCTGGCTGCCGGCGGGTTGGACCGCACCTGAAACAGACAAAAAGCGGCCCCCTTTTGAAAATCCCCTCCTCCCTTACATACAGCCCCGATACCGGACCGGGCATCCGGCGCCGTCGCTATGGCAAGGGTTTTGGCTATGTTGCCCCCGACGGATCAACGATCGGAGACAAGACGGAACGCGCGCGCCTGAATGCCCTGGGGATCCCGCCAGCATGGGAGGATGTCTGGATTTCACCGGACCCCGACGGGCACCTGCAGGCCACAGGCCGGGATGCGCGCGGGCGCAAACAGTACCGGTATCACCCCGAATGGACGGCCTGGCGGGACCGCGCCAAATATGATCGCCTGGCGGATTTCGGAGAGATGCTGCCGCGCATCCGGCGGCGCATCCTTTCTGACCTCAAAGAAGACACCGGCGACAGGGTCTGTGCCGTGGCAAGTGTGCTGGCCCTGATCGACAGGCTGTCGATGCGCGTCGGGCATCCGGCCTACAGCCGCGAAAACAACAGCTTCGGGGCGACGACGCTGCGCCGCCGGCATCTGGAGCTGGACGGCGATACAATGATCCTGCGCTACCGGGCCAAGGGCGGCAAAAAGGTGGTGCGGCGGGTGCGCGACAGCACCCTTAACCGCACGCTGACGCGCCACGGGGATCTGCCGGGACCGGCACTTGTGAGCTGGCTGAGTGACGGCGGCGAGGCGCACAGGGTGACCTCGGACGAGGTCAACGCTACAATTGCCGAGATCACCGGCGACAGCCGCATGACCGCGCGCACCTTCCGCACCTGGAACGGCAGTGCGGCGGCGCTCGAGGCGGCCCTCGCGCTGGAAAAACCGACAATCCGTGCCGTGTCGGAGGCTGCCGCTGAACGGTTGCACAATACCCACACCATCGCGCGCAACAGCTATATCCACCCCGATGTGATCGCTCTGACCGACGTTGCGTCCGACGTGCGGGACAGGCTCGCGCAGGAGGCGCCGGAGAAAACCGGATTGCGCCGTGCGGAAGAACAGCTCCTGCACCTGCTTGGCGGTTCGGCCTGAGCGGATTTTTATGGCGCCGGCCCCGAACCCGTGCTTGGATAACAGCACGGCAATCAGGGAGCGCGCAGATGGACGGGAATGACACACGGCTGAATATGGATCACTGGCAGGAACGCGTGGATCTTGCAGCGGCCTTTCGCTGGACCGTCCGGCTCAATATGCACGAAGCGGTCGCCAACCACTTCAGCCTCGCCATCAACGAGGACGGCACACGGTTTCTGATGAACCCCAACCAGGTGCATTTTTCGCGCATAAAAGCCAGCGACCTGATTGTGGTGGATGCCAACGATCCCGATACGCTGAAGGGCCCGGATGCGCCGGACCCCACCGCCTGGGGTCTGCACGGCGGGCTGCACCGGCACTGTCCGCATGCGCGCTGTGCGATGCATGTGCATTCGCCCTATGCCACGGCGCTGGCCTCGCTCGCAGACAGTCGTTTGCCGCCGGTTGATCAGAACGCCTGCATCTTTTTCAACCGTTATGTGATCGACGAAAGCTATGGTGGCCTCGCGTTCGAGGATGAGGGCGAGCGCTGTGCGCAGCTTTTTGACGATCCGAAGAAAAAGGTCATGATCATGGGCAACCACGGCATCATGATCATCGGCGATACAGTTGCCGATACCTTCAACCGGATGTTCTATTTCGAGCGTGCCTGCCAGACCTATATGCTGGCGCTGCAGACCGGCCAGACACTGCGGATACTCTCTGACGAGGTGGCTGAGAAAACGGCGCAGGAAATTGAAAACTACCCGGAACAGGATGCCCGCCACCTGGCGGAACTCAAAGCAATCCTCGATGAAGAAGGAAGCACCTATGCCAGCTGATGCGGAAGCGCGCGAGGCAGGGCGCTGGAATTTCCGGCCCGCCACGCCACTGGCGCAGAATCCGCTTTTTCAGTGGCCACCGCGACCGCGCGCGATCCTGCGGTGGTACAGCGCCTACTGGCTTGAGGTCTCGACCACAACACTCTGTCTTGTGCTGTCCCTCGTTGTCTATCTCGCCGTTTTGCCGGAACTGGCGCAGATGCAGGTGCTGGCCTGGGGGTGGGTGGCAAAGGTATGGCTGGCCAATCTGGTGCCGCAGGTCGCCTGCGCGGGCACTCTTCATTACTGGCTGATCATGCGCAAAGGCCAGGGCGACAGGACGAAATATGACCCGCGCGATCAGGCGCGCAGCAACGGGACCTATACCTTCGGGCATCAGGTGTATGACAATATGTTCTGGCACATCGCCAGTGGTATAACGCTCTGGACGGCAGCCCAGGTGCTCGTCTTCTGGGCGATGGCAAACGGCTATGCACCGGTCATGCTCTTTCCCGGCAACCCGGTCTGGTTTGTGGCCTTTTTCGTGTTGATCCCGATCTGGTCGAGCTTTCACTTTTACTGGGTGCACAGGCTGCTGCACTGGCCGCCGCTTTATAAGCTGGCCCATTCTCTGCACCACCGGAACGTTAATGTGGGCCCCTGGTCGGGCATCTCGATGCATCCGGTGGAACATGTACTGTTCTACAGCAATTTTCTGATCCATTTCGTGCTGCCCGGCCATCCGCTGCACGTGCTGTTTCACGGCTATGTGCAATCAACGCATCCGGTCTTTTCGCATTCGGGCTTTGAGGAAATCGTTGTGGCGGATAAGCGCCAGCTGAAGGCGGGTGTGTTTTTTCATCAGCTGCATCACCGGTATTTCGAGTGCAATTACGGCACGGTTGAGATGCCCTGGGACCGCTGGTTCGGCAGCTATCACGATGGCTCGGCAGCAGCCACCGACGAGACAAGGGCCCGCAAAAAGCAGATGTATACCTGATGCAGTCCGGGTTGGTTATCGATGATCTCAAATGCTGGACGAGCACGCGCCGTCCGGGCTAGCCGGGAAATGTAGTTTTACGTTCCTTATACAGCTTTGAGATGGCATGGCACATGACAACCTACGGACTGACCGACGAGCACCATATGATTGCGGAGACCGTCCGCAGCTTTGTCGAAAAAGAAATTTACCCGCATGAGGCGCTGATTGAGAGAACGGGCGAGGTTCCCGGCGAGATCGCGCAGGAGATAAAACGCAAGACGCTCGAGCTTGGGTTTTACGCCTGCAACTTTCCCGAGAGCGTCGGGTGTGCCGGGCTGAACCATCTGGAGTTTGCGCTGGTGGAGCGCGAACTGGGGCGTGGGTCCATGGCGCTGACGCATTTCTTCGGGCGGCCGCAGAACATTCTGATGGCCTGCACCGAAGATCAGGTGGAGCGGTACCTGATGCCCGCCGTGCGCGGCGAGCGGATGGATGCGCTGGCGATGACCGAACCCGGTGCCGGATCGGACGTGCGCGGGATGAAATGTGCGGCGGTACGTGACGGGGGGGACTGGGTCGTCAACGGCACCAAGCATTTCATCTCCGGGGCTGAGCACGCAGATTTTGTGATCGTCTTCATCGCAACCGGAGAGGATCAGACGCCAAAGGGTCCGAAAAAGCGCATCACAGCTTTTCTGGTAGACCGCGGCACCCCCGGCTTTACCATTCGTGACGGGTACAAATCGGTCAGCCACCGTGGCTACAGGAATATGATCCTCGATTTTGACGACTGCCGCCTGCCGGACGCGCAGGTGCTGGGCGAGGTGGATGGTGGCTTTGAGGTGATGAACACCTGGCTTTACGCAACCCGCATCACCGTGGCCGCGATGAGTGTCGGGCGTGCGCGCCGGGTCTTTGATTATGCAGTGCATTATGCCGCCGAACGCGAACAGTTCGGCCAGAAGATCGGGAAATTTCAGGGTGTGAGTTTTCAGCTTGCCGATATGATTACCGAAATCGATGCCGCCGATCTGCTGGCCCTGGCGGCGGCCGATCGTCTGGACCGGGGCCTGCCGGCAAACCGCGAGATTGCCTCGGCCAAGCTTTTTGCCTCTGAGATGCTCGCCCGGGTGACGGATGCCGCCATCCAGATCCACGGGGGGATGGGTTTGATGGATGATTATCCGCTGGAACGGTTCTGGCGCGATGCGCGGGTGGAGCGCATCTGGGACGGGACCTCGGAGATCCAGCGCCACATCATCAGCCGTGATCTGCTGCGGGCGCTGGGTGCATGAGTTTTTATGCCTCCGGCGGGGATATTTTCGAGCCAGAGAAGGGGGGCGGTTGTGTCCGGTAGTCTGACGAGATTGCTGCGCCCTGCATCTGTTGTGGTTGTCGGCGGTGGTACCTGGTGTCGGCAGGTCGTGCGTCAGTTGCAGATCATGGGGTTTTCCGGGGAGATCTGGCGGGTGCATCCGCGTGTCGATGAGGTTGAGGGCATTGCGGCGGTGCCGGCGCTT
>CBDUCB010000266.1:0-4383 GCA_965365545.1 uncultured Roseobacter sp. | reverse complement strand
CTTTTTACCTCGGCGCTGGGTCGGGTCTGGTGCGGCTATGCCTGCCCGCAGACTGTCTGGACGGACCTTTTCATCAAAGTCGAACGCATGGTCGAAGGCGACCGCAATTCCCGCCTGCGCCTGCACCGCCAGGAAAAGATGGACGCCCGCAAGCTGCGTCTGAGGCTCACCAAATGGGTGCTATGGCTGCTGATATCGGTCGCGACCGGTGGTGCCTGGGTGTTCTACTTCGCTGACGCCCCAACGCTTCTCGTTGATCTCTTTACCGGTCAGGCGGCGGCCGTGGCCTATATCACCGTCGCGATCCTGACGGCTACGACCTTTGTTTTCGGCGGATTCGCCCGCGAACAGATTTGTATTTACGCCTGTCCCTGGCCACGCATTCAGGCCGCCATGATGGATGAAGATACAATCACCGTTGCGTATCGCGAATGGCGCGGTGAGCCGCGCAAACACAGCCAGGAGGCTAAAAACGCACCCCAGGGCGACTGCATCGACTGTATGGCCTGCGTTAATGTCTGCCCGATGGGCATCGACATCCGTGATGGCCAGCAGCTGGAATGCATCACCTGCGCACTCTGTATCGACGCCTGCGATGACGTCATGGAGCGCATCGGCAAACCACGCGGGCTGATTGACTATATCGCGCTGTCGGATGAGGTCGCGGAACGTGGCGGGGCTGCGCCCGCATCCGTCTGGAAGCATGTCTTCCGGCCGCGCACGATGTTTTACACATTTCTCTGGGCCGGCGTTGGTGTGGCGCTGATCGTGGCACTGTTCATCCGCTCAGAGATCGAGATGACCGTAGCGCCGGTGCGCAATCCGACGTTCGTAACACTGGCGGACGGATCAATCCGCAACACTTACGAGATCCGTCTGCGCAACAAAAACAACGATTCGCGGCTCTTCCGGCTCTTTGTCAAAGGTGATCCAGCGCTGCGTATCACTCTTGAGGGCACGCCCTACGGCTCTGTCGAAGTGCCTGCGGACACGTCCTTCCTGCAGCGGGTCTATGTCATTGCCCCGCCAGGATCGGCCCCGGCGCAGTCGGACCGGCAGGACCTGCGCTTCTGGGTCGAGGATCTCACCAACGGTGACCGCGCTTGGAAAGACAGCAGCTTTATCGGAACAGGAAACCAGCCATGACCAGAGAACTAAAAGGATGGCATGTCGCAGCCATGTTCGGCGCCGGCTTTTCGGTCATTATCGCGGTCAATCTGACCTTGGCGTTTAATGCGGTGAGCACTTTTCCGGGCCTTGAAGTCAAGAATTCCTATGTCGCGAGCCAGCATTTTGACCGTGACCGCGCGGTGCAGCAGGCTCTTGGCTGGTCTGTTCTGGCCACTGCCCGCGGCGACGAGGTGGTTCTGTCGATCACCGATTCCGCCGGGCTGCCTGTCGAGGTCGAGGAACTGCGGGCAACTGTGGGACGCGCCACGCATGTGCGCGATGACACCACGCCGGCGTTCGTTTTCGACGGCCGGTCCTATGTCGCACCGCTGACACTGGGGCCGGGCAACTGGAATGTGCGCATGGTGGCGATGGACAGTGAAGGCGCTCAGTTCCGCCAGCGCGTCATTCTTCATGTCCCCGAAAAGAACACCAGCGGATGACAGGCCAGCCCGCAGCCATGGGGTGTCCGGGGTGCATGGCCGCCCCGACGGATCGCGTTGAGGTACCGCTCGCCGATGCGACGCTGATGTTGTCGCTGCCCGGAATCCACTGCCAGTCCTGCATTGCGACGGTCGAAGCGGCACTGAATGCGGTCCCGGGTGTGCACTCTGCCCGGGTGAACCTCACCCGCCGTCAGGTGTCGGTGAATGCGGCGCCCGGCCTGACAGCGGAAGACCTCGTGGCATGCGTCAGAAATGCAGGATATGAGGCCTGGGAGCTTGACCCCGCAGCCCTGCAGGAAACCCGCACCGGCAGCGCCGGTCGTGATCTGCTCATGCGTATGGCGGTGGCAGGTTTTGCCGCGATGAACGTCATGCTGCTTTCGGTCGCGGTCTGGTCCGGAGCGGCAGACGCCACACGCGATCTTTTCCACTGGATCTCGGCGGCAATCACTTTGCCGGCGCTTGCGTTTTCGGCCCAGCCGTTTTTCCGCAATGCATACAGCGCACTCTCCGCCAGGCGTCTGAACATGGATGTGCCGATCAGCCTTGCCATCGTTCTGGCGGTTGCAACGTCGCTCTGGGAAACCTGGCTCTCGGGCGCGCATGCCTATTTTGATGCGGCACTGACGCTGACGTTTTTCCTGCTGGCCGGGCGCTGGCTGGAGGCCCGCGCGCGGTCTGCCGCGCGTTCTGCTGCCGAAGAGCTCACCGCTCTGGAAGTGCCGCGCGCGCTGGTGATCCGGGAGGCCGGGATGCAGGAGGTGCCGGTCGCGGAACTGCGCATCGGTGATCATGTTCTGGTACGCCCCGGTGCGCGGGCCCCGGTTGACGGCATCATCACAGACGGCGCCTCCGAAGTGGACCGCTCCGCGCTGACCGGCGAAACGCTGCCGGTCCGCCGTGTGTCCGGCGATCACATGAGTGCCGGCGAAGTAAATCTCACCGGTCCATTGCGTATTGAGGCGACCGCCGTCGGGCAGCAGACATCGCTGCACCAGCTTGCGGCTCTCGTTGCTGTCGCCGAAAGCGGCCGGTCACGGTACACCTCGCTGGCCGACCGGGCGGCGAAACTCTATGCGCCCGGAGTTCATATTCTGGCGGCGCTGGCTTTTCTGGGTTGGCTCATCTGGTCAGGCGACATGCGGGTTGCCGCAAATATCGCTGCTGCCGTTCTGATCATCACCTGCCCCTGCGCGCTTGGTCTCGCCGTGCCTGCCGTTACCACGGCGGCCTCTGGACGGCTCTTTTCCAAAGGCCTGCTGATCAAGGATTCAACCGCGCTGGAACGTCTGGCTGAGGTCGATACGGTCGTTTTCGACAAAACCGGTACACTGACCGAAGGTACGCCGCGCCTCATTGATGCAGCGGCATTGCCCCCCGATCAGATGGCAGTGGCAGCGGCTCTGGCACAGGGATCGTCGCATCCCCTGTCCAAAGCGATCGTGGCTGCCGTGCCTCATGCGATGACCCCGGCCGCTGTGACCGGCCTGCAGGAGCATCCGGGATATGGCACCTCGGGAACATGGCAGGGCAAAACCGTAAGGCTTGGGCGTCCGGCATGGCTCGGCGCTGACGCCGGTCAGCCGCAACTCTGCACGGCACTTCAGATTGGTGATGAAGCACCTGTCCGGCTGATGTTTGAAGATAATCTGCGCCCGGGCGCGCACGACCTGATCCGGTCGCTGCAGGCGGACGGCGCGCGGGTGATTCTGCTGTCGGGTGACAGGCCTGCGGCGGTGCAGCACGTGGCCGACGAACTGAACATCGGAACTGCCCTGGCTGAGATGCTGCCCCGGGACAAAATCCGCTATATCAGCGATCTTACGGACGAAGGTGCACGCGTCCTGATGATCGGGGACGGTCTCAATGATACCGGCGCGCTTGCCGCCGCCCATGTCTCCATCAGCCCTGCTCAGGCACTTGATGCAGCGCGCGCGGCGTCAGACATCGTTCTGCTGGGACAGGATCTTGCACCCGTCGCGGATGCCATTGCCACATCACGGAAAGCCAGACGCCGGATATCGGAAAACTTCCGCATCGCAACGCTTTATAATGTAGTCGCGGTGCCGCTTGCGGTGGCGGGCTTTGCCACACCGCTGATTGCGGCGCTTGCAATGTCGCTGTCGTCAATCACCGTATCGCTCAATGCGCTTCGCATCGGCGGGGCAAAGCGATGAACGTGCTTGCCTATCTCATTCCGGTGTCACTGATTCTCGGCGGGCTCGGGCTGGCAGGGTTTATCTATACCCTGCGCAGCAGCCAGTACGAGGACCCCGAAGGCGACAGCCGCCGCATCCTGAGCGATACCTGGGATGAGCGCCCCAGGCCTGAGGACGGGTATCAGATCAGGAAGGACCGACCGTCTGACAACTGACGTTGCGGGCGGAGAGCCTCCGGCAGGCCAGATCAGCGCTTTCCCGGGTCAGCCCCAGAAAGTTTGCGTCAAATCCGGTTGGCCGTTTCACCACCTTGCGCAATGCTCCATCCAGCGTTGCCATTTCAGCAAGTGCTGTTGTTACGAGTGCCCGTTCGGCGCTGTAGCGGCTCGGATAACGGCCCACGTTGACGCCCCACTGGTGACCGCCCGATGTCGACAGCCGGGTAACGATCTCGATCTGTGGCTCTTCGGTGAGTGCTGCTTCCTGGAGAGAAGGCACGTCGTCGGCATCTGTCGGACGCAAGGCAGGACGCAGTGAGATAAACTCTTCAATCTCGACTTCATCGACCTGAACCGGAGGTTTCGCCTGAGCCGCCACAAGAGCGGCGG
>CBDUCB010000265.1:0-4391 GCA_965365545.1 uncultured Roseobacter sp. | reverse complement strand
GTGCATGCGGCGCTTGATGCGCAGTTGCGATCAACTGTTCCGGCCGAACATGACGGACGCTTCGTGCGCGCTGTGGCCGGGCAGCAGGCCGAAGGCCTCGGTGCGCGGGAAACGGCACTGCTGGAACGGATCGGAACAGCCGTGCACCCGGCGGGCGATATTCTGCGCGCGCGGCTTGAGTATGGCGCGCTGAAAAGGCTGGTGGAAAGGGGCCTCGTTCAGATCTGCGCGGTCACCGCATCAGATGCGAGCCATATCGCGGGCACCCTTGACGCATGGGATGCGGATGCCGCGCGCAAGGCGCTGACGCTCATGGCGCGCCGTCGCACGGGCAGCGGGAACGTTCTGGCAAGCGGTGCGGAAGCGCTGGCCCGGATGATTATCGATCAGCTGACACATCAGACCAGCGTCGCGCTGCTGGAATCCGCTCTGGCGGAAGAGGGAGAAGGTTTCGGCCCGGCGCCTGAATGTCTTGCAGAACATGTTCTGATGCAGCGGGGCCTGAGCGGGCACCGGGGCCTGCTGCGTATTGATACCGGGCTGAACCTGCCTGTGGTGGGCCTCGGGGCTTCGGCACAGGCCTATTATCCGGCGGTCGGGGAACGCCTGGGGACCCGGATGATCCTCCCCGGTCATGGTGGTGTTGCGAATGCAATCGGTGCTGTCACAGGACAGATAACCATGCGGCAAAGCGGTACTGTGACGTCTCCGGGCGAGGGCCGTTTCCGGATACACTCCGCCGGCGCGCCGAAAGATTTCACAGATCAGGAAACGGCGCTTTCCGCTCTGGAGACCCTGCTCCGGAGCGAGACCGAGACCCGCGCCAGGTTGGCGGGTGCTGAGGATATCCAGATGCGCGTGTTACGTGACATCCGGAGCGCAGATGTCGAGGCGCGCAGCGTTTTTGTCGAGGCGACGGTCACTGTGGAGGCGACAGGCCGGCCGCGTGTCGCCAGTGGCTGAGCCGCTTATGACGCCAGCCGCTGAGGTGGCAGCGTCGCTTCAATGCCTGCCCCGACATTGAACTCGGCTGTTATTCTGCCCAGCGAGGCGACCTCACTGGCAAGTGACTGCGTGGTGGCCCGGGTTTCCGTGAACATCGCGGCATTCTTCTGAGTATCGCTGTCGAGGTTTCCGATTGAATTAGTGATATCCGAGAGACCTCCGGACTGCTCAGCGGCTGCCGCTGCGATGTCGTCCACCATTGTGGCAACGTCTGACACATACTGTTCAATTTCCGAGAGCGACTCTCCCGTCTGTGAGACCAGATCAACGCCCTCGTCGACCTGCTCAGAGGATTTGGAAATCAGACCGGCGATACGGGTTGCGGCTTCGGATGATCTTTGCGCCAGAGCGCGCACTTCCGAGGCCACGACGGCAAACCCGCGACCCGCGTCCCCTGCGCGCGCTGCCTCGACCCCGGCATTCAGCGCCAGAAGATTGGTCTGAAACGCGATGTCGTCGATGACGGAGGTAATCGAAGAGATTTCAGACGATCCTGATGAAATTGCGTCCATCGCCGCCCTTGCCCGCGCCATAATATCCGTTCCGCTGGCGGCGCGGGATTTGGTTTTCCGGACCACGTCACTGGTTTTCTCTGCATTCTCAGCCGTCGATTTGACCGAGGCTGCCATCTGGGTAATGGCGGCTGCGGTTTCCTCCAGCGAGGCAGCCTGGCTTTCGGCCCGGCTGCTCAGGCTTTCTGATGCCCGGGTGATTTCCGTGGTTCCGGCCTGAATTTCTTCGGTGGATTTCACCACACTGCTTACCAGTTCAAGCAACCGTTTCTGGGTCGCGTTGAAGTCCAGGCGCAGCTGCTCAAACTCGGGCGCAAAGGGCGTGTCGAGAGACACTCCCAGATTACCCTCAGAGAGTTCCGCAAGACCGCGGCGGATGTCGGCCACAGCACGCACGCGCGGTGTTATATCGACTGCGTATTTTACGACCTTCACCGGTTTGCCGGCGGGCCCGAACACCGGATTATACGTTGCCTGTATCCAGACATCAGAGCCGTCCTTGTGACGCCGGCGAAAATCGCCCTGATGAAATTTTCCTGCGCGCAGGACATTCCAGTGCTTTTCGTATTCTTCTTTCTCTGCCTCGCCTTCGGGCATGAAGATGCTGTGATGTTTCCCCTTCACCTCATCCAGCGTATATCCCATGGCATCAAGAAACAGATCATTGGCCTTACGAATTTCCCCGTTCATATTGAATTCGATCACTGCCTGCACCCGTGAGATCGCGGTCACCTGGTCGCCGGCCTGCTCGCGTTCGGTGACGTCGGTCGCGATCTTCATCACGGCGATCTGCCGCCCGTCTGAATCGAGTACAGCCGAATAAACGCACTGCAGCCACAAAAGCCGCCCGCCTTTTCCAAAGCGACGGAAAACCCCCGATTGCAGTTCCCCGCCCCGGGCGTCCGACCAGAATTTTTTATACTCCGCAGTGCCGGCATAAGAGGGATGTACAAACATGCTGTGATGTTTACCGACCACCTCGTCACTGGTGTAGCCCATGGCCTCCAGAAACCGGTCGTTTGCCTCGCGGACGGTGCCGTCGAGCTCAAAGACAATTTTGGCCTGTTCGCGGGAGATTGCCTCGAACTGGCTGCGCGCGTTGCGTACCACGGTTTCGCGTTCGGTCACATCGCGGAACATTTTCACCATGCACGAAGTGCCCTCGCAGGAGCACGGCACAGGCAGATAGGTCGCAGACAGCCATACCGGCCTGCCCGTACCGGTCACTCGCGGCACGATTTCCGAGCTCGTTTCCGCCTTGGCAATCGCATCCCAGAATTGCTTGTCGTGACGGTAGGGTTCGTCAAATTCGGCCAGAAACGCATCGTGGTGCATGCCGATTGCCTGGTCTGGCGTGTATTCCATAATTTCGCAGAATTTGTCGTTGGTCCGGGTGACCTTCCCGTCACCATCGAACCACACCATGGCATGAGACCGTCCGAGCGTCTCAAAAAGAGCATCGGCATCGGTTTTTATTTCAGAAGTATCTACGGTTCCGCGGGCGAAAAAGCGCATCTGTGTCTCCTGCAACAATGCGCGCTTGTACATGACCGGGGATTAAGAACCTGTTTATTCAGATCATAACCTTCGCCGGCACCGGACCCCGTTCAGTCGTAGCCGTCTCCCGTCGAAGGGTGGCGGCAGCGCCTCAGAAAGCGCTGCCGCTGTCTTTTACTCCGCAGGCTCTGCGGAGACCGTGCTTTTCGGCAATACCCAGCCGGGTCTCGGGAAGTGGCAGGTGTAGCCATTGGGGAACCGCTCAAGATAATCCTGATGCTCTGGTTCCGCTTCCCAGAACGGGCCCACTGGCTCCACTTCGGTCACAACCTTACCCGGCCAGAGCCCGGAGGCTTCAACATCCGATATTGTGTCCAGGGCCACCTGTTTCTGGTTCTCGTCGACATAGTAAATGGCCGAGCGATAGCTGAGCCCGATGTCATTGCCCTGGCGGTTTGGCGTTGTCGGGTCATGGATCTGGAAAAACAGCTCGAGCAGATTGCGGAAGCTGGTCACCTCCGGATCAAAAATAACTTCAATGCCTTCGGCGTGGGTGCCGTGGTTGCGATAGGTCGCGTTGGGCACATCACCGCCGGTATAGCCCACACGTGTTGAAATCACACCCGGCCGGTTGCGAATGAGGTCCTGCATGCCCCAGAAGCAGCCGCCGGCAAGTACTGCGCGTTGATGGCTCATGCCACATCCTCCACCTGGTTGATATAATCGCCATAGCCCATCGCTTCCATATCATCGCGATGCACAAACCGCAGCGATGCCGAATTGATGCAATAGCGCAGACCGCCACGATCACGGGGACCGTCGGGGAAAACATGGCCCAGGTGACTGTCGCCGTGCGTGGAGCGCACCTCGGTTCGGATCATTCCCAGGGTGCTGTCGCGCAGTTCCTGCACATGTGCCGGCTCAATGGGTTTGGTAAAGCTGGGCCAGCCACAGCCGCTCTCGTACTTATCCGCAGAGGCAAAAAGCGGCTCGCCGGACACGATGTCGACATAGATGCCAGGCTCTTTGTTGCCCAGCAGCTTGCCGGTGCCGGGGCGTTCGGTCCCGTTCTGCTGGGTCACGCGAAATTCCTCGAGTGACAGCTTTTTCAGGGCTTCGTCGGTCTTTTTATACTCGGGCATATGATGCTCCTTTCCCTTTGCAGTGAAAGATATGGTGCCGTGCGCGAATGAAAAGAGGAAACTCTGCGACCTGTGATCACGTGTCTGCGTGCAAAGACGCCCTATATTGCCACCCAACAGCAGGAGAGGATGATAATGAAACTTCTGAGCATCATAGCAATGAGCCTTTTTTCCGCCACCACAGCACTGGCGGGGATGGGCCCGCACGTCTTCACGAACAGCGATGGCGGCAGCC
>CBDUCB010000264.1:0-4444 GCA_965365545.1 uncultured Roseobacter sp. | reverse complement strand
GGGATGGCAGAACACGGGTGCGCAGACAGGTCAAGCGCTGCCGCGTTAAAAGTGCGAAAAGCCTCTTGCCGCAGCCGCTGCCACGCGGTAAGTCGCTATCGTTGCCCAAGTGGCGGAATGGTAGACGCAGGGGATTCAAAATCCCCCGCCGCAAGGCGTGCCGGTTCGAGTCCGGCCTTGGGTACCACACCGCAATTCCATCCTCTTACGGCTTCCTGTTCCGGGCGCCGGGCCCTCTCCGCTGACCCGGTACAGAGGCGCCCTCGCGCGCATCTTTCCCGGTGGTTCTGGCAGGCATTGTTCATTTCTCAGAAAATTGCCGCCCATCTGTCAGGTCAGAGCCAGGCGCGACACCTTTTGATTCGCGTCCTTTCTACGCTGCACAAGTCGATTGGTTCTGTCAGAAGCGTCAGTGGCTCGAATACGTCGCGATTGTTTTTGCCCCGGGAATGCCGGGGACGGTGGATGTCTTATTTTCCTGCGCCGGTAATGCCAGCCGCAACGCGGCCGGCTGTTCACGATCCGGAAACGTAAAATCGCGATGCCGCCGGCGCGCGGGCGTCATCTGTCCTGCTCCTTTCGCCTGAATATTATGGCAAATTTGCTGCAGATCGTCAGTTTCGCTCCGGAAACAATCACCGGAATTCTTGCCCGAAACCAGCATGGCGCTCTGTGCAACACCTCGGTTATAACGCCCGTTGCTGCCACATTTCTGTCAGATTTCACTTTCGCGGCGGGGCCTGCCCGGCTTATCAACTCTTACGGCGAGCATGCTGGTCAAACGGTTTTATGTGCTGGTCCGGGTCACACCGGTCAGCAAGGCGGAGCCTTCGGGCAACGCATCAGGGCCGGACAGACCCACGTGTTTTTGTGGTGTCTGATGGTGTCGCTTTGTTCTGCGGGGCCTCCGGTTCTGATGCGCCGCTGGAGTAATGAGTATGCGGTTGCGGACTGCCCTGACGGGGGTCCGGACCGGAAAAAAGGGTAAAGACAGAAATGCCGGATGCGAGCGCAGCAAAGAGCACAGAACGGCCATGCGCTGTGTCTGTGAGCCTTGTTCCTTTGCCGAACTGCTTTGTGCCCGGCGCACGCATTGTCACACCCGCAGGCACATGTGCTGTCGAAGACCTGCGCCCGGGCGACCGGGTCATGACGCGCGACAACGGCGCGCAGGAAATCTGCTGGACCGGCAGTCGCGGGCTGACCACCGCCGAACTGAACCAGCATCCGCACCTGCGCCCCGTGCGGATCTCCGCAGGTGCGCTCGGCGAGGGCAGACCCGCGCGTGATCTGATGCTCAGCCCTAACCACCGGGTGCTCTCAACAGGCGATATGACGGCGCTGCACTGCGGAACCGGCGAGGTATTTCTTGCCGCCAAACACCTGACAGCACAGCCGGGCATCCGGGCTGCCGACGTGCCCTGGGTCACCTATCTCCATTTCATGTGCGAAGCCCATGAGGTCGTGCTGGCCGATGGGGTCTGGACAGAAACCTATCAGCCTGCAGCGGGCCCGGTCGATGGCATCGGAAACGCGCAGCGCCTTGAGATTGAAGAATTATTCCCTGAGCTGGCAACCCTTGAAGGTCTTGCCGCCAGAACCGCCGCGCGGCCCACGCTGACACCGCGCGCGCCGTCACCTCACAAGGGCCACCCTGTGGCCTGACAGGAATATGCAGCGACCATGTCGATCCGTTTGACATGGCTTAACGGAAACGGGAGGGGATTTCCCCTCCCGTTTCTGTTGTGGGTCATGGTTTTTCCCGGAGCGCCCGCCAGGCGTCCCAGGCCTCGGGCGTGTCGAGATCCCGCAATGCCCGGTCATCCCCGAGCGGAACCCCGCGCAATCTGCCGTCACGTGCAGCTTTCTCGCGGAGCGCGCGCGCCCCTTTATCCCCGCGGATTGCCCGCATTTCATCGAAAAGCGAGGCATGCAGCACAATCGGATGCCCCGGCCTGCCGTCAGATGTCGTGGCACACCACATCGTGGCGCCGTCCGCAGGGTCTACCGCAGCAAGAACACGACGCAGATCACCGGTGGTCAGATCCGGCAGATCAGGCAGCAGGATCATCACCGCCGGCGCATCATCGCTGAGTGCATCCAGAGCCCGGCGCAGCCCGGCGCTCATCCCTTCGCGCGCATCGGGCACCTGGACAGCCGTCACATCAAGATCCGCCACGCTGTCGCAGCGCGGATGTGGTGGCGGGGGCAGAGCCACGATCACCGCCCCCCGGGTGGCTTCCCGCGCGCGCATCACCTGGCGGCGCAGCAGGGGCACACCGTCTGCTTCGAGCATCAGCTTGTCGGTCCCCCGCATCCGGCGCGAGGCACCAGCAGCAGGAACAATCACAGGAATGTCTGTCAGCGGCGCTTCGGTCATGACCTGACGCTATCTCACCTTTTGCTGCAGCAACAGACCCGCGCGGCCGGCCTCAACCGGTAAGGAGAGGCCATGGCGCAGACCACCTCAGCCGCGCATCCGGGACCCGTCCGGATCAAAGAGCGGTTCTGTGATCACCCGGGCGGGCCGCATCTTTCCAAGAATTTCGATCTGCACCTCCGGTGCCTCATCTGCCCGGTCCGCAGGCAGAAAGCCGATGGCAATGGATTTGCCGGTATGGTGCGAGTACCCCCCGGACGTGCAAAAACCCACGACCTCACCCTCAAGCCAGACCGGCTCATAACCATGCACATCTGCATCCTCTGCATCGACCTCAAAGCTGACCAGACGACGCGCGGGTCCTGCGGCGCGCTCTGCTTCGGCGGCGGCCCGCCCGATGAAGTCAGCGTTTTTTGCGAAACGGATGAACCTGTCGAGACCTGTCTCCGCCGCAGTGTAATCAGGTGAGAACTCCGACATCCAGCTGCCAAAGAACCGGTCAAGCCGCAGCGACATCATTGCCCGCATGCCGAAAGGCACCATGCCAAGAGGCTCTCCGGCAGCCCAAAGCGTCCGCCAGAGCGCGCGCTGGCTCATCGGATCGCAATAGATCTCATAGCCCAGATCACCGGTATAGCTCACCCGCTGCACGATGCAGTCGGTCATGCCGATGGTCAGCCGGCGCACGTCGAGAAACCGGATATCGCTCACATCCGTGCGGGTGCAGGCGGCAAGCACCTCGCGCGCCTTCGGGCCGGCGATCTGAAACCCCGTGAGCTGATCAGAGATGTTTTCGACCTGCGCGTCATCTGATGCATTCTGCCCGAACCAGCGCATATGGCAGGCCTGCGCGCCGTAAGAAGCGGTGAGGTGAAAGATCTCTTCGCCCAGACAGGAGATGGTGAAA
Source organism: uncultured Roseobacter sp. (assembly GCA_965365545.1). Classification (GTDB taxonomy): domain Bacteria; phylum Pseudomonadota; class Alphaproteobacteria; order Rhodobacterales; family Rhodobacteraceae; genus Roseobacter. Next base: position 1,157 of record CBDUCB010000264.1, on the reverse strand, counting down.
TCCCCCAGCAGCTTTCCGCGCGGCGAAAGCATCGGCGTGAGGCTCAGCCGCCCCTCGTCCGGCACCCGGCCCGCCATGATCCGGTCCAGCCAGGCCCGCGCGCCCGGGCCGCTCACCCGGTATTTGCCAAAATTCTGAACCTCATTGATTCCAACGGTTTGCCGGACGGCCTTCACCTCACGCGCGGTCGCTGCAAAAGCATCCGAGCGCCGGAAGGAGGGCGTTTCATACGCTGGCTCACCGTCCTGCGCGAAGTAATTCGCGACCTCCAGCCCGTATTGCTGCCCCCAGACGGCCCCCATGCCGGTGAAAATATCATACATCGGCGTCGTGCGATTGGGGCGGGCGGCAGGCAGCTCTTCATTCGGATAGGCCACGGAAAAACGTTTCTGGTAGTTCTCGATCACCTTAGGCCGCGTATAGCCGGGGCTGATCCAGGGACCGAAGCGCGCCACATCCATCGCCGTCACGTCGCGCTCGGGCTCGCCCTCAATCATCCACTGTGCCAGCGTCAGACCGACACCGCCGCCCTGGCTGAAGCCCGCCATTACACCGCAGGCGGACCAGTAGTTGCGCATCCCCGGCACCGGGCCCACCAGCGGGTTGCCATCAGGAGCAAAGGTGAAGGGACCGTGGATCACAGATTTGATGCCTGCGCGTTCCAGCACCGGGAACCGTTTATACGCAAATTCAATGCTGTCTGAGATTTTGTCAAAGTTATCCGGCAGCAGTTCATGGCCGAAGCTCCACGGCGTGCCGTCCACCGCCCATGGCGCACAGGTCTGCTCATAAAAGCCGATGCAGAGGCCACGGCCTTCCTGGCGCAGATAGCTTTCGCCGGCAGGATCCATCACATGCGGATGTTCGGTATCTCGCTCATAAATCTCGGGGATCGCATCGGTGACGATATACTGGTGCTCCATCGGATGCAGCGGGAAATACACTCCGGCCATAGCACCCACCTCACGCGCCCAGAGGCCGCCGGCATTCACCACATGCTCGGCATGCACGGTGCCCTTGTCTGTCACCACGTCCCAGGTGCCATCCGGGCGCTGGCTGGTTTCGCGCACCATGCAGTGGGTTTCGATCGTGGCACCGCCCATGCGTGCGGCTTTGGCATAGGCATGTGTGGTACCCGAGGGATCAAGATGCCCGTC
>CBDUCB010000263.1:0-4463 GCA_965365545.1 uncultured Roseobacter sp. | reverse complement strand
ACTGACATTGAGAACTGAAGCGGGCCTTTCGGGGCCCGTTCTGCTTTTTGGCCGCTACATGATCCGCCCGGAACCGGTCGGACAGACACGGTCATCTCATGCAGGCGTCCGTAAACATCCCAACCTGTTACCGCGCAAGAAAAAACCGCCGCCCCGAAGGGCAGCGGTTCAGTGTCTCGGACTAAGATGTGATCAGCTCTCGGCAGGGGCCACCGACGCGAGATAGGCCGCGACATCCTCGCCACCTTTTTTCAGCTTGAAGGCCATTTTGGATTTGGCTTTGGAATCGTCAAGATACTCGCGCAGGAAGGCGCGGGGGTCTGTGACGTATTCGGTCAGCTGTGCGGCATCCCATACGAGGCCCTCTTCGCCGGCTTTGACAAGGTCGTCACCATAGCGGAAATCCTCGACAGAGCCTGCCTGGCGGCCGATGATGCCATAAAGGTTCGGGCCTGTTTTGCCACCCTTCACGATCTCGGTGCCGTCGTCTGACACGATCATGTGGCAGGCTTTGCATTTGTTGAATTCTTTTTCGCCGGCTTCCGCGTCGCCTTCTGCAAAGGCGGGTGCGGCAAAGCTCAGTGCAATCAGTGCGGCAAATGTGCGTTTCATCGTTATCTCCTAAGTTGCTGCCTAACAACGTAGGAGATAACGCAGAGAGTCAACAGTCACATTGCCGCGAATTCAGGCAACCGCGTGCGAAATCGCGCATTGTTTCCAGAGCTCTTTGAGCGCCAGAACCAGATGTTCGATGTCGTCGATGCTGTGCAGCGGCCCGGGCGTAAAACGCAGCCGTTCGGTGCCTTTCGGCACGGTGGGATAGTTGATCGGCTGCACGTAGATCCCGTACTGCTGCATCAGATAATCTGCGATCATGCGGCATTTGACCGGGTCCTTGATCATCACCGGGATGATGTGGCTGGGGTTGTCCATATGCGGGATCCCCTCCATGTCGAGCCGTTTGCGCAGATAGGCGACGCGCTCGCGCTGCAGCCTGCGTTCTGTATCGCTCTCCTTGAGATGCCGGATCGAGGTCTGCGCGGCTGCGGCCACAGCAGGGGGCAGGGCGGTCGTGAAGATGAAACCCGACGAGAAGGACCGGATGAAGTCACAAAGCGCCTCAGAGCCCGTGATATAGCCTCCTACGACGCCATAGGCCTTGCCCAGGGTGCCCTCTATGAGGGTGATACGGTCCTGCAGCCCCTCGCGCTCGGAAATGCCGCCGCCGCGGGGGCCGTAAAGACCAACCGCGTGTACCTCATCCAGATAGGTCATCGCGCCGTGCTTTTCGGCGACCTCGACGATCTCCTGCATCGGGCAGATATCGCCGTCCATGGAGTAGACGCTTTCAAAGGCGACGATCTTGGGGGCATTCGCGGGCAGGGCGGAGAGCTTGCGGTCGAGATCTTCGGGATCGTTGTGGCGCCACAGCACTTTATTGGCGCGCGAATGGCGGATGCCTTCGATCATCGAGGCGTGGTTGAGCTCGTCTGACAGGATCACACAGTCAGGGATCCGGGCGCCCAGGGTGCTGAGCGCCGCCCAGTTGGAGACATATCCCGAGGTGAACAGCAGCGCGTCGTCCTTGCCGTGCAGATCGGCAAGCTCGGCTTCAAGCTGCTTATGGGCATGATTGGTGCCCGAGATGTTGCGCGTACCGCCGGCGCCGGAGCCATAGCGGTCGATCGCGTCTTTCATCGATTGCAGCACTTCGGGGTTCTGGCCCATGCCGAGGTAATCGTTCGAGCACCAGACGGTCACCTGATCGGGACTGTCGTCGTCATGGCATTTCGCGCGCGGAAAGGCGCCCGCTTTGCGTTCCAGCTCGGCGAAGATGCGGTAGTTGCCATCCTCTTTGAGCGCATCGAGTTGTGACTGGAACAGTGCATCAAAGTCCATGATGTCCCCCTTCTGTTTTCCCTGCAGGTGTTATGTCGTTTTTTGGTGTGAAGTCTGGTTTGGGCGCCGGGATCATCCAGCGCCAGAGTTTTTCGTCCGGCAGCGGCAGCACCATCATCCAGTGCTCAAAAAGCGCCAGCGCGGTGATCGCGGTCAGCAGCACAAAGCCTGCGGAGGCGCCGGGCGACGAGGTCGCCGCGATCCGCTCAAGCCAGCAGGCGACGGCAAAGGTCAGTGCGGTCACGGAGACCGGAAAGAGCCAGTTCATTGCGCGGTGCCGGAAGTGGCTCGGCAGATGCGCAAGCGTCTGCGGCAGGAATTCAACGTTGATCTTGGGCACGCCGAGAAAAAGGTTCAGCTTGGCCGAGATGCGGGCGAAAAAGAGCACCGCAAAGGTCCACATGCCAAAGGGGTTTACGTGGTCCCAGCCGACCAGAAACATGGTGATGAGCGTGGCGACCAGCAGCATCTCGTGATAGGCCAGCGTGCCCCAGGCGCGGATGAACCGCTCCCATTCCGGCACATGGTCGGGCAGCGGGTTGCGGTTCGGTCCGGTGATGATGCCGGTGAGAAAGGCAAGCTCGATCCAGCCCCAGATTGCCAGCGCCGAGGCAAAGGCAACCGTGACGCTGAGCGCGTCATTGGTGAAGAGCGTGACCCAGAAGCCCGCGATCCCGAGGCCCAGAAACGGCAGACCGCAGAGCACCGCACGCCTGCGGGCGCGCAGGCCCCCCTGATCTGCCGATTTCACCACCCACAGGATCGCCCCGGGGGAGAACCACCAGGCGAACAGTGCAAAGAGGGCAGGGGGCCAGTACGTCACGCTGCATGTCTCCCCGGGGGGAGACCGGGCGCCCGGAGCCTCGTATGGCCCGGGCGCCCGTCTTTGGTGGCGCAAACAGCCCTTATGCCAGGCTGCTGTCTCAATATGCAGGCTCGAGGCGCGTCACTGCCGGCACGGCATGCTTTTTCGCCGGGATGGTGATCAGCGCCACAAAGGCACTGACCGCACGGGCCTGCGCGCCCAGCTTTGCAAAGAACCTGCCTTCTTTCGTGGCAACCGCCAGATCCGCATTGGCCTTTTGCATCTTCTCAAGCTGCCGCTGCCAGCGCGGGTGCTCGATATCGAGCGTGATCGGAAAGATCTGCTCGGTGAGCTTGCTGGTTTTGGTAAAGACCTCATGGGCATACCAGTCCGGGTCCACGCCGAGGGCTTTGTGAAAGGCCGGGCGCTGGTGGTCGCGCACATACATCGTGGAATAGACCGCCGTCAGGAAGAACTTGATCCACAGGACGTTGACACCGCGCGTAAGTTTCGGGTCGGTCTTCATCAGCAGGGCAAAGGCTTCGCCATGGCTGAACTCATCGTTGCACCATTCCTCGAACCACTTGAAGATCGGGTGGAAGCGGTGCTCGGGGTGTTTTTCGAGGTGCCGGAAGATCGTGATGTACCGCGCATAGCCGATCTTTTCCGACAGATAGGTCGCGTAATAGATGAACTTCGGGCGGAAGTAGGTGTATTTTTTCTTCTGCGTCAGAAATCCGAGGTTCACGGCCACGCCCGCTTCGCGCAGCGCGTCATTGATAAAGCCCGCGTGGCGTGCCTCGTCGCGCGCCATCAGCTGAAAGAGCTGCGTGATGTCTTTGTTATTGCCGCGCCGCTTCATCTCTTTGTAAAGAACGCAGCCCGAAAACTCGGCCGTGCACGAGCTGATCAGAAAATCGATGAATTCTTTCTTCAGCTCCGGGTCCATGTTTTCCCAGTCGACCGTGTCCCAGTCGTCGTTTTTCTTAAAATGGCCTTTGTTCGGGTCTGCCACCATCTGCGCGATCAGCTGGTCCCACTCTTCGCGGATGGGTGAGACGTCAATCGCATCCATCTCGTCGAAATCCGTGGTGTAAAAGCGCGGCGTCAGCAGCGTGTTCTGCATGGCCACTTCGGTGGCGGCGGTGCTGTCCACAACCATCTGCTGGCTTTCCTGCAGCTTCAGGCTTTCTTCGGCATCGGTGATGTCGGCGGTGTGTTTGATCGGCTTGTTCACAGCGTCACCTCCTCTGAGAAGGAGAACTCGCACAGTTCCATGACCTCGAAATCGCCCGTAAGACGCGTCCAGAGGCGTTCCAGCCTGCTCGCGCGGATGATGGTGGCTTCGCGGTCTTCGGAGACGATCTCGCCGAAGGGCGCCATGATCTCGGGCCCGTGCACCTGCACCTCATCCCCGGGCCAGATGACAGCGCCGTTGTTGAAGCGCACATGCGCGTGCAGGCTCTCGAATTTATGACTGATCTCAACCGTGCAGGGGGCACGTTCAGTGTCTTTCGTGAATAGTCCCATGGTGGCTTCCTCCTCGGGATTAAGGTTGGTCCAGCAGCCTGGCGAAGGTGCGGGTGTTGGTGGCGCCGAAACCCATGAGCTCGGCTGACCATCCGGTGACGGGGTCGTAAAGGGACAGGCGGTTGCCTTCCCTGAGTTGTAACAGAACAGGGGCGGTCATGTCGGCACCTGATTGCGCGCGCTCGCGTGCCAGCACGCGTTCGATGCCGGCGACAAAGCCGCCCTTGTC
>CBDUCB010000262.1:0-4505 GCA_965365545.1 uncultured Roseobacter sp. | reverse complement strand
GCTGCACGAGGCAGCAGCCTCTGCCAATGTCTACAACTCTCCGGGCTGGCGCCGCCTGCAGGAACGCAGCCAGCAACGCCCGGTAAGCCAGCCCCGCGAAAGCCGCAACACCGTGATCGATATGAGCGCTGTTTCCAGCTTTTCCCTTGGTGAGCGCGTGTTTCACCAGAAATTCGGCTACGGACGGATCGAAGGGATCGAGGGGGATAAGCTTGAGATCGCCTTTGAAAAAGCGGGGATCAAAAAAGTGGTCGCGCGCTTTGTGAGCCCGGAAAATGACGTGCCGTTCTGAGATTTCCGGCCTGGTGGGAGCCTCCGTTTCCTGCCGTATCATCTCTTTCCCGGTGCGCAGCCTTTGATAGACTGACCTCGCAGCCGTTTGACGGCGGGACCGCAGGGGAAGGGATGTCATGAAACTAACTCTTATCGGAGGTGTGCTGTTTCTCGCGCCTCTGGCCGTGCTCGCAATTCTCGCGGCGAAAGTATTCGAGATCAGCAAACTGGTCGCTGAACCTTTGAACAGGTTGATCCCTGTGGACAGGGTCGTTGGCCTCGCCCTTGTCGATGTTATTGCCGTGGTTCTGATCATTGCTTTTTGCTACGTCGCGGGGCTTCTTGCCACGCGGAGTGCACTTGCCGGGCGGATGGAAAGGATTGACGGGTTTCTCATTGATGCTGTGCCCGGATATGCAGTGTTCAAAGGCACCATCAGCGGCGTTACCGGGCACGAGGGCGCCGGGTCGCTGATGACGCCGGTCATGGTGAGCTTTGATGACTATGACCAGATCGCTTTCCGGATTGAGAGCGCCGGTGACACATGCGTTGTGTTTCTGCCCGGCGCGCCTTCGGCCTGGGCCGGCTCTTCGGTGATCGTGGCCGCCGACCGGGTACGCGACCTCAACATCCCGGTGCATCAGGCTGTCAGGCTCATGCGGGTGCTCGGACGTGGATCTTTAGTGCAAGACGCGGCGCGAAACAGACCGGGCGGCCTGCGGGAGCAGAACTGAAGCCTTCCTGTACGCGCCGGCAGCAACAGAGTTCAGGCACAAAAAAAGCGGTCCCGGGAGGAGGTGGGACCGCTTTCTCTTGTGTGTGCCCCGGTCGAAGGGAGGAGAGACCGGTGCAAGCATCACAGAGCCTTTATGGGGCTCCTTCGTTCACGACAATGACATCCGGGAGGAGGATAGATGCCACTGCCTTCCATCAGATCCGCCCGGGAGGAGGATGGGCGAACCTGAATGTCGTTGTCCGGGGCCAGTGAGAGGCCGGGGACGCCCGCGATTATCTGCGGGGCTGAATTGATGCGGCGACATCCGGGAGGAGGATGGATGCCGCCGCCTTCTACAAACGACCCGGGAGGAGGTGGGTCGCCTGTTCCTGTGCGCCTCAGCGCATTGTGCGTGCTACCGCGGCTTCCCATGCAATGTTGCGGAAATCCGGGCGGGACAGACCAAGGTCTGCAATCTCGCGGTCGCTCAGGGCCGAGAGTTCAGCCAGAGTTGTGCGGTAAATTCTGTTACGGGCATGTCGCTGCGCTGCGCCCGCAAAATAGGATGCAGAGCCTGCAAGTACGCGCTCGAGAACGCTGTCGGTATGTGTCTGTGTATGATCCATGAATGCCATGGTTCTTACCTTTCAGTTTCAGTTTGTATGATGTGCCCGGTCGGGCGCATCGCTGTTCTTGTGACCCATACTTAAGGTTATGCTGCGACTGCACAATGGTTACATGTTCAATGCTGCCATGCAGCATCTGCATAGGAGACCTAGGGTAATTTTATGCTTGTGGCTATGAACTTAGGCATTTCTGATGGTCATCTGGTGTTCGCGCAAACATGTGCTATGTGAACAGGCGCATCTGGGGAGAAACTAAGCATGTCTGTAACGAAGGCCGAAATTGAGGCCGCACTCGGCCGCGTGGCGCTGCCGGACGGCAGGAGCCTGATTGAGCATGATTTGATTCGTGCGCTGAGCATTGAGGGCGACGAAGTACGTTTTGTGATTGAGGCGCCAACACCCGAAGTTGCCCGCCAGATGGGCCCGCTGAGAGATGCCGCTGAAAAGCTCGTCTCGGAGCTGCCGGGCGTGTCGCGCGCCAGCGTTGCGCTGACCGCACACGGACCGGCAGAGAAGAAACCGGCGCCCCCGAGCCTGAAGATCGGCGGTCACCCGAAACCGCAGGAGGGTCCGCCCCGCCCGGCCGGCGTTCAGCGCATTCTGGCCATTGGCTCCGGCAAAGGCGGCGTGGGTAAGTCGACAGTTTCCTCCAACCTCGCCGTTGCGCTGGCAAAGGCGGGGCGCCGGGTCGGACTTCTTGATGCCGATATATATGGTCCCAGCCAGCCGCGCATGATGGGCGTCAGCAAACGCCCCGCCAGCCCCGACGGTAAGACAATCATTCCGCTGCATGCGCATGGCGTGACGCTGATGTCGATCGGCTTCATGCTCGAAGAGGGTAAGGCCGTTGTCTGGCGTGGTCCGATGCTGATGGGCGCGCTGCAGCAGATGCTGGGTCAGGTGCAGTGGGGCGAGCTTGATGTCCTGCTCGTGGATCTGCCGCCGGGGACAGGCGATGTGCAGCTGACACTTTGTACCAAAAGCGAACTCACCGGTGCGATTGTCGTCTCCACGCCGCAGGACGTGGCTCTGATCGATGCGCGCAAGGCTCTGGACATGTTTGCCACGCTGAAAACGCCGGTTCTGGGCCTGATTGAAAATATGTCGATGTTTGTCTGTCCCGACTGCGGCGCGGAGCACCAGATATTCGGACAGGGCGGTGTCGCCGCTGAGGCCGAAAAGCTTGGCGTGCCGCTTCTGGGGGTGCTGCCGATCGATCTGGACACCCGGCTTGCAGGTGATGGCGGGACGCCGGTGGCGGCTGGTGACGGACCAATGGCCGAAGCTTATGCGCGGATTGCCGAGGGGCTGATCCGCGGCGGAATGGCCTGAGCCGGACGGGCCTGACCTTTCACGGAACGCTGCAAACAGCGACATAGTATATAGTGAGACTGCTCTTTTTCGCGCGGGTCTCGCGCCCTGCGGCCTGTTCGGGAGAGGTTCAGAGCGATTTCCTGCGGTCTGATGGGAAATCATGGTCCGGCATCGATTTCAGCCATTGATTCGAATCAAAACCTGCAAGGATGCCTTGTTTGTTCTTGGTTTCGAGGCTTTGTCTTGGGAACAATTTAAGAACATTCTATCAGATTTGCTGGAAGATCAAAAAATTTGGGAATGCGTGGGAAATTTGCGCCCTGACTCGTATTGTCTATATCTGGTATGTGAGTGTGAAAATTTATCAATTTGTAGAAAAAATTTATGAATTTTGCCTCTATATCTTGATTTGATTAATACTGAAGCCTGGATTTAGGGATTTGTTAGCTAAAAATTCCTTGCTGTACCACGATTTCCCACGTTATACCTTTTGTATCAGATGAGAGCGGGACCGGGGCACCAAACGACCCCACGCAATAAAAACTCTAGCAGGTTTCATACAGGCACCTCGATTTCATCAGACCAAGAGATCCGGCGCGCGAGCGAGCAGACATCCCCCCAGGTGGCGCGCGCAGTCGGACTTCCCCGCAGATGCGGGACGAGGGCGGCGGGTTGATCAGTGGCAGCAGATCAACCCGCCGTTTCCATTTCAGATCAGGGGGAAGCGCTCGAAACTTAAGGCAGCGCATGAGGTTGGGATAAGGCAGTGAGCCGCAGGTTCAGAGGCGAAAGCCGGCACAAGGTCGATGCAAAGGGGCGGGTCTCGATACCGGCCTCTTTCCGCCGTGTGATCGAAGCTGCTGATCCGGCCTGGACGTCGGGCGATGCCCCCGAACTTGTGATTGTCTACGGCGATCACCGCCGCAATTACCTTGAGTGTTATACGATCGAAGCCATCAACGAGGTGGATGACAAGATTGATGCGCTGCCGCGCGGGTCGATGGAGCGGCGCATGCTGCAGCGGCTCTTTCACGGTCAGTCTTTCCCCACATCCGTAGATGAAACCGGCCGCCTCGTGCTGCCGGCAAAGCTGCGCCAGAAAATCGGTCTCGACAAGGAAGCCTTCTTCATCGCCGCAGGTGACACCTTCCAGATCTGGGAGCCTGACACCTATGAAGCCGAAGAGGCCGCCAAAACCGAAGCCTGGCTTGATGAGTTGCCGCCGGATTTTGATCCGCTGGTCTTCCTGGATGCAAAGCAGGGGGAGTAGGTGATGGCTGCTGCGGCCACTTCTGATCAGTCTGCGCCCCATGTCCCCGTTCTGCTGCCTGCTATACTGAACGCTGTTGCCCCGGTGCAGGGGCGCTGGCTGGATGGCACATTCGGTGCCGGTGGTTACACGCGTGGTTTGCTGGAGGCCGGGGCCGCTCAGGTCATTGCGGTTGACCGCGATCCTCTGGCGTTTGAACTGGCGGAAAGCTGGGCCGGTGATTATGGCGACCGCCTGATCCTCCGGCAGGGCGTGTTCTCGAAATTGGACAGCTTTGCGTCTGATCTTGACGGCGTGGTACTCGATC
>CBDUCB010000261.1:0-4528 GCA_965365545.1 uncultured Roseobacter sp. | reverse complement strand
TCCCGGACCGGTGCCGGCGATCGAGCTGGCAGATGGTGGCACGATGCGGTCGGAACTCGTGGTCTGTGCGGATGGCATTCATTCCGTCGGTCGCGCGGCTGTCTGGACCGGACCCGGACCCGCCTTTACCGGGCAGGTCGCCTGGCGCGCCCTCGTTCCGGCACAGACAACAACCCGCGAAGTGCGCGTGAGCATGGGACCCGGATGCCACGTGGTTCGCTATCCGTTGCGCGGGGGCGAGCTGATTAATCTCGTGGCAGTGCAGGAGCGCGAGGCCTGGGCCGAGGAGGGCTGGCATCACGCCGACGACCCGGCCAACCTGTGCGCGGCCTTTGCCGGGTTCGGCGGCCCGGTCGCTGATCTGCTCTCACAGGCAAGAGACGTGCGCCTCTGGGGTCTGTTCCGGCATCCGGTGGCCGACACCTGGGTGCGGGACGGTGTGGCGCTTCTGGGGGATGCTGCACATCCGACGCTGCCGTTCCTCGCGCAGGGGGCCAATCTCGCGCTGGAAGATGCCTGGGTTCTGGCGGCCTGTGCCGTAAGTCCGGAAGGTCTCGCGAGCTATCCCGCAGCGCGTCAGAAACGCGTGCGGCGTGCCATTGATGCCGCCAGCGCCAATGCGCGCAACTATCACCTCCGCCCCGGGCTGGCGCGCACTGCGGCGCATCTGGCGCTGTCACTCGGCAGCCGTGCAGCCCCCGGGCTGATGATGCGCCGGTTCCGGTGGCTTTACGGCCATGATGTCACAAAAACCCACCCGCTGTGAAGCCTGGTCTGGAATCCGGCGGCGCGCGGCCCTGCCGGCCCGCGCACACCATCCCCTGGTTCCGGGTAAAACCCGGAACGGCCCGGCTCAGCTCTTTGCGCGCTGCAGCATGCCGAAAAGATCACGGGGATCATCGGGATCGGCCAGCAGATCGAGCGGGTGAAAGAGCGCTGTCCCACGGATATTGTCGCGCACATATCGCAGGGCGCTGAAATCCTCGATCGCAAAACCAACGGAATCAAACAAAGTGATCTGCCCGGGCGAGCGGCGTCCCGGCGCATCACCACTCAGCACCTGCCAGAATTCCGTGACCGGATGATCATCTGCCAGTTGCTGTATCTCGCCTTCGATGCGCGTCTGTTCGGGGTATTCCACAAAAATCCCGGCCCGGTGCAGGATTGCCGGCGCAAGCTCGGTCTTGCCGGGACAATCCCCGCCGATAGCGTTGATATGCACACCCGCGCCGATCATATTATCGGTCAGGATGGTGGCATATTGCTTGTCAGCTGTGCAGGTGGTGATGATCTGCGCGCCCAGAATAGCGTCTTCCGCACTGTCACAGGTGACGACATTCAACCCGGAGCCCGCAAGGTTGGCCGCACACTTGCGCGTGGCGGCAGGATCAATGTCAAAAAGCCTGACTTCGGTGATGCCGCAGATCGCCTGCATCGCGAGGCTCTGAAATTCCGACTGCGCGCCGTTGCCGATCATCGCCATGCATGTCGCACCCTCAGGGGCCAGCACGCGCGCGACAAGCGCCGATGTTGCCGCTGTGCGCAAAGCGGTCAGGATCGTCATCTCCGAGAGCAGTACCGGATAGCCCGAGGCCACATCTGCCAGCAAACCAAAAGCGGTGACCGTCTGCAGCCCCTCGGCTGTATTGCTGGGGTGCCCGTTTACATATTTGAATCCGTAGACCTCTCCGTCCGAGGTCGGCATCAGCTCAATCACGCCTTCAGCGGAATGACTGGCCACGCGGGGCGTTTTGTCAAAGAGCTGCCAGCGGCGGAAATCCTCTTCGATATAAGCAGCAAGACCACGCAGCATCTCCGGCACACCAATGTGATGAATGAGCTGCATCATGTGATCGACAGAAACGAAGGGCACAAAGGCTTTGTCGGAAGGGGTCGGCGTGGTCATGTCAGCGGCCTTTCAGGGCGGATCATAAACGCGGCGGAACGAGAGCCCCGCCTGCAAAGGTATCAGTAAGCGCGGGTCGGACGGTCAAAGACCCGGCGACCCAGAGCGGACGCGGCCAGATCGACCATCACCTGCGCGGTGCGCCCGCGCTCATCCAGAAACGGGTTCAGCTCGACCAGATCGAGTGAGGTCATCAGCCCGCTGTCGTGCAGCATTTCCATCACCAGATGCGCCTCGCGGATTGTGGCCCCGCCCGGAACCGTGGTGCCGACAGCCGGCGCCACGGACGGGTCAAGAAAATCCACGTCGAGCGAGACATGCAGCATGCCGCCAGCGGCCGCCACACGCTCCAGAAACGCACCCAATGGCCTGGCGATGCCGTTTTCGTCAATGTCGCGCATGTCGACACGCTGTATCGTGGTTTCCTGCAATGCGCTGCGTTCTGCCGGATCGACCGACCGCAGCCCGATGATGGCGATATTTTCCTGCGGCAGCGGTGTCGCAATCTGCGGAAAGCCCGGGAAGTCACCGCGCGCGGTCACATACCCCAGCGGCGTGCCGTGCAGGTTGCCGCTGTCTGTGGTCTCAGGCGTGTGATAATCGCTGTGCGCATCGAGCCAGAGCACAAAGAGCGGCCGGCCTTGTGCTTCGGCATGGCGCATGGCGCCCAGAACAGTGCCCAGAGACAAGGCGTGATCGCCCCCCATGAAAAGCGGCAACCCGTCGCGCAGACCGGCTTCGGCGGCTTCCGCCAGGCTCTCTGTCCAGGCAATGGTTTCTTCGGGTGCAAACAGTTTCGGGTCATCGCGCTCGGTATAGGGACGCGGGACGACGTTGCCCCGGTCTTCGACGTCATGGCCGAGATCGGAAAGGGCGCGCCCGAGGCCCGCCGTACGATAGGCATCAGGGCCCATAAGGCAGCCCGCGCGGCGTTTGCCGCTGTCTACCGGGGCACCGATCAGAATACAGGTTTTGTCCGCCATGATACGCTCCGTTGTAAGGGTGTTGTCTCTGAATAGTCACCGGACCGGATTGCGGACAAGCATCATTTATGCACATTATGTCAGCGAACTGATCATAACGGGCATCTGAAATGGACGAAACGGACAAACGCCTGATCTCAGCTCTGCGTCACAACGCCCGCGCGCCGCTTTCTGAACTGGCATCGCGTCTCGGGCTGTCGCGCGCCACGGTGCGCACGCGTCTTGCAAAACTCGAAGAGAACGGCGAGGTCCTGGGGTTTACCGTTGTGATGAAACACGACCAGTTGCGGGATGCGGTGCGCGGTCTGATGATGATCGCCATTGAAGGGCGTGGCACCGACCGGATCATCCGTCAGCTTAACGCCTTTCCCGAGGCGCGTCATGTGTGGTCCACAAACGGTCGCTGGGACGTGATCGTGGAAATCGGATCGACAACGCTGGAAGCATTTGACGATATCCTCGCGCGCATCCGCAGGCTCGACGGTATCACCGCGAGCGAAACGAGCCTGCTGCTGTCAACGCGTAAAGCCACCTAAGGCCGGCGCAGGGCCAGGCACCACAGTATAAAGAGACCAAAAGACAGCACACCGTTCCAGGCGGCCATGCTGAGCCCGAGCATCTCCCAGGGGATCTCGTCGCACCGCACCACAGGGGCCGACATGATCTGATCGAAAAGCTCATCTGTGGTCAGCCCGCCGATGGGTTGCGATGTGCAGGTGGTCGGACCTTCCCAGAATCCCTGTTCAACACCGGCATGGTAAAACCCGATTGCGGAGGTGGTGAGGGCGGCAAGAGCCCCTGCCACCATCAGAGCCCGGTTTGACAGCGCAAGGGCCAGCGCGCCGATGGCGATGGCGATGATATGCGGATAGCGTTGCCAGTAACACATTTTGCACGGGGGCAGCCCGCCGATATACTGAAATGCCAGCGCGCCGGCGATCATAAAGAGCGAGCCGAGTGTCGCCATCCACAACGCCTGACGCCCGGTCACAGGTATTTCAGCGCGTAGAACCCGCCGCCCAGGAGCAGAACGAAAAGAATGAACATCAGCCCCAGACGACGCTCGATGAAGCCGCGGATCGGCTCGCCGTATTTCCACAGCAAAAGTGCTACGAGATAAAACCGGATGCCGCGTGCGAGAACTGACGTGACGATAAAGGTCATCAGCGGCATGCCGGTCCAGCCCGACATAATTGTAATGACCTTATAGGGAAAAGGCGTCACGCCCGCTGTCAGAACAGCCCAGAAGCCCAGATCGTTAAACCGTTCGTTAAAGGCAGCCATGGGTTCGGCCTTGCCCAGGCTTTCCAGGATGGGCTTACCGATCGTCTCAAAAGCCAGAGAGCCAATGGCATAGCCCAGCAGCCCGCCAAGAACAGAAAACACAAGTGCCACACTGGCAATGAGCCAGGCCCGGGAGGGAGCCGCGAGGATCATCGGGATCATCAGGATATCCGGCGGGATCGGAAAGACCGAACTTTCGATAAAGCTGACAAATGCCAGTACCCAGAGAGCATGGCGGTGTTCGGCCATGCTGAGTGTCCAGTCGTAAAGCGTTCTGAGCATCGTTATCCACAGTACAATAGTTGTCTGAGCGGCAGAACACGGCAGACCCGCCAGGTCAAGTCCGGGACAGTTT
>CBDUCB010000260.1:0-4551 GCA_965365545.1 uncultured Roseobacter sp. | reverse complement strand
CCATGATCATGGCAACCGTCGCGGCCACATCGACGGTCTCGCCCCGGCGCGAAACGCGGCCCGGGACCACGCCCGGCGCCACGATGATGATCGGCACATGGCTGTCGTAACGCCACGGCGATCCATGCGCGGAGGCCACAGTCAGCCCGTCGAAATCCGCCACAAACCAATGCGGCTCGAACACCACATAGATGTCGCCCGACCTGTCGGGATGGAAATTCGCCATCACCGCCCGGCTGATCTGCGTATCAGGCACCTCACCCCGGCGCAGGGTCGAGCTTGTGACCGCATAGGCGATCCCGGTCAGCTTCTGCAACTCTTCGGCCACCGCTGCCTCAACCTCCCCCCGGTCCAGCCCGGCAGAGGCGATCACCTCCTGATCGAGATAAAGATACGGGTTGGTAAAACTCTCAATCAGGTCTTCACCGATGCCGAACTGCTCTTTCAGCCGTACCATGCCTTCGGATACTTCGGCTGCATCAAACAGAAACGACCGGGCCTGAATACCGACCGTTTTGAGGTATCCCGGCGCCTCAGGTGCACCGTGATCCGCCGACAGAACGACAAAGGTGTTTTCCAGCCCCACGGTCTCATCCACGAACGCCAGCAAATCTGCCAGCGTTGCATCCAGCCGGCTCAGGTTGTCTTCAGCCTCAAGGCTCGACGGGCCAAAGATATGCCCCACGTAATCCGTGGACGACAGGCTCACCGACATGAAATCCGGCACATCGTCCTGACCGACCCCTTCGGCCGTCATCAGCGCTTTGGCGAAATCCACCGTGATTTCGTCGCCGGCCGGGCTCAGGGTCAGCAGCGTGGTGTAATACCTGTTGTCCGCCGGGCCAAAATTATGCGGAAACGTGCGACCAAAGCCCGGGAAATCCGTTTCCCACATCTGGTCGTCCCGGTCGCCGAAAAGATACTGCTCCCGCGGCTGCGACAGCGTCCAGGCGGTGTTGGCATAGCGTCCGACCACACCCTTTTCTTCCCACGCGCCCACCCAGTCGGGATAAGCGTCGCGATAGAATGTGCTGGTCACGAAACGTCCTTCGGCCTTGGAAAACCAATAGGCCTGCCCCGCGTGGCCCGCGAATGAAATCGCGCCCCGGTCCTTGACCGACACGCCAAAGACCTTTGCCTCTGGCCCGTAATGCATGCGGATCTCATCCCCGATGGTCGAGGTCAGAATATTGCGCGGCGACCGCCCGTCGGTCGTGGCCGCGCGCTGTGTGGGGTCGATCTCGCTGTCCGCATCGACACCCTCTGCCCCGACCAGCGGGAAATCAGGGTCCTGCACATTATAGAAAGTTGTTCCGGAATTGCGGTCAAACCACAGGTTCGCCACCATGCCGTGAATGCCCGGGTCCGTGCCGGTCGACAGCGTTGTATGCCCCACGATCGTTTCGTTGTTGGCATGACGGTGATGCGCATTGGCATAATGCAGCCCGTTGGCCAGCAGCCGCGCGAACCCCTGCTCGCCCAGCACGCCGCGATACCGGTCAATAAGATCACCGCGCAGCTGGTCCACGGTGATCTGCAGCACCAGCCTTGGCGGACCTTCGTTGTCCTGAGCAAAAGCGGTCGGAGCAAGCAATACGGAAGCAATACCGGCGGCACAGATTATATGGCGCATGAAAATTCTCCGTTTTAAACTGAAAAGGGCCGCGCGATACTCCGCGCGACCCTGCTGTCTGTTGCCGGATTTTACGGATTACCCGGCGCTTCAGTCAGCTTGTTCATGACCTGTTCGAGGCTGAAGCTCGCTGCCTTCTGACGCGGTGGATATTCCGCAAAGGTTTCCAGGAACTGCCCCACATAGGCCTGCGCCGGGACCAGCATATAGGCCCGGTCGATCATCCAGTCCCAATAGGTGTTGGATGTGCGATAGCTGCGCTCATAAGGATCACGCCGCAGGTTAAAGATCAGCGGCAACCGCAGTTCTGTCCAGGGCTCTGCCCAGGCACGGAGCGTGGTATAGGCTTTCTGCTCCAGGAAGATCAGCTTCCAGTCGTTGAAGCGCAGCGCCGTCAGGTCACCGTCATCCGAGAAGTAGAAGATTTCCTTGCGCGGGCCTGTCTCCTCTTCACCCGCAAAATACGGCATGAAGTTATAGCCATCCAGATGCACGCGATAGTCGCGCCCGCCACCGACTTCGGCAACGGTGATCCCTTCAAGCAGCTCTTCTTTCACGGTGGGACGTCCGGCAGCCGCCAGGTATGTCGGCAACCAGTCCATGTGGTGCATGATGGAATTTGACACAGTTCCCGGTTCGATCAGCCCGGGCCAGCGCACCATTGACGGCACGCGCCAGCCACCTTCCCAGTTGGTGTTCTTTTCACCAAAGAAAGGCGTCATCGCTGCATCCGGCCATGTGTTCATATGCGGGCCGTTGTCGGTCGAATAATGAACGATCGTTTTGTCAGCGATGCCCAGTTCGTCGAGGACGTCGAGAAACTGTCCGATGTGCATATCATGCTCGATCATGCCGGCGGTGTATTCATCCACCTGCTTGCCGACGATATCATTGGCCATCTCCCACTTGTCTTCGGCCACATGCGTCCGGAAGTGCATGCGTGTGCCGGACCACCAGACGAACCAGGGCACGCCTGCTTCTTCCTGGCGCTTGATGAAGTCGATCGCGGCTGCGGTCGTTTCATCGTCCACGGTTTCCATCCGCTGCTTTGTCAGCGGGCCGGTGTCTTCGATCTCGCCATCGGCAGAAGACCTGATGACGCCGCGCGGACCAAACGTTTCGCGGAACGTGGTGCCGTCCGGCATGACCGCGTCGCCGGGATAGTCGATATTCTCCGGTTCTTCCTCGGCATTCAGGTGATAAAGATTGCCGAAGAATTCGTCAAAGCCGTGGTTGGTCGGCAGATGCTCATCCCGGTCGCCAAGGTGGTTCTTGCCGAACTGACCCGTGGCATAGCCTTCGGCCTTGAGCAGACCTGCGATTGTCGGGTCTTCTTCCCGCATGCCAAGCTCTGCACCCGGCAGACCCACTTTTGACAGACCGGTCCGGAACACAGACTGGCCCATAATGTAAGATGACCGCCCGGCGGTACACGACTGCTCACCGTAATAGTCGGTAAAGATCATGCCCTCTTCGGCGATCCGGTCGATGTTGGGCGTCCGGTAGCCCATCAGCCCCATGGTGTAGGCGCTGATATTGGACTGGCCCACATCGTCGCCCCAGATAACAAGGATATTAGGTTTTTCCTCCTGCGCTGATGCCGCACCCGTCATGACGACAAGCGCCGCAACGGCCAGCGGTGTCAGCCGGAGTTTATGTAATATAGTCAAAGGATTCTCCTCTCATTACTTACCAGTGTTTCCCTCGCATCCCCCCCGGGGATTGTTGCGATGCTAGCCTCTGTCTCGCTAAGGTTCCAGAATTGTTTCTCATTTCTGACATTTTTTATGGCAGGTCTGTGTGTCAGCGGTATGAAGACCACCCGGTGTACTGCCCTGCGCAACACCCACGCCGCAGTCGTGCAGCCGTGTCCACCATCCCACGCGCCCTGCCCTGCCCGACCAATGCTCGCAAACAGTCATCTCCTGTGAGAGAAAACTGGCAAAATCTCGTAACACGTTGTTTACATTAACTATATTCATACTTAAGGGTCTTACCGTACCCGAAGACTGCCTTAAGCGCACCGTGGAGTTCACAGTTGTGAACAATTTGCCTGATGAGCCTGTTCACAACTGTGAACTGTCATCCCGTTTCCCGGTTTGCCAGTGCCATCACCATCGGACCACAAGAGAATGCCCCCTGCCCTGCCCTTTTCGTCAGTGCCCTGAGATACCCACCCGGAGACCTGATATCATCAAACCTTTCAAGCATCGCCGCCAGGACCACAGAGGCCTGCTCCCGGCCCATATGCCTGTGCGCATCCTGCCAGGCTTCGGTCGAAATTCCCATCATCGGACGAACTTTATCCGAAAGCCTGATCAGATCGTCCCAGCTGCGGACCACATCGCCCGCATAGCTCTGAATTTCCCGGCAAACGGCTGTCACGAGTCGTAACGGTATATTGGGGAGTGCTGGTCTTATATCCGGTTCCTTGTCTGAGGCTTCTCCCCTTCCGACGCCCTGGTTTTTCACGCTGACCACCCGCCTTTGCCCACAGCTTTCTGAGCAGGATTCTGATTCTAAATCATTTGTATCTGAACTATGATGGTGCTGCTCAGATACGGCATCACTGGTGCTCATATTACTTGCTTCAGACGCGATCCTGATTTGGATTGCAGCCAGTTCTGCACGGATCAATTCCTGCATTTCCACCAGATCTCCGAGGCTCAGTTTTCTGCGCAAAGCGGCGGCAGTCTCCCCGGCAAGCCTCAGAGCATTGTGGGTCACCTTATCGTCGCCGTGTCGCTCTCTGAGCCACTCCCCGAGGCCTGCAAGATCGCGCCGCATGACGCTCACAGAGAGCCGCAGACGCCTTAGCTGTTCTTCTGTGGCGCGAGCCTCCTCCGCCCGCTCTGCAATCTCACCTGCACGACGCACCAACGGCGTGAGATCAAATCCGAAGGCCAGCAGTCCGCCCT
>CBDUCB010000259.1:0-4561 GCA_965365545.1 uncultured Roseobacter sp. | reverse complement strand
AACCGCGCGGGGGATTTTATCGCTGCAAGTGATGCGCGGGTCGGCGCGTCCGCAAAGGCAAAGGCCGTATAGGCCTTTTTATATCCTGCCGGGTCCACCTCCTGCAGCCATCTCCTGCAGGCTGACCGCTCAGGTGACGGGTCATCCCCGAACCAGCGCTGAAGGGTGGCTGCTGGATCGGGCACTGATTTTCCGTCAAGGCCCGCTGCGCGCGCCTGCACCGCCAAAGCTGCACCGGGGCTGCGCTCAAAAACGGCATTCAGGGCCGCAACGGCACAGACCTTTTCTGGGACAGCACTGGCCAGAGAAAGCGCAATCATCGCGCCCATGGAGTGACCGATAACAAGCGCGCGCCCGGGCAGCTCTTCAAGAACGCGGCGTATCGCGGCGGTGTAATCCGCGAGCGCCATGTCACCGGTCGGGCAGGGGCTGAGACCGTGTCCGGGCATGTCGGGTGCAATCACATGACCGCAGCCTGTCAGCGCGTCAAACTGGTGTTGCCAGGCCTCGGACCGCAAGCCCACGCCATGCAAAAGCAGCACCGGCCGCCCCGTGCCGGTCCCGGTTATGGCAAGGCCCGCGATCTCAGACCGACGCAGGGTTGTCGAGGTCATGGCCCAGATCCTTCAGGTCCTGATAGCGATCTCCGATACGGTGATGTGGCCTGCCAGAGAGCGCAGCGCCGAGGACGACGACAACCTCGTCATCGCGCGGTGCATCAGGGATGGCGAACTGGATCGTCAGATAATGCGAGCGCCGGCCGGCATCGTTTTTGTCCATCAGCGGCACCATGATCGGCGCGTTGGCCGGGCCGCGGGTGTTCGTAAAGGCAAGATAGGATTTTGCCGCAACAGCCTCGCGGTAAAAATTTCCGAAACGCAGAGTGTGGATCAGTCCGGACGCGTGCTCTATCTCGCCGTCGAGTCCGACCACGGCTGCCTTTCCATAGGCCTCAATCTGCGCTCCGCTGCCGGCAAGAGCGATCATCCGGTCTGCCATCATACTGCCCAGAACCGGACCATAGGCGCGGATCTCCGGGGTGAGGTCTTCGACAAACCGGCCCGCCCAGGGGTTTCGCAGCACCGCCGCCACCGCAAACATACGCCAGGGCGTTTTTGCGGCGCGGAATCCTTCGATGAAAACCTCTTCGTCATAGGTCACGATTTTCCGGATGTCGGGCGTCATGGTCACTCCTCATTGCTGACCAGAACAATAAAAAGCCCCTGAAATTTTGACAAACGAATGAAAGTCACGCTTAGGTATTACAAATACTAATGGCAGAGTTGACCGTTGAGAAAGAACCTTCCCCCGCTGACCTGGCTGCGCTCTTTTGAAGCTGCGGCGCGAAACCTGAGTTTTACCGCTGCCGCCGGGGAACTCGGACTGACGCAGTCCGCCGTCAGCCAGCAGGTGAAATCGCTTGAAACACGGCTCAGATCGCCGCTTTTTGTGCGCCATGCCCGGGGGCTCGCACTGACCGATGCGGGACGCCGCCTGTTGCCGGAAGTGGGTGGCCCGCTGCAGGCGCTGGCCGTGGCGATGGACGGGGCCGATGCAGGGCCGGACAAGGGTCTGCTGACCATCGCGGCTTCTGTAAGCGTCGTGCAATGGGTCGTCGCCCCGCTGTTGCCGGATTTCACGCGACATCACCCCGCGCTCAGGCTCAGGTTTCTCAGTGCGATCTGGCCTGACGATTTCCAGTCGGCCCGCGCCGATCTCGAAATCCGGTTCGGATCACTCAGGCAGGCCGGAGAAAACGCCGTACTTCTGCTGCCCAACAGGCTTGTTGCGCTGAAATCACCAGAGTTACGCGGTGCGCTGGAAGACCTTCCGCTGATTGAGGCGGTTGGCACGTCGGGCGGCTGGCAAACCTGGGCAAAAGAAGTCGGAGACACCAGGCCCCCGTCTTTTTACACCGACACATACGGCATGGCTTTGCAGCTGGCGGTGCACGGTAACGGTGTGGCGCTGGTCAGTGAACTGCTGGCGGCTCATGCTCTGAAATCGGGTCTTCTGGAGCCTGCGCACCCGGCGTCAGTTGCCGCCGAAGAGGGCTATTACCTCTCGGTGGCGCCTGAGAAGCCGGAAGCCGGTCGGTTGCGCGACTGGTTGCTCGAAAAGGTGTCGACCTGAGCTTATCTGGTGCCGCGATGGCCCGGGTGCCGGTGTTCACTTTCCCGGGTTTACTGCCGGCGGACGCCTTATTTCAGCGCGTGGGAAGTCATCTGGCCGGACCGGGGATTTCACGCGCGATCAGAAAACCTGAAAAGGCCGGTGATTTTCCGAAGAATCTCATTGCGTTTTGCAACGCGACCCCCTAAACGACCCAAATCCAACCGGGGTGCGGTCCGCCGCGCCCTTTTCCGTTGGACCACAAGTCGCGATGAGGGTGTGCGATGAGCGCCCGTCCTCCTCTCCGGTCTGAACCCTGATATAAAGGGTGATGCATATGGCCGCACAAAGCCAAAACATCCGCATCCGCCTCAAGGCGTTTGACTACCGTGTGCTGGATGCTTCCACACAAGAAATCGTCAACACAGCAAAGCGCACAGGTGCTTCCGTTCGCGGCCCGATCCCGCTGCCGAACAAAATCGAGAAGTTCACCGTTCTGCGTGGCCCCCACGTTGACAAGAAATCCCGTGACCAGTTCGAGATCCGCACGCACAAGCGTCTGCTGGATATCGTTGATCCGACCCCCCAGACCGTGGACGCGCTGATGAAGCTCGACCTCGCCGCTGGTGTGGATGTCGAGATCAAACTGCAATCATAATCGTCGGAGGGTAATCTTATGTTGCGCTCAGGCGTTATTGCAAAAAAAGTCGGTATGACCCGGCTCTTCATGGAAGACGGCAAGCAGATCCCTGTGACCGTTCTTCAGCTCGACAAGCTGCAGGTTGTGGCCCAGCGGACGTCCGACAAAGACGGCTATTCAGCTGTTCAGCTCGGTGCCGGTTCCGCCAAAGCCAAGCGGACATCTCAGGCCATGCGCGGTCACTTTGCAGCGGCAAAGGTAGAACCCAAGCGCAAGGTTGCCGAGTTCCGTGTGGACGAGGAAAATCTGATCGGCGTGGGCGAGGAAATCACCGCGAACCATTACTTTGAGGGTCAGTTCGTCGACGTGGCCGGCACCTCCATCGGTAAAGGTTTTGCCGGTGCAATGAAGCGGCACAACTTCGGTGGTCTGCGCGCGACACACGGTGTGTCGATCTCGCACCGTTCGCACGGCTCCACCGGCCAGTGTCAGGATCCGGGCAAGGTTTTCAAAGGCAAAAAGATGGCCGGTCACATGGGTGCTGCCCGTGTCACCACGCAGAACCTGCAGGTCATCCGCACAGATGCCGACCGTGGTCTGATCATGGTCAAAGGCGCTGTTCCGGGCTCCAAAGGCGGCTGGGTCACAGTCAAGGATGCGGTCAAAAAGCCGTTCCCTGAGAATGCGATCCTGCCGGCGGCGCTGAAATCCGATGCCGAGGCCGCGGCGAAAGCCGCTGAGGAAGCCGCTGCAGCAGCAGCCGCAGAGGCCGAGGCAGAAGCCAAGCGTCTGGCAGAAGAGCAGGCGGCTCAGGAAGCCGAACAGCTCAAAGCTGCTGAAGCCGAGATCGAAGCTGAAAAGTCCGATGACGCACCCGCTGCGGACGAAGACAAGAAAGAAGGTGACGCATGAAACTCGATGTCATCAAACTCGACGGCGGCAAAGCCGGATCGGTAGATCTGGACGAGGCGCTCTTTGGTCTCGAGCCGCGCGCCGACATCCTGCACCGGGTCGTGCGCTGGCAGCGTAACAACGCACAGGCCGGCACACACAAGGTGAAAACGCGGAAAGAAGTGAGCTACTCCACCAAGAAGATCTATCGCCAGAAGGGCACCGGCGGCGCACGCCACGGCGCGCGCTCTGCACCGATCTTCCGCGGTGGTGGTGTTTACAAAGGCCCCGTTGTGCGCAGCCACGGTCACGAGCTGACCAAGAAGTTCCGCAAGCTGGGTCTGTGCCACGCGCTTTCCGCAAAGCTGAAAGCAGGCGAGCTTGTGATCATTGACGATGCATCATCCGACGGCAAAACCGCAGCTCTGGCCAAACAGGTGAAAAACCTCGGCTGGAAACGCGCGCTGGTCATCGATGGTGCCTCTGTGAATGAAAACTTCGCTCAGGCAGCCCGCAACATCGACGGTCTGGATATCCTGCCGACGATGGGCGCAAACGTATATGACATCCTCAAGCGTGACACACTGGTGATCACAAAAGCGGGTGTCGAAGCACTGGAGGCCCGGTTGAAATGAATGCCAAGGCAGAACATTACGACGTGATCCGCAAGCCGATCATCACCGAGAAAGCAACCATGTCGTCCGAGAATGGCGCGGTTGTTTTCGAAGTGGCGATGGACAGCAATAAACCCCAGATCAAAGAAGCCATCGAGGCGCTCTTTGGTGTGAAGGTCAAAGCGGTCAACACCACGATCACCAAAGGCAAAGTCAAACGTTTCCGCGGCCAGCTCGGCAAGCGGAAAGACGTGAAGAAAGCCTATGTGACGCTGGAAGCCGGCAACACGATTGACGTGTCTAC
>CBDUCB010000258.1:0-4614 GCA_965365545.1 uncultured Roseobacter sp. | reverse complement strand
CCTCCTTTCCGCCCATAATCTCTTCTTCCATATCCCAGATCATGTTCAGGATTTCCTCGCGACGCGGGCCGAACTCAGGGTGCTTTTTAACTTCGCGCAGATCGGCATTCACGCCCAGCTCCGCGAAAGGCAGCCGGTATTCCTTGTGGATCCGGCCCGGACGCGGTGCCATCACGATCAGCCGCTCGCCCAGCAGCAGCGCCTCTTCCACCGAGTGGGTGATCAGAATGATCGTCTTGCCGGTCTCTTTCCAGAGCTTGAGCACGAGGCTCTGCATCTTTTCGCGGGTCAGCGCATCGAGCGCGCCCAGCGGCTCATCCATCAGAATAACATCCGGGTCATTGGCCAGACAGCGCGCCAGCGCCACACGCTGCTGCATCCCGCCTGAGAGCTCATAGACTGCCTTTTCCTTGAAATCCTGCAGACCGACCACATCCAGCAAATGGTTCACGGTCGCGTCTTTATCTTTTTTCGGCGTGCCCTTCATCGAGGGGCCAAAGGCCACGTTTTCGCGCACGGACATCCACTCAAAAAGCGCGCCCTGCTGAAACACCATGCCGCGTTCGGCATCGGGGCCTTTGATCTTGTGCCCGTTCAGGATCAGCTCACCGCTCGTGGGCGCCAGAAATCCTGCCACGATGTTCAGAAGCGTGGTCTTGCCACAGCCCGACGGGCCCAGCACGCTCAGCAACTCGCCGGCTTTGAGATCAAGCGACACATCCTGCAGCGCCTGGACATGATCTCCGCCCGGCAACTCAAAACGCATCGACAGATTTTTTATGGATAATCCGGTCATGTTGTCCCCACCTTCTGCCCCGCGCGGGGGCGGCTGACCGGGCAGGCATCATCCCGCCTCTGGTCTTTCTTCAGGTCTTAAAAGTGAAACGGCGCGGGAGTGACCCGCGCCGTTCATTTTTCACGAGCCGCCGGCTGCCGCTACGGCTTCCAGCGGTCCTGTGTTCACGGTGTCGGCATAGCTGTCGAGCGCCGAGTCAATCGAACCCGCTTCTACGAACACGTCGGCCACGCCTTTCATGAAGGGGGCCGCGTTGCCGCCAAACCAATCGGAAGACAGCTGCTCCTCAACGGAGGGGAATTTAAAGCCCGCGATGGAGGCGCGTGCCGCTTCGACGTCCATACCGGACTGCTCCGCAATTACCGCCAGCATCTCGTCGCTCTGATTGGCTTTCCACTCT
This sequence comes from uncultured Roseobacter sp., assembly GCA_965365545.1. Classification (GTDB taxonomy): domain Bacteria; phylum Pseudomonadota; class Alphaproteobacteria; order Rhodobacterales; family Rhodobacteraceae; genus Roseobacter. Next base: position 3,418 of record CBDUCB010000258.1, on the reverse strand, counting down.
GCGTTTGCCGCGGCTGTCACGCCGAGGAATTTCGCAACCACGTCACCGTTCTCGGCGATGTAGGACGCAGGCGCAGAAGTTACGTCAAAAACCAGAATGCCAAGTTCCTGTTTCTCATCACCGGTCAGAAGGATGTTGCCGTATTCCTTCATCCGGGACAGACCACCGCCCCAGCCACAGGCGAAATCAACCGCGCCCTGGCTCAGAGCAGCCGCGCCCTCGGGCGGTGCCATGTCAACGATCTGCAGCGAGGCAAGATCAACGCCAAAGTGGTCCATCTGGCGCAGGAAGCCATAGTGTGCTGCGGTGCCCAGTGGCACGGCGACTTTCTTGCCGGCCAGTTCGCCCGCGCTGTCCTTGTCGATTTCCAGCGCTTCGGCCACAACACAGTTGTCGTTGTCAGAATAGGAAACCGCAACGTCCACGATCTGGATGTCCTGGCCGCCGGAGGTGGCGACAACGAAGGGCGGCACACCCTGGGACACGGAAAGCTGAACATCGCCCGACGCCATCGCCGCCGACATTGCCGTTCCGGTCTCGAAGGAAACCCAGTTCACTTTCATGCCCAGCGCTTCGTCATAGGCACCGGAGGCTTTTGCTGCGAGGAAAGGCATCGGCCACTCGAGGAAGTATCCGACCGTGATTTCACCGTGTCCGTCTGCTGCTGCTGTCTGCGCGCTGACGGCCATGACGGCGCCCGCGACAAATGCACATGCTGTCTTTTTGATCATTGTGTTTCTCCCGTTGATCATTCCCGACCCTTCCCGGGCCGGCTGTTTTATGGTGCGAGACGGCTTGTCACCGCCTTATTTTTCTTTGCACCGGATTATCCAATGTCAGAATGTTCCTGCCCGCAAGAGCATTATTGAAACAATCCGGCCATTCAGATGAGACTGCCTGATTTTCGTCCTTACTCCGTTCTGCGGTTTTGGAACTCCGGAAAGTCCGTTTCCGGAAATGCAAATCCGGCAGGCCGGCAGGATGCTCCGCCTCAGGATTATACCCGACCCGCGCGCATAGTGCTGTTGATGCCGGCGAATATTAAATGACCACTTTCGCATACTGCATGAGTCCAGTTGAGACCGGATGCCGGACGCCCGGCCCCAGACCGATCCGGCATTCTCGCCGGGTTTCCATCAGTAACAAAGTGCCGGTAGCCCAGATGCGTGCATTGGCTCCGGGCAGGATCTGCCGGGCGACAGAACTGCAGGCCGCTACGGCATCCCTGGGGGCATGCCATGCCGAAACGATCAATCTGAACGATGCCTGCGTTGCGTGGAGACCATGTTTCTGGCAAGGTAGCGCAACCTGCCCGGGTTATGTGCGTTCACCTGCCGGATCTGAGGATATCACGGTGTTTTCAGACGCATGGCGACTGAATTACTTGTGTGACGCCCTGAACTGGCGTTACGTTTGGCAGGCATCTGGCCCTACTTCGGGGGCGTAAAATACATTCATATCGGTGTCATGCGGATCGTACGCGCTCCGATTTCACCCGATTCTATTCATTCAGAAAGGCCTGACCCATGGACGGCAATTTCAATGAGAACGACCTGTCGCGCATCGTCGAGGCGGACCGCGCGCATATCTGGCATCACCTGAGCCAGCACAAACCCTATGAGACGACCGATCCGCGCATCATCGTCGAAGGGCGTGGCATGAAAGTCTGGGATCAGAAGGGCAAGGAACACCTCGACGCGGTCTCCGGCGGTGTCTGGACCGTGAACGTGGGGTACGGCCGCGAGCGGATCGCCAATGCGGTGCGCGACCAGCTGATCAAACTGAACTACTTTGCCGGTTCCGCAGGCTCGATCCCCGGCTCGATGTTCGCCGAAAAGCTGATCTCGAAAATGCCCGGCCTGAGCCGCGTCTATTATTGCAATTCCGGCTCGGAGGCCAATGAGAAGGCCTTCAAGATGGTCCGGCAGATTGCGCACAAACGCTACGGTGGCGAAAAGCACAAGGTGCTTTACCGCGACCGTGACTACCACGGCACCACAATCACCGCCCTCTCGGCGGGTGGCCAGGATGAGCGCAACGCGCAGTACGGGCCCTTTACGCCCGGGTTTGTGCGCGTGCCCCATTGCCTTGAGTACCGTGCCTTTGAGCAGGACGGCGCGCCGCAGGAGAACTACGGCGTCTGGGCTGCGGATCAGATCGAAAAGGTCATCCTCGCCGAAGGTCCCGATACAGTGGGCGGGCTTTGCCTTGAGCCTGTGACCGCAGGCGGCGGTGTGATCGTGCCGCCCGACGGCTACTGGCAGCGCGTTCAGGAAATCTGCCGCAAATACGATATTCTGCTGCACATCGACGAGGTCGTCTGCGGCGTGGGCCGCACAGGCAAGTGGTTCGGTTATCAGCATTACGGCGTGGAACCGGATATGGTGACCATGGCCAAGGGTGTGGCTTCCGGCTATGCCGCCATCGCCTGCCTTGTGACCAACGAAAAGGTGTTTGACCTCTTCAAAACCGACGCCTCCGACCCGATGGATTACTTCCGCGATATCTCGACCTTCGGGGGCTGCACCGCAGGCCCCACCGCAGGGCTCGAAAACATGGCGATCATCGAAGACGAGGATCTGCTGGGCAACACTGAACGCATGGGTGACTATATGCTCGATCAGCTGAACGCGCTGGCCGACAAACATGCCGTCATCGGTCAGGTGCGCGGCAAGGGTCTCTTCCTTGGCGCCGAGCTTGTCGAAGACCGCGAGAGCCGCAAGCCCATGGTCGAAAAACAGGTCCAGGCCGTCGTTGCAGACTGCATGCAGCAGGGCGTGATCATCGGTATGACCAACCGCTCGCTGCCGGGCAAAAACAACACGCTGTGTTTTTCACCAGCCCTGATCGCGAAAAAGGATGATATTGATCACATCTGTCACGCAGTCGACGAGGCCCTGACCCGCGTCTTTGGCTGATACGTCTGCTTTCTGAGCCGCATCTGAAAAAGCCCCGGCACCGTCCGGGGCTTTTTGCTGTCGCATTTCAACGGGAACTTCCGCGCCGGGTGCGGCGTTTTACGATACGCAAAGGAGTAACTGTAATGAAGAAACTGTTTATCGCACTGCCACTCGTTGCGGGCCTTTCTGCCTGCGCCACTCAGGATCAGAGCACGCTTGCCGGGGCGACAGCTGGTGCAGCACTTGGTGCCGCTGTCAACGACGGTGACCGCGCGACCGGTGCCATCGTCGGCGGCGTGGCTGGCGCTCTGGCAGGTAACTATCTCGGGCGCACCGCCAGCGGATCCTGCGTCTATCAGAACCCGGATGGCTCGCGCTATACGGCGGCCTGCCCGTAACGATACGAACATGAGCCGATCCCGCCGGCGGATATTCCTGCCGGCGGGCGCCCCGTTGCGCCGGCCCCCCCCGGACGGGACTTGCAGCGCCGCGCCCGGGGGGTCAGAGTATGCGCGACC
>CBDUCB010000257.1:0-4637 GCA_965365545.1 uncultured Roseobacter sp. | reverse complement strand
CCCCGGGTCCGATCCGCTTATTACGAGCGCGTTTATGTCCATAGTCCCGAAGGACAACGAGAATATAAGTCAGACCGGTTCGAATCTCAAGGGGCAAGATAGAGAGGAATTGCCGGGACCAAGCGGGTAAACGGATTATCTAAATATATTAGAATCAGAATATTATCGCCCCATGTTAAAGTGGTTCTCCTGCGCGAGATTCAACCGGATTTTATGATCTTTTACGCGCTGGCGGGCCGGATATTTTTATCTGATGCCTGCTCAGCCGGGTTTTGCGGCCAGACAGCAGACCAGTGCGGACCAGCCGCCAACGATCAGCGCAATGCTCAGGGGCGGTTTTTCGAAGGAAAGCCACACGACCATGCCCAGAGCGGCACCGGTAAAAGCCAGTACGAATGTACCTTTGTCCGGCGCGCAGTTCACTGCGGCCCCGTGCCAGCGCCTGTCGGCGCCAGATCCGGCGCCCCGGCGGTGCAGCGCGCGATGATATTGCAAAAGAGCCCGAAACCCTTTTTAAAGCAGAGCGCTGAGGATATTGAGACGATCTGCCATTGCAGGTGATCTGCTGCCATTACGCCGGAGGCTGGTAAGAAACCATTCCCCGGCGGGCGTATGACAGGCCACGCATCTTTTTTGGGTAACTGTGCGCGCCACGGCATCCGGCCCGGGTCAGACCCGCGAGCGGCGCCATTTCAGCCCGCCGAATACGGCCAGTACCGCGGCCATCAGAGGCAGTCCGGCAGGCAGAGGGACCGGTGCAGGATTGAAGGACAGGTTGTCAAAGGATGCGCCCCGCCCGCCGGCGGTCGCATTGCTCACATCAATGAGAATTTCGTCAAAGAGACTTTCTGAGAACCCGAAGAAGCCGGAATTGGAGCCTCCCGAGGTTGTAAAGCTCTCCACGAGGACCCCGTCCAGCAGTGAGCTGTACGTAACAGCCGCATTGTTCGAGGCGAAGGCCAGCGTCGCATCTGTCACCGCCGGGCCGAAGTGGATCGAGAAGGGATCAAAAAATGTGAAATTACCCTCGACCGAGCCGAAATTGAACAATGCACCATCGGAGAAATCTGGCCGGGTGCTGTAACCGCCCTGGTTCGACGGCAGGTTCTCATTGCGATAGCTGACGGCAGGCGAAAACGTCACGCCAAAGCCTGCGAACTGGTCTGTGACTGTCTGGCCGGGTGTGAGCGGCACCTCGTCAAACCCCAGAGCGACCTCTGGTGATGCCAGTCCGGTGGCGGCACCGTTGACGGTGCTGGCTTGCAGACCGCCCGCGGAGAAGGTGGTGGCGATAAGAGTGGCGGTAAAGATTTTTTTCATGTTTGTAACTCCCTGAAACAGATGAACCTGCAGCAGTCACGACAATAACGCCCCGGAGTTTCAGGGTTGGGTAATCTCTTTGGTCAGGGGGCTCCGGCGCGCCGGTTCAGGGTCTTTTTTTCGCCCGGGCGGCAAAGACGGAATGCGCCAGCGCCTGGGTCTCTGTTTCAAGGGCGGTGAGTGCTGCGAGTGTCGCTGCGCCATCCCTTGCCTCAAGCGCATCTGCCACGCCGCTGTGCAGGTCGATGATCCGCGCCCGGTCGCGTGCGGTAAAGGTGATCATATTCATCAGCGGCTGCATCGCCTCGACTGCACCGGCCAGCTGATAGCTGAGGACCGGATTGCCGGCGCCGTCGACAAGCGCCCGGTGAAAGGCAACATCTGACGCGCAGAAGGCCTCGTCGGACAGCTCAGGCTGGCTCTGGCGGTGAATTTCGCTGCGCATTGTCGCAAGATGATCCGCCGTGCGGCGTGCCGCCGAGAGCGGCGCACAGGCGCGTTCCAGCGCATAGCGCGCTTCGCAGGCGGTCCCGAAGCTCACGGCGTTCATGCTCAGAAGCAGGGTCGAGGTCGTGATCTGCTGCGAGCAGGCCTGCTCAAAGCTCAGCCGGTTTACGAATGCTCCGCCTGTCGCCCCACGTTGCGTGCGGATCAGCGACTGCGCGGCCAGACGTTTCAGAGCTTCACGCACCGTTGATCGCGACACATCGAACTGCTCGGCAAGCTCTGCTTCCGACGGTAAACGCTCATCGACGATAAGCGTGCCCGCAACGATTGCATCGCGGATAGCGCCTGCAATCTGCGCGGACAGGTCGTCGGGTTTCCCGGGGTCAATTTTCATATGTCTGACAATTAATGTTTGCCCGGTTTCTAATTGTCTGGCATTTGGAAAGCAAGACAAAGGGGACTTGCCCATGCAGGGGATCATCCGGACATCGCTCTGGCTCGGATTTTTCGCGACCGTTCTGGCCGCGTGGTGGGCGATGTATGTGATGAGCACGGGCATGGATCTTGATCTCTTTGGCCGCCCCGGCGAGGCGGGCGCACGCATGGCCGCGATGGACCCGCGCATGCCGATGAACATGCCCATGGCACAGTTCGGCCCGCTGTTTGCGATGTGGGCGGTGATGATGGCCGCGATGATGTTGCCGACGCTGGTGCCGACGCTGCGCGCCTATGAGGATCTCATGGTGAGTGCCAATGGCAGCCGGGCCGGTTGGCTGGGTGTGCTCGCGGGCTATTTCGCCGTCTGGGTTGCCTTTGCCGCCGTGATTGCCGGAGCACAAATGGCACTGCTTTACGGTGGTCTGATCGATATGCTGGGCATCGCGCACTCGCCTCTGACTGCGGGCGGCCTGCTGGTTGTTGTCGGCGCGTTTCAGTTCACGCGCACCAAAGAGATCTGCCATGGGGTCTGTCACGCGCCAGCTCATTATTTTCTGGGGCACTGGCGCACGGGCGGTGCCGGCGGAGTGCGCATGGGGCTCGGGCTCGGGGTATTTTGTGTCGGATGCTGCTGGGGATTTATGGCGCTGGGGTTTGTCGGCGGGGTGATGAACCTTGCCTGGATGGGCCTTGCGACGCTCTTTATGGTCATCGAAAAGCTGCCTCAGGTGGGGCATTATGTAACGCGACCCCTTGGGCTTGCGCTGATCGCTGCGGGGGTTGTCCTGCCGCTCTGGTCAGTTTTCACGGAAGGATAGGATATGGCGAAAAACCGCAAACCGGATGCGGACAGGCTGCGCATCAGCCAGCGCATCGATCAGCGGATGCCTAACCCGGGCCGGCGGCAGATGAGCCCGACGGAATGGGCGATCAAAGGCGAGCTGTTCATGAACTGCTCGTGCGATGTGTTCTGTCCCTGCGTTGTGAGCCTTGGCAAGCACCCGCCCACCGAAGGCGACTGCAAAGCCTGGATGGCGATTATCATCGATGAAGGTCATTTTGAGGGCGAGGATCTCTCCGGGCTGCAGATCGGCCTGATGGTCGAGATCCCCGGGCGCATGGCCGAAGGTAACTGGAAGGTCGCGGCCTATGTGGACGAGCGCGCGTCTGGCAAAGCCTATAACGGCATCCTGCAGATTTTCTCCGGGGCCGCAGGCGGCACGACCGGGCTTTTTACAATGCTGGTCAGCGAGATCATCGGCGCCGAACGCGCGCCGGTCCTGATCGAGCGGGACGGCAACCGCCGGCGCATCACCATCGGTCGCAAGATCGAAGGCGAGATCGAGGCAATCACAGGCGCCAGCCGCGATCACCCGGTGATGATCACCAATTCGAAATACTGGATGGGCCCGGATATCGTCGCCGCGCGCGGGCTCAAAAGCAAAGTGCGCGACTACGGGCGGATCTGGGACTTCGGCGGCAAATCGGCAGAGATCTGCGCGATTGACTGGAAAGGCCCGAACCCGTGATCGACCCGGGTTATGTGCGCATGATGGCGCGGTACAACAGCTGGCAGAACAGCCAGCTGATGCCGCTTCTTCAGGACATGACCCTTGAGGACCTCACCCGGGACCGGGGTGCGTTTTTCGGCGGACTGCTGAGCACGGCCAATCATCTGCTCTGGGGCGATACGCTCTGGATGAGCCGGTTTGATCCGTCGGTAATGCCGCCAGAAGCCGGCATCTCAGAAAGCACGGGCATGCATCCGACGGCGGGTGCATGGGCTGCGGACCGGTTCCGGATGGATGGCAAGATCCGCTTCTGGGCGGACGGGGTGCGGCGCGTCGGTCTGAAAGGGGATATCACCTGGTACTCAGGTGCGATGGGCTGTGAGGTTACCTGTCCGGTGGCAAAGGCAATTGTGCATTTCTTCAATCACCAGACGCACCACCGGGGGCAGATCCACGCGATGATCACCGGTATGGGAATAAAAGCCCCGGTCAGTGATCTCTTTTATTTGCCTGAGGATGGTTGAGATGGCAGTCATATCTCCTTCGCGGCGCCTGCGGCGGACACCTTTTTCCGATGGTGTCGAGGCCGCCGGGGTCAAAGCCTACACGGTCTATAACCGGATGCTGCTGCCGACGGTCTTTGAGAGTATCGAGGCCGATTATCACCACCTGAAGAACCACGTGCAGGTCTGGGATGTATCGGTTGAACGGCAGGTTGAGCTGCGCGGACCGGATGCTGCAAGGCTGATGCAGATGCTGACGCCCCGCGATCTGCGCGGCATGTTGCCGGGGCGGTGTTTTTATGTGCCGATCGTGGATGAAACGGGCGGCATGCTTAACGATCCGGTGGCGGTAAAACTTGCCGAGGACCGGTGGGGGATTTCGATCGCCGACAGTGATCTTTTGCTCTGGGTCAAAGGG
>CBDUCB010000256.1:0-4643 GCA_965365545.1 uncultured Roseobacter sp. | reverse complement strand
CAGCTGCTTGTCGATCTCGCCACCATCGTAAAGCAAGTCGGCAAGTCCCTGGTATCCCTTTATATCCAGCAATTCTGAGGGTGTGGTAGGAAACATATTGATGCCCATGGCCACATCATAAAATTTAGCCACCGCTTCTTCGTTGGCACCCCGCACATTATCCAGGGCGTATTCAACAAACCCCTCTTTGCTTGAGCCAATCCAGTGATTGGCCTCAAGGTTGGCACAAGCTATTGCCACGGCCAGTTCATCATTGGCTTCGATATATTCCCGCTCCGCGAATACGGCGCGCGACGAGAGTCCGGGTACAATATCAGCGACATATCCCAGCAGCTGTGCGTTTGCGCCCTGCTCCTCGAGGGCGAGCCAGTTGTCAATAAAGATAACGGTCGCGTTCACCTGGCCGGCCATGATTGCCGCCGCCCGCTCGCTGCTGCCACCAACGGGTACGATGGCAACATCAACCTCCGGCTCCAGGCCGTTTTGCTTCAGAATGTAGCGAAACAGCATCCCGTTGAAGCCGCCAGGACCGCTTGTCCCGATGGATTTGCCTTTAAGGTCCGTGATCGAATTCACACCGGGTGTCGAGACGATCGCATAGTGCATCGTCGAAATCGGCGCGCCAATTGCGACAACGTCTACGCCACGCGCCTGTCCGATCAGGATTTCGTCCGAGCTGCGTGAGGCAACCTCGATCCGATCGGCGATAATGGCTTCCAACCCGGAAATACTGGGCAGTTCTACGCGTTCGACATCGGCACCCCAGCTTTGCAACATTTCGATCATACGTAGTGTGCCGAGGTTTAAAACCTGCGCCTGCGCTGTACCGATCGTGAGTTCGGTTCCGCTCAGATCAAATTCTTGTGCGGCGACCGCACCGGCCGTCATCGCGGCGAATGCGGTACCCGTCAGCAATTTCATTGGCAGTTTCATATTCATCTCCTCCTTGATGTGTTTACGTTCCGATTGGCGTGATCATACCCCGTTGAAAACGTACGATAACTTCCTGCCCGGCTTACTTTGATTACTGCTTGCTGCCGGGTCTTTTATCAGGCGCGGGATCAGACCGCTCCTTTCCAGCTTTGAAAACGGCGCTCCAGCATGTCGAGCGCGGTCACAATGATTGTGCCCATGGACGCAATCACCACTACGGCGCAGAGCATCTTGGCTGGCAGCAGATCAGATGAACCTTGCGTGATGACCCCGCCCAGACCCACTATTTGCAGAAACATTTCGCCGATGATGACACCAACGATTGCACGTTCAGCACCGATCCGTAGTCCGGCAAGGACAAAGGGTATCGCACCCGGGATCAGAACATGCCTTGCCATTTGCATCCGGTTTGCCTGAAATGACCGCGCGACTTCCACGAGATCCGGTCGCGCATGTCGGACGCCCTGAGCCGTGTTGACACTGATCGCAATGGCCGCCCAAAAGAAAACGAGGAACAATCGCGCCTCGAAACCGATCCCGAACCAGACGACGATAAGCGGAACGACGACCACGCGCGGCGTCGAGAAGATAGCATACAGATAGGGCTGCATGATATCGCCGAAGCGGTCGAAGATCCCCATGATGATGCCAAAGGGAATGCCAACGATCACCGCAAGGAAGTAGCCAAGAAACAAGGCTTGCATGGTAATCTTTGCCGCTGCGGCAAGCTCACCGGATTCGATCATTTCACTGAACTGTCTGATAACCTCGCTGGGCGGCGCGAACAGAAGCGGGTTGATACTCCGGCCGACGAGCTCCCACCCGCCCAGCACGACAGCAAGGCTCAGCAGCGGCAACCAGACACTGGGCTTGTATAGCATGTTCATGGCGAAATCCCTTTCTGCTTAAGACCAGTGAAAACGACGCTCGAGCCGTCCGATGAGCGAAACGATCGTGATGCCGAGAAATGACAGGGGCAGGATGGACGCGAACACGTAGTCCGTCTGGAATAACGACCCGTAGGACTTGATCAGCCCGCCGATGCCGCCCAGACGCAAATAGGTTTCTGCAACCGCCATACCGACGACCCCGCGCCCTGCGGCCAGGCGCAGGCCTGCAAGAAGCACCGGCAGAGCCGAGCGGACACGCACGCGAAAAAGAAGCGCAAGCTCACCCTTCACGCCGAATGACCGCGCAACGTCAACGAGATCTTTCGGATCATCTCGCAAACCGGACGCAACGCTGAACATGATCGGCACAACGGCGGCGAGCACAACCACGATGACGCGCCCGGGAAAGCCGAAACCGAACCAGACCAGTACAAGTGGCACCAGTGCGATTGTCGGTGTTGCGAAAAGCGCGCTGAAATATGGATTAAGCATCCAGTAGGCGGTGCGAGACCGGGCCACGAGAGCGCCCAGAATGAACCCGATGACCGTTGAAATGAACAGCCCGACAATGAGAAGCCAGATGCTCTCTGACAGCGCCAGAATGAGTTCACCGCTGATCAGCAGATCCCAGAAGGCGGCCATGATCTGGCTCACGGAGGGCAACACAAGTTTGTTGTCGAGGAAGCGCGCGGTGATTTCCCAGACTGTCAGAAAAACCAGCACCCCGACGATCTGATCACGGCGAATTTCCCGGTTGCTCCGTGTCTTCATGACTTGCCCTCGGCGGATTGCTCAATCAGATCGTTCCGCAATTCATGCCACAGATGGCCCCTCACCTCAGCGAAGGCCTTGTGTGCACGCACGTCATACTCAAAGCGGGGGCGTGGCAGATCAACGTCAATGAGTTCCCGTACCTTCCCGGGACCACGCGACATAAGCAGTACCCGGTCAGCGAGCATAACGGCTTCGTCGAGGTCATGGGTAATGAAGATAACAGTTTTCTTTTCTTCTTCGCAGATGCGCATCATCTCTTCCTGCATCAACTCCCGCGTTTGCGCATCAATGGCTCCGAAGGGCTCATCCATCAGCAGGATGTCGGCGCCGGTAGCCAGCGCGCGCGCCAGACCCACACGTTGCTGCATACCGCCGGAAAGCTGGTGCGGATGAGCATCCGAGAATTTTTCAAGTCCGACCTGCCTGATCTGCCGGATCGCCATGGAGCGCGCTTCTTCTTCAGGGAATTTCCGAAGCTTTAACGGAAACATCACATTGTCGATCACCGTCTTCCACGGGAACAGTCCGAAATTCTGGAACACCATTGCGCGCCGGATGCCCGGGTCGGTCACAATATCTCCATCGACCAGTACATCTCCTTCATCGGCAGACTCCAATGATGCAATGATACGAAGCAATGTCGTTTTGCCACATCCGCTCGGACCGATGATTGTCGTGAATTCGCCTTTACGGAACGAAAGATCAATTCCGTCCAGAGCCAGCACTGTCTGTGCATTTCTGTCTTCGGACAGTCTAAAGGTTTTACGTATCCCTCGTAATTCAATCGCGGGAGTTTCAAGCATCGTGTCTTTCATCAATATCTCCCTGTCAGCCGTCATAATGTCACCGAAGTGATCAAAGCTGTGCCGGGGGCACAGTGCCGTGCTGCTTTTTCAGGTACGCGACGCCTTATAGGTCCGGTTTTTTCAGGCACCCGGTCGCACGAAAATCGCTGTCTGTGTCGCCAGCCTGACGTCCGTTCTGAGAGTTGCGACGTTGTACCGGCCAGGCGGCTCATACTTTTTGCTAAGGCTTTTGGGATTGGGCGCAGGGTGTAGCGGAACGAACGGCAAGCGCTGACAGGCTGCCGGAAAAATGCAACGCCACAATGCATCAATTTTTCCTCATTATTCCTCATGCAACCTCCCCCTTGCATCAGATACCTAATCCAGCACCATATGAAATCAATTTTATTCTGTCATCAAATAATTTGATTGGTATGAATTGATTTTTCTAAAGTCAATTTTTTCAAAACCTCTCAGGGGCGAGAATAATTTGAACGAAAAGAATATAAAATATTGTATTTAAAGTAGTTTTTTACCTTGTCCATCAGTTACATCGTAGCGCTTTATTGTCAGTTTAAGCACTGAGACATCCGATTTATAAACGGAAACCCACTCCAAATTAGACCAATGTATTTAATTGGTTGATAAATCTCTGTTTCCGGTCACATTAATCAAACGTGAAAAAGTGTCATCGCCCCGACAATAGCGCGCCCGGAAAAACGACCTTGTCAGGCAATGCGGTGCGGCAAGAGTATAGGGGCATTCAGTCCGGGTCAAAGTCCGGACAGTTCTGGTATGAATGCACCAGTCCCCGATCTGCTCAGTCAGATTTGCTTTTCAGGACTGGGCGTTTCAACTTCCGGTAAAGGCGTTGAATGATTGCCCAGTCGTTTCAGACTGTAACCCATATCATGATTGGCGAAGGAGAGAGATAAAACTGTTCACGCATTCGATCTGGCCGCATCAGGCGTGTTGCCGTCTGTCGGCCAGTCATAGTACGTGATTTGCCAGCGATGTCAGGGAGGAGCTGTCTTTGATTTGCTGGTCGGCAGTTTCGATTGAGGGCAGCAGGTCTTCGTCCGTTTGTGACACATGGTTGGGGCGAGAAGAAGCAAACCGTAACCGAAAACTAATATCCCGCAAAACCGTTGTAGCCGGGCTCGCCAGAGCGGCTTTCATAAAATATCGGAATACGGAGTTGATTAAGTGGCGGACCGAGGAGGATTCGAACCCCCGACCCCCTGATTCGTAGTCAGGTACT
>CBDUCB010000255.1:0-4647 GCA_965365545.1 uncultured Roseobacter sp. | reverse complement strand
GGGGACGCCGTGATCACACGACGGATCAACGGCAACCGGCTTGTCAACGGGGGTCATACCCGGCTGCCGGGCTATGCCGCCGGTGCGCGCGGACGCATCCTGCGCTTTCACGGAACGCACATCCTTCCCGACAGCTCGGCACATCATCTGGGCGACGCCGCCGAGCCGCTTTACGCTGTGGCGTTTCCGGCTGCCGAACTCTGGACGCACCCTGAGCATCCGGGCGACGAAGTGGTTCTCGATCTTTGGCAGAGCTATCTGGAGCCCGCGGCATGAGCGCGCCTGAACCCGTCTTTTCAGAGCCCTGGCATGCGCAGGTTTTTGCCCTGACCGTGCATCTCAGTGAAGCGGGGCATTTCGCCTGGCCCGACTGGACGCGGGCTTTTAGTGCGACGCTGAAACGCCACGGCCTGACCCGCGACCTTGATGGCGGCGATGACTATTTCAATGCCTGGCTTGAAACCCTCGAAAGCATGCTCACAGACCGCGGTCTGGCCGCCCCGGACGAGATCGCCCGCATCAGGGCAGGGTGGGAAGCGGCTTATCTGAGCACGCCGCATGGCGCACCGGTGCAACTGGCGGACTAGCCACGCGGTCGCGAGGTCAGCCCTGCTTTGTTGAGAAAGCGTCTGAAGCTTCCCCTGGCCGGCAGGCGCGGCAGACGCAGCTTCGGCTTTCCTGCGAGCCGGTCGAACTCATGCATGTCGATCACGCGTTCGGCGCAACCGCAGCCCTCGCCGAGGCCGACTTTGGCATAGTAGAATTTCTGGAAATCTTCCGGACGGTCTGTTTTGCGTGTCATTTCAGGTTCCTTTGCTGCAATACTGGCATGTTCCGCTCTGCGGACCAAGTGCACCGGGCACGCGGGGACCGCGGCTCATTCGTCGACATCGTCCATATCGGCCTGGCCCGAAAGCGCGCGCCGCACATGGCTCCAGCTCAGACCGATGCCAAGCACCAGCGACAAAGCAAAAAGACCCAGCCAGACGTTCATGCCGGGTTGAGCCAGATCGATAAACCCGATGTCGTGCAGAACCCAGATAACCGCAGCCACGATCGCCAGGACCAGCGTCATACCCAAACCGCCGATCGAGCGCAGCGTTGCGCGCAGGTAGATCACATAACCAACCGTCAGAAGCAGGCCGGCCAGCACCGCGACGGAGAGATTCTGAGACCCGTAATCGCGCACCCACTGCACATAATTGTACTGCGTCGGATTGAATGTCGCCGCCAGCAGGACGAAGGCAAAAAGCCACCGTGTGAGAAATCCCATTGCATCCATAATCGTACCTGTCACCTCGGGTTGACCGGAAATATCCTCCGGCGGCGCAAAATGTCCATGGCACACCGGCACCACCATGGTTATACCGGCGCCGGTTTAACCCGGATGAAAAGGACCCGCTATGGCCAATGTCGTCGTTGTTGGCGCCCAGTGGGGCGATGAAGGAAAAGGCAAAATCGTTGACTGGCTCAGTGAGCGCGCCGATGTGATTGCGCGGTTTCAGGGCGGGCACAATGCGGGCCATACCCTCGTGATCGACGGCAAGGTCTATAAACTCAACGCGCTGCCCTCGGGTGTTGTGCGCGGCGGAAAGCTTTCTGTGATCGGCAACGGGGTTGTGCTGGACCCGTGGCATCTGCTGAATGAGATTGAGGCGATCCGCGGGCAAGGTGTTGAAATCACGCCTGAAACCCTTATGATTGCGGAGAACACACCGCTCATCCTGCCCATTCACGGAGAGCTTGATCGCGCCCGCGAAGAGGCCGCCAGCAAGGGCACCAAGATCGGCACGACCGGGCGCGGTATCGGCCCGGCCTATGAGGATAAAGTCGGCCGTCGCTCTGTGCGGGTGGCCGATCTGGGTGATCCGGCGACACTTGAGGCGCGCGTGGACCGCGCGCTGCAGCACCATGATCCGCTGCGCCGTGGCCTGGGGATCGAGGCTGTTGATCGTGACGCGCTGCTGGCAAAGCTTATTGATGTGGCGCCTGGCATCCTCGAATATGCAGCACCGGTTTGGAAGGTGCTCAACGAAAAGCGCAAAGCCGGTCGCCGGATACTGTTCGAAGGGGCGCAGGGCGCGCTGCTCGACATTGATTTCGGGACATATCCTTTCGTGACCTCCTCCAATGTAATCGCGGGCCAGGCCGCAACCGGCGTGGGTCTCGGGCCGGGTGCCGTTAACTATGTTCTGGGCATTGTCAAAGCTTATACAACGCGGGTGGGTGAGGGGCCGTTCCCGACCGAGCTTGAAGATGCAGACGGCCAGCGTCTCGGCGAGCGTGGCCACGAGTTTGGCACCGTAACGGGGCGCAAACGGCGCTGCGGCTGGTTTGATGCGGTGCTGGTGCGCCAGACCTGCGCCACCTCGGGTGTCACGGGCATCGCGCTGACGAAGCTCGATGTGCTGGACGGGTTTGAAACGCTGAAAATCTGCGTGGGCTATGAGCTGGACGGCACCCGCATGGATTATCTGCCGACAGCCGCGGATCACCAGGCACGCTGCACGCCGGTCTATGAAGAAGTGCCCGGCTGGAGCGAATCCACCGAAGGCGCGCGCAGCTGGGCGGATCTGCCGGCCAATGCGATCAAATACGTGCGACGGGTCGAGGAGTTGATCCAGTGCCCGGTCGCTCTACTCTCTACCTCACCGGAACGGGAAGACACGATTCTCGTGACTGATCCTTTTGCCGATTGATCGCGGAATGTGAGGTTTCATGACGCTGAGTTATAAGGCGCGTCGCCGCCTGTCCCTGCTGATTCTGCTGGTCGGCCTGCCGCTCTACATCATTGTTGCGGTGAACGTGGTCGCCTGGCTCGACCGTCCGTCCATTCTGGTCGAACTGCTGGTCTATGTCGTGCTGGGTATTGTCTGGGCGATCCCGTTCAGGTTTGTTTTTAAGGGGATAGGCCAGGCGGATCCGGAACAGAAAGAGCCTTGAATGTGCTCTCCGGAAGGTTGTGAAACAGATGAGCCGACCTGAGGGAGGACGGCTCATTTTATATTGTGGACCTCTGAATAACCGGCGGTACGTCAGCCGGCGGCGCGCGCATCCGGCTTAAAGCCAATGTCTTCTGAGGCCGCAAACCGTCCGCCCTTCATTTTCTCGATCTTGCCCGACCGCAAAAGCTGGCCAAAGCTGCGCAGACCGTCTTCACGGGTGAATTCCGAGCCTTCTGAGGCCTGGCGTACACGGGTCATCAGCTGCGGACGCGAGAAATCCTCCTGCCCTTCAACAAATGACATATAGGCAGCGGCCGCTTCCAGCAGATCCGGCAACGAAGTAGCACCCATTTCAGCAGCAAAGGCAGCAAAGCCTGTATCCTCTGAGCGGTCTTCATCTTCGTGCACCGTGGCGGCGATCCGGCGCGGGGCTACGGGGCCACGCGCGTCATCGGTATCGACCCGCTGTTCGGCGACCAGTTTCAGAGGAGCAGTGCCTTTGTCGGTCGGGCGGTTCGTGCCGATACCATCGGCGACAGGGCGTCTTGGACGGACAACTTCGGCAAGATCACTGCGGTAGGCTTCGGCGGTTTCTTCAGCTTCGGCATCGGAGCCCATTGTTTTATCGGCAAAACGTGCGGCAACGGCAGCGCGCAGATGGGCAAAGGCACTGCGGCGCGTTGCCCCCTCGGGCTCTTCCATCTGCTGGTCGGCTTCGGCCATCAGCCGGGTCACATCATCGCCGCTGACACCGCTGATGTCTGGCAGGTTTGCCCGGCCGGTATGGCTATGGGCTTCTTTACCGGGTTCATTGCGGGCGATGTCCACGGCCTTGTCTTCTTCACTGAGCTCTTCCAGCTCACCCGTTTCCAGAGCATCTTGAAGCTCGGCGGCACTGACTTTCATCACACGACCGGTGACGGCGTGATCTTCATCTTCCGAGGGCGGCTCCTCGGCCGTACCGCCCGTCTCAGGCGCGTCATCGGCGTGATCCTCATCAGAGAATTGCGGCTCGTCTACGTTGAGGATATTTTCCTCATCATCCGCATCATCCGCATCATCCGCGTCGTAAGCCTCGTGAGCGTCGGCAGTGTCTTCACTACCGGCAGTGTCTTCACCACCGGCAGTTTCTTCAGCGACAATATCCCACTGACAGACCTCTTCTGACGGGTGCTCCGCTGCCAGTGTCCTCTCTTCGTCCTCATCGGACAGCTCTTCGATATCATCATAAAGATGTTCCTCCGCAGCGGTATCTTCGCCGGCCAGCGCGGTGTCATCGGCGGGCTGTTCCGGCAGATCATCGGCGGCAAGCTCATCTTCCGTGAGAATCAGGTCATCGTCGCGTCCGGTGCTGATGATCTCTTCGGGCGCCGGCACGAAGCCGTCTGCATCGGTTCTGGCCATCTCAGGTTCATCTTCGTAAAGAGCGTTCTGACCGGTCTCGTCGTCGTCGACAGTCTGAAAAAACTGCTGGCTGAATGTGGTCTCGTCATCCCCGTTCTGCGCTTCGTCTTCTTCCGTATCCTGAGCTTCACTGACGTCGGTTGCCGCCGTGTCCTCTTCTGCAGCGGCGCCGGCTTCTATGCGGCTCAAAACGGCACTCAGATCATCCTCTTCTTCGGGTTCGTCCTCAGAACCCGCCTCAGACAGCAACTGGTCATCGGCATCCAGCGCGAACTCAATGTCGCGCGTGACTGCGGAC
>CBDUCB010000254.1:0-4671 GCA_965365545.1 uncultured Roseobacter sp. | reverse complement strand
GGTCAGGTCACAATCCGTACCTCGGCCACATCCGCATCCACCTCGCGACATGCGGCGAGCACACGGCCTGCCAGATGCGTCTGCACATAGGCTGCATGGAACCGTGACGGCGCGCGCAGGGTGAGCCGCCCCCCTGCCCTCTCCGCACGTTCCAGCGCCGCCAGCCATGAGGCATAGGTTCCGGTGTCTTCGGCATGCAGAACGGCCTGCGCCAGTGCCCATTCCGTGCCGGGTGTCAGATCAGGGGCCGGCACCGTGCCACGCACCGGCAGGGGCACGACCTTTTCCACGTCCCCGCCCGCCATGCGCAACTCAAAATCAGGCCCTACACAGGGCCACTGCGCGTTTGTGTCCGCGAGGATCCGGTCGATGCCCAACCGGTATTCCGTGACCCGTCCCCGCGCGCCCTGCCGCTTCACCATAAGCCAGGCGCGCGCGCGCAGGAGCGCCATCTCGCGTTTCACGGTGCGCTCATCCACGGACCACAGCCGCGCAATCTCGCGCTGGCCCACTGCGAGTTCATCGCGCGACCAGTTGTACCTTGCGGTGATCAGGGTCATCAGCCTCAGCACGCGGCGCTGATCATGCTTACCCTGCGCCAGCGCAAAAGCGCCCAGAGCGGTCAGCAGATCGTATTTGCGTGCAGATGCTCCACGGCCCACAGGTTTGGTGGAAAACATTCTCTGCCCTTGATGATATGTTGCACAGACCCTGTGCCAGGCTGTGCTGCCTCAGATGCGAACCGGTTGTCCGGTTTCTTCCGGCGATGGCGGCGTGGTCCCGCCGCTTTTCATCGCTCTGTCCTGATTTGCGTCCTAAACGCCGATTCTGTCAAGCCTTCGGTGAAATATCCCGGTTCTGATCTTTGAATTCAAATGAATAAATTCGGTTTAAAGGTATTGGGGGACATACAGACTGTCCCCCAATAACCTGCTTCTGTCCCCCAATGGGCAGAGGAGGCACGCGCTCTGTCCCCCTATATTTTGTGCGATCCCCTGGCAGGGGCCGGCCGCGCGGAGAATCATCGCGCCACTGCCCTGCCCTTTGCAGATCACGCGCAGTCAGCCGTCCGGAAAAAACGCCGGTTCAGGATATTCTCTTTTGCCTTTTTCTCCAAATCCGCGTAAATCTGAAAAAAACAAGAATTAGCGTCCCCGCGGGGACAGGCAAAAATACAGGTAGCAGATGTACACCCACCAGGACCTTGCCCGGCTGCAGGCGCAATCGCTGAAAATGCAGGGCTTTATCCGCCAGCAGACCTATTCTCCGCAGAATGAAAAGACCCTGCGCCGGTTTTCAAGCTGGGAGGTGGCGGAACTGATCTTCCGCGTGAACCAGTCCACGATGCGCGGGCGCCTGGCTGCTGACCCCACGCTGCCCCAGGGCACGGTCGAGGCGGACGGGCGCCAGCACTGGTACAGCCTCGAGGAAATCAACGAGTTGCGCCGGCGGCTGAAGGTGAACCGCAAGTCGCTGATGCCCTACCGCCCAGCCGGCAAACGCGCGATGCGCGCCGCCATTGCCAACTTCAAAGGCGGCGCCGGCAAATCTACCGTGGCGCTGCACTTTGCCCATGCCGCGGCGCTTGATGGCTACCGCGTGCTCTGCGTGGATTTTGACCCTCAGGCGACGCTGAGCCATTCCATGGGCCTCAGCGACGTGGCAGAGGAGTACACCGTCTGGGGCATCATGGCGCGCGATCTGGCCGCCGAAACGGAGCGGATGAACCGCACGGCAAAGGGCGCCGAAAGCGGCACCGCCCTGCCGCAGCGCCGCCTGCCCGCCTCGATCACGGACATGGGCCTTGCCGATCTGCGCGCCGCCGATTTCATCAAGCCCACGAACTGGCCCACCATCGATATCGTGCCCTCCTGCGCGAACGCGGCCTTTGTCGAGTTCGCCTCTGCGCAGTACCGGCATATGAACCCCGAATGGTCGTTCTTTGCCGCCGTTTCGCGCTTTCTCGACCAGTTGCCGGCAGATGCCTATGACCTGGTGCTTTTCGATTGCCCGCCCGCCATCGGGTACCAGTCGATGAACGCGGTCTTTGCCGCCGACATGCTCTATATCCCCTCCGGGCCCGGTTACTGGGAGTACGATTCGACCACGTCATTCATCGGTCAGCTGGCCGAAGCCCTCGAGGATCTGAGCCGGTTTTCCGGGCTTGTCCCCGCGGGGACAATGAACCTGCCCAAGACGTTTCTCGACCTGCATTTCCTGCTGACCCGTTTTGAGCCCAACAACGAACTGCACCGTGCGATGCAGCAGGCATTTATCAAAGTATGGGGCGATAGGGTCGCCGAGCACCCGATTGAAATGACCCGTGCGGTCGAGCAGTCCGGGCGCTTTTTGTCGTCGATCTATGAAATCGATTACCGCGATATGACCCGCGAGACCTGGCGGCGCGCCCGCGCCTCTTTTGACCAGGCCTATGCGGAATTCCGGACGCATCTCTGTGTGGCCTGGGACAAACTGGAGGATGAGGCATGAGTAAACGACGCGTCTTTGACATCGACTTTGAGGACACCGCTGTCCCCGCGGGGACAGAACCGCCCGCCGCGACCCGGCGCGGCCCGATGGCGGCTGCCATTTCGGAAAACGCCGAGGCCGTGAGCGCCCGCCAGGCGACCGAAGCCGGCATCCGCGAGGAGAACGACCGCCTCGCACATGAGTATATGAAGCTCAAGAAAAACGGACAGATTACCGGGCTGGTGCCGGTTGATACCATCCGCATGGACAAGCTGACCCGTGACCGCTCCGCCACCCGTGATCCCGAGTTGCAGGAACTCAAGGATTCGATCCGCGCCGTTGGTCTCTCCAACCCGATCCGGGTGGAGGAAACGCGTGACGGTTTCGAACTGATCCAGGGCTTCCGGCGGCTCAGCGCCTTTCGCGAACTGCTGGCGGAAACGGGGGATGAGGCCTTTGCGCGCATTCCGGCCACGCTGCAGGCCAAAGGTGAGGATCTCAAAAACCTTTACCGCCGGATGGTCGATGAAAACCTTGTGCGGCGCGATATTTCATTTGCCGAAATGGCGCAGCT
The DNA here is from genome assembly GCA_965365545.1 of uncultured Roseobacter sp. GTDB lineage: Bacteria > Pseudomonadota > Alphaproteobacteria > Rhodobacterales > Rhodobacteraceae > Roseobacter. Next base: position 1,628 of record CBDUCB010000254.1, on the reverse strand, counting down.
GGCGATCAGCTATGCGGGACAGCGCGGTATGGATGTGGGCGAGGCTGTTGACCGGCTCTATGCCTCGGCGGGGCGGCAGAAACGGGCCTATATCAAGAGTTTTGTGCATTTGCTGGGCTGCGTCGGCGATGCGCTGAAATTCCCCGAATCCATACCGCGCGCGACCGGTCTGGGGCTGGTGAAACTGCTTGATGCCAATCCGCGGTTCGCAGGGCAGCTGCGCGCGGTGCTCGACAGCCAGCGTGACCGGGATGCCGCGACGGAACTGAGCCTGTTGCGCGGCGCTGTGACGGGGGGTGCGGGCAGGCCGAAAAAGCCCAAAGCCCCTGCCCCGAAATCCTCCGCGCGGACCACGATCAAGCTCAACCGGCCCGAAGGTGTCGCCCGCTGCACGGCCTCAGCGGGCAAATTCGAGGTGCTGCTGGATCATGATTTCGGTGCGGTCGACCCGCGGCGGCTGGAACTCGCTGCGCGCGCGTTTCTGGATCAGCTCAAAGACTGATCTGCAAGAAACGCGAGGATCAGATCTGCCACCTCCTCCGGTGCTTCCTCGTGGGCAAGGTGTCCGACGCCGGGCATGCGGATAAGGCGCGCAGCCGGGATTTTTCCGGCGGCCCGTACAGAGACCTGCGGCGGTACGGCCTTGTCGTTCTCCGCCGCAATCAGCAACACCCGCGCAGTGATCTGCGGAAGATCGCGTAACAGGTCTCCGAGCGACCAGTGCGCCATCATCATCAGCGTGGCATCTGCATGATCCCGGTTGCCCACCAGACGGCCGTAAAGCTGCAATCCCTCAGAGTCTAATTCAGAGCCTGTACCGCGTATCAGAGACTTTACACGCGCCGGGTTGCCGGAGGCTGCGGAGAAGATCTGTGCGGTGAACGGCACGGCCGCGAGCATCTTGGCCAGCACCGGGAAAAGCACCCCGGCCAGGCCTTCGAAATTGTCCAGAGCGGCGTTGATCCCGACCACATCAGGTGCCTGTCCCCGCGGGGACAGAAGCCGCTGTGAGAGCCGCAGAGCGAGCGCTGCACCCGCTGAATGGCCGATGATCGCAGCGGGTACCCAACCCTCCTGCTTACACAATGCCGCCACGTCCTCGCTCATCGGCTCCAGACCGCAGCGGTGGCGGGCGCCAAGCTGTGTGAACCCCTGCCCCGGCAGATCGATCGCGACCACGTGATACTTTGTGCTGAGCAGCGGGATCAGATCGCGGAAACTATGCGTGCTGCCGCCGGCACCATGCAGCAGCAGCAGCGTGTCACCCTGACCGGTTTCCTGCACATGCCAGCGGTGCGGCCTGCACAGCACCTGCCGCGAGAGGGCCACGTTGGGCCAGTCAGAGGGGGGCGGCCAGCGCACGGGGCCCTCAGGCGTCCAGAGCGGCGCTCACAGCGCCGGTGAGCCGCTCTGCGTTTGCCCGGGGCAGCGCAAGATACGGGGCGTTCAGATGCCCTGCGAGGGTGCGCAGGGCCTCTTGCGGGCGGTTGGACATATCAATCACCAGGGCGGCGGTGCCGCGCGCCCGCAACACCGCCGCCATCTGCAGCGCATCGGCGGACGCAGTCGCCCGGTCCGGGGCGCCATCAAGGGCTATGTTCGCGCGTCCGTCCGTGAGCAGCACGACG
>CBDUCB010000253.1:0-4682 GCA_965365545.1 uncultured Roseobacter sp. | reverse complement strand
GGAGCCCTGCCTCTACCCACGGCGCGCCAGCGTTGACCAGCATCCGCGCGCGCAGGGTGCGCGTCTCACCGGTATCCCGGTCCTCGACGGTGACTTCCCAGAGATCGTCAATGCGTGCCGCGGAAACAACCTTAGTGTGCACGAGAATTTCGGCGCCCCGCTGCTCTGCATCGCGGGCATTGAGAACCACGAGCCGCGAGTCTTCGATCCAGCAGTCGGAGTACTCATAGGCCTTTTCAAATTTATCGTCGATCGGCGCGCCTTCGACACTGTTTCTCAGATCAAGCGTTTTTGTCGCGGGCAGGATTTTGCGCCCGCCGAGGCTGTCATAGAGAAACAGGCCGAACCGGATCAGCCATGCAGGGCGACGCCCCTTCATCCAGGGCATCACGACGTTCAGAATGCGCGATGTGGGCGTGTCACCCTCAAACCGCATATCCTGATGATACGGCAGCACAAATCGCATGGGCCAGCTGATGTGCGGCATGGCGCGCAGCAATGTTTCGCGTTCCGCCAGCGCATGGCGCACAAGGCGGATCTCGAAATACTCCAGATACCGCAACCCGCCGTGAAAGAGCTTGGTGGATGCCGAAGATGTGGCCGACGCCAGGTCATTCATTTCCGCGAGTGTGACAGACAATCCGCGTCCGGCCGCGTCACGCGCAATACCGCACCCGTTGATGCCACCACCGATCACAAAAAGATCGCAGATATCTGAGTTCTGACCTGACAACAGTTCCCCCCTCCGGCAACGCAACTGGCAGATTGGTAGCGCAGCCCGACACACCGCGCAACCGGTTATTTTCCTTTTTGTTCGCTTTTCCTGAAAACGAAAGCATTTCTCGTGCCAGCACCGACATTCCGAACAATGCATTCATCAGCGACGCACATGATGCGGTACCGGGTTTCTGCCGGTTCCCTCTGAACAGGCCCGGTAGCAAGCTCTTTCTGGAATTTTGTTATTTTCGCCAAAATCATTGCAAAAGACGGTAAAACTGACTTACAAAACCGTCAGGAGACCTGATTTATGGCGCAAACCTTCCGGCAACCGGACATTCTGAAAATAGTAAGACGCGATGGAAAGGCGACCGTCGAAAACCTTGCGGAGCATTTCGGGGTCACACTTCAGACGATCCGCAGGGATTTAACTGACCTTGCGGAAGCGAACAAAATCGAACGCGTCCACGGCGGTGCAATCCTGCCATCGGGCACTACGAACATTGAATATGAAGAACGTCGCAAGCTGAACCAGAGTGCAAAAGCAGCAATCGCCCGCACCTGCGCAAAGTATATTCCCGACGGATGTTCGGTGTTTCTGAACATCGGGACAAGCACTGAAGAAGTAGCGCGCGCACTCCTGTCGCACCGGGATCTGATGGTGGTCACCAATAACATGAATGTTGCGACGATACTCACGGAGAACCCGGAGTGTCAGATTATCGTCACCGGCGGAACGGTGAGGCGCGCGGACGGCGGACTGATCGGCAATGTGACGATTGATACAATACGGCAGTTCAAATTTGATTTCGCAGTCATCGGCTGTTCCGCAATGGACACGGATGGTGATCTGCTGGACTTTGACACGCAGGAGGTTGGTGTCAGCCAGACGATCATCGCGCAGTCACGCAAGACTTTTCTTGTGGCTGATCATTCGAAATTTGCGCGTACAGCACCTGCGCGGATTGCCTCAATGGAATCCCTTACAACAGTCTTTACAGATGCGAAACTGCCCGAAAAATTACGCATGAAGTGCTGCGAGTGGAACACGGAGGTTGTTGTGGCAGGCGCGTAAAAAACTATGCGTCGGGCAGCGGTGATCCGGCCACTGCCCTGAGCATTTCAATGAACCCGCGCACCTGATGGCTGGCCGTCGCCCGACCCTTCTGCGCAGTTGCAAGATGGGCTTCTCCGACCACACCGTCGGGATTGAGATCGCGTGCGATCCAGCCTGACGCGACCGCGCCGGTCGGAGGGAGGAGACTGGATTCAGCGCTTGACCGGAAATCCTTTGCAAATTCCATGCGGACGGTTTCCGGTCTGAAGGCAAGCATAAGGGACGTTTCGACATCACCCCCGTGCAGGCCATGCGTGTTTTCCTGCTCCGAGTAAATATCTTCGGGCGCGCCGAACGCGCCCCACTGGCAGCGGACGGCCAGCATGTCCGCTTCGATCCTGAGGCGGCGTACCAGGATCGATAACAGATCGAGATTACCGCCATGGCTGTTCACAATGACAATTTTCCGCACCCCGGACCGGGCCACAGACATGCAGACCTCCGTCCATGCGCTCAGGGCGCTCTCAGCGCTGAGTGTCAGAGTTCCTGCAGCCCAGATATGTTCATCTGACTTTCCGATCGCCTGAACCGGCAGCACACGCAGGTCAAGATCGGTGGGGTTCTGACGCCGCAACTCCTCAAGCATACCTTCGGCAATCATGCTGTCGGTCCCGAGAGGAAGATGAGGTCCATGCTGTTCAGTTGCAGCAGTCGGAAGGATTGCGATCGTTTGCATCGGATCGACGTCTTCGAAGTCCTTTGCGCACATTTCTGCCCAGATCGAAATTGCCATCTGTGTCTTCCTTAAAGCCGCAGCCTGATCCGTGCAGACCATGGGAACTAAGATGTTCCATGCTTTTTCCCGCAAGACAAGCAGCGCGGGAATGGTTTCAGAGCTGTCTGTGGAATGCACCGAGCACTGCGTCGAGATGTTCGGCCGGAAAAGCAAACGTGCCGTCGAAATCTTTTGTCCTGAAAACCGCTACAGCCAGATTACCAGCTAGTCCGCCCGCCCGGAAAATAACCGGTTCGTCCGCCCCGGCTGCTTCGCGAACCTCTTTGAGCTTGTCCAGCATGTCCGCCTGACCGGAAATGGCAGGCGCACTCCCGGGTCGGATTATGAGTGATGCAACCGCATAACCGGCACAAGCATCAATTCCTGACTTCAGACAAAAGCCGTCAGTCCGGCAAAGATCATCCACAGGTACGCCCTCGGTCGGACTGCTTTTGGAGCCTTTCGGCAAGTCAGCCACGACTTCCACCTGATCCGCGATGGCTGCAAAAGCCGTCAGCATGTTCTTTACCTCTGTAGCATCTTTGCGGGACAGCGGCCGGCCGATGACGTCTCTGCAGTTATCCGCCCAGCCGCCTTTTGCAGAGCGAACGCAGTTTATTCTCCGCTCTTCAGCATCAAGAACCAGATTTCCAGCTTTGGTGTCAAATGATAAAGTACGCCTCAGAATGGTCTCGCTGACCTCATGGCAAAGCGCGTCGAGCAGCGTATGGCCCGCGGTTCCGCAGATTTTTCGCGTTTGACTGGTGTGCAACTGTTCAATTTGCCCGAGAACAGACAGCACAGATTCGAGGCGAGCCTCGTCTCCGTCTTTTTTCATATGTCCGATCCAACAATGCTGAGAAGACTGCAGGACGCTGAGAGGATGTCTCCTACAGGCGTTCTTCCATTGCACTGCAGGCATATGGCTTCATCGGGAGTTTCGGGGGATGTTACGTAAACACGATTATAGCCTCGCCGAGGGACAACTGCATAAGAAATCGCCGCAATCTGAGGTGCACTAAAAGCGCTTTTTACTGCTTCTGAAGCATTGGACAAAAGTGCTTTACAAGCCTCGGCGCACAGAGTGTCCAACTGCTCCTGCGGCACCCCTTTCCCGGCACTCGATGCCAGTACCATCTGCGTTGACAGATCAGCAAATGCCGCGATCTCACAGCCTTCAAAGCGCGTACGCAATTCTGAGAGGCGATCTTGGATTGTCATTTGTATCACCAGAAGCTGCACGGAGGCTTCCCGCCACCGATGCCAGATACTAGACACACAAATTTTTTTTCCGGTTAACGCGGGCAAAAACCCGGGCTCAGGAGAATTTGGGCATAAAATCCTGATCATCGTCAACAACCTGCCCGACCGCGTCATTAAGCGGATCCGGACATTTTGCCGTCGGCCGTCGTGGGGAAACATGTTCAGAAATGGCCTGAGAAGGTGACGTTTCATGCCCTGCCACCGGGACTTCCTCGCAACCGCGCGTCTCAGGCAACGATATCCCGGCATCACCGCTGTTAAGAACGAGGCGCAATTCCGCGACAATATCAAGAAAAGCATTTACGAAGTCTTCAGCTCCGCTCCCAGCCCATTTTTCTGCACATTCGCCTGCATCCCGCGCTTCGAGCAACGAGATCATCTGACGTTGTGCAAATAGTCCTTCAGTTTCTGACATTACACGCTTGAAAACACGCGATTTGTCGCGCGGTGAAGCAAGCATGTCCGCCCGGGTCAGCAGAAGTATGGATTTCGACCGGACCTGTTGCGGCACAGTTTCCCAGACAGCAGCTTCACTCTGTCGCCACGCCTGAGTTGACGCGCTGCACCAGATAACTCCGTCCGCAAGCGGAAGCACTCTTTCCCAGACTTCCGAGGACATATTCGGATCAGAAATGCCAGGCATGTCAACGATATCTACCAGACGGAGGATATCTTCTTCGGCAAACACGCGTATATAAGCCGTCTTTTCAGTATCTACAGTTCCGTTTCCTGTCACATCATACGGGGTTTCTTCACCGTCTGTGCCGACAACCACGGCCTCTCCGGTGCCGAAACTGACCCATACAGGTGGCATCTGCGTCGCGACAATCTGAACCTGAAGCGGTTCTGAGCCGATCATCAGATTGGCCA
>CBDUCB010000252.1:0-4692 GCA_965365545.1 uncultured Roseobacter sp. | reverse complement strand
CGATATCCCCGCCGACGATGTTAATGCCTGCCAGATCGCGCAGCATGATCGCCGCCTGCGCTGAGGTCAGCCCGCCCCAGACCGGCGTGCCCGTGCCCGGCGCAAAGGCCGGATCGAGCGCATCAATGTCAAACGTCAGATAGACGGGCCGGTCGCCCAGCACCTCTTTGATGCGCGCAACCGTGGCCTGAGGCCCCTGCTCATGCACCTCACGCGCATCGATGACCGTTACCCCGAGCGTGTCCTCGTTGGTGGTACGGATACCGACCTGTACCGAAGTTGCGGGATCAACGATGCCGGATTTCACCGCCTTATAGAACATCGTGCCGTGATCTACCCGGTCCATGTCATCATCAGGCCAGGTATCCGTATGCGCGTCAAACTGCAGCAGGCTGAACGGCCCGTATTTCTCGGCATAGGCCTTCAGAATTGGAAAGGTAATGTAATGGTCGCCACCCAGGGTCACGGTCGGCACGTCATGTTTCAGAATGCCCCGGATATGCTCGGTCAAGCGGCCGGGAAAGGACGGCACGTCGGCATAATCAAACGCCAGATCGCCATAATCCGCGATGGCAAACTCCTGCATCACGTCAAAACCCCAGCCATAGGGCGCATCGGGCGCCTGCAACGCTGAAGCCTCGCGGATTGCGCGCGGCCCCAGACGCGTGCCCGTGCGGTTGGTTACCGCCTGGTCAAAAGGCACGCCAGTGACGGCCATATCCACGCCGGTCAGGTCCTTGGTATATTTGCGCCGCAGAAAGGATGTGGCGCCGGCAAAGGTCAGCTCAAAGCTGTTGCCCTTCATGTTCTCACGGGTAAAGGCGTGATCGATCTCGGTTTTCGCGTCTTCAAGTGCCATGGATCAGCTGCCCGCCACTGGTTGTGCGCGCTCGACAAGGCGCGCGAAAAAAGACGCCCCGATGGGTGCGATATCATCGTTGAAATTATATTTCGGGTGATGCACGCCCGCGCCGCCGCCCTGACCCAGCATCAGATAGGCACCGGGACGCTTTTCCAGCATATAGGAGAAATCTTCGGCACCCATCACCGGGTTTGTCTCATGCACACCCGCTTCGCCCGCCACTTCACCGGCAACCTCGCTGGCAAAGACCGTCTTCTGTGCATCATTCACCGTTGGCGGATAGCCAAATTCAAACTTGAGCTCCGCTTCAAGCCCGAACGTCGCCGCCTGCCCTGCCACGATCTCTTCCATACGCCGCACGACCATGGCCTGAACCTCTTTGTCGAAGGTCCGCACAGTGCCGTTGATATAGCATGTCTCAGGGATGACGTTATCCGTGGTGCCGGTGTGAATCTGCGTCGTTGAAATCACCAGCTGATCCAGCGGATTACGGTTACGGCTCACAATTGTCTGCAGCGCCTGCACGAGCGAACAGGCCGCCACCACAGGGTCGATGGAATCATGCGGGCGCGCGGCATGCCCGCCCTTGCCCGTAAGGTGAATGTGAAAGGTATCCGCCGCCGCCATGATCGGACCCGGACGGGTGTTGAAACTGCCAAAATCTTTGCCGGGCGCGTTATGGATGGCGTAGACCTGAGAGATGTCGAAGGTGTCCATAATGCCTTCGCGCACCATGACCTCGCCGCCGCCGCCGAACTCTTCGGCGGGTTGAAAAATCAGCGCCACGCGACCGGAAAAATTGCGTGTCTCGGACAGGTATTTTGCCGCCCCCAACAGCATTGCCGTATGCCCGTCATGGCCACATGCATGCATGCGGCCCTCGTGCTTTGAGGCGTACTCCAGACCGGTTTCCTCACTCATCGGCAGCGCATCCATATCCGCGCGCAGCCCGATGGTGGGACCCTCCCCCTGACCGTTGATGATCGCCACAATACCGGTCGTGGCAATACCTTCATGCATCTCATCCACACCGAATTCCCGAAGCCGTTCTGCCACGAAAGCAGCCGTCTGATGGCACTCAAGACCCAGCTCCGGAATGGTGTGCAGATGCCGCCGCCAGGCGGTCATATCATCGCTCATATCGGCAATGCGGTTCACAACGGGCATGGGGTGGACTCCTGGCAGAATTATTTGTCAGGTGCATCAGACACCGAAGAGGCGCGCGCTGCAATGCCAGATGATCTGATCCACGACCAGGACGCCGGAATTGACCGTTTACTGGAAATAATGAGGCGTTTGCGCGACCCGCAGACAGGCTGCCCCTGGGACATCGAGCAGACCTTTGACACGATCGCGCCTTATACGATCGAGGAGGCATATGAGGTGGCCGATGCCATCGAACGCCGCTCCTGGAACGAGCTTGAGGGCGAGCTTGGCGATCTGTTGCTGCAGACGGTCTATCACACCGCGATGGGCGAAGAAGACGGGCGTTTCAGCTTTCAGTCTGTTGTGACCGCCATTTCCGACAAGATGGTCGCGCGGCACCCGCATGTCTTTGGCGACGAGACGCGGGATAAAAGCGCCGAACAGCAAAGTGCCGACTGGGAAACCATCAAGGCTGCCGAACGCGCGGGCGAAGCGCAGAAGGGCACGCTCGACGGGGTGGCCGTGGGTCTGCCGGCTCTTTTGCGGGCACTCAAACTGCAAAAGCGCGCGGCCCGTGTCGGGTTTGACTGGCCCTCCACCGATGAGGTGATCGACAAGATCCGCGAAGAGGCCGCAGAACTGGTCGAGGCCCGCGACACCCTCAGCCAGTCGGAAATCGAAGAGGAATTCGGCGATCTGCTTTTTGTCATGGCCAATCTCGGCCGGCATCTGGGCCTTGATCCCGAAGCAGCCCTGCGCGCGGCCAACGCCAAATTTACCCGCCGCTTTGAAGGGGTCGAGGCGCGGCTGGCCGCGATGGGCAAAACGCCTGCCGAAAGCGATCTGGCGGAGATGGACGCCCTCTGGGATGAAGTAAAGGCCGAGAGCCGCCGCACCTAGGTTTCAATGACGGGAATCGACCTGGCAGCAAGGACCGCACGCAGCGCATCCACCGGCGGGATGTCCATCGGCGGCACCCGGACCGTCTCGCCTGATCTGAGCCACGCATGCATGTCCGTGCTGTCGCTCCATTGGTGATATTTGACGGCTTCGATGTCGGCGAGCGGGAGCCTGCGCGGTTTTTGCCACGGCGACAGGATCAGGCAGGCGTCGGTAACCCTGAGCCCGTTTCGCGGATTGCGGATCAATGCCCAAAGGATCATCGCGTCGCCCGATACGACAGGGAGCCAGATGAACAGACCCGCTGCATGCGTCGCCAACACGCCGGTCGCGACAGCGAAGACCACCGCCACCGCCCAAACCACGGGGCGCCTGCCCGAGAGAAGGTACTCACAGTACCAAGGTCATAAAAAGATGGATATTGGTATATTATGACCGTTTGATGACCTCTGCACGGTCTGGACGTTTCGCGGCACCTCAGGCAAAGAGGCGCCATGACAGCACGTAAAATCATTATCGACACCGACCCCGGCCAGGATGATGCCGTTGCCATTCTGCTGGCTCTTGCAAGCCCGGAAGAGATCGATGTTCTCGGTCTTACCTGTGTGGCCGGAAACGTCCCGCTTGAGCTCACGGCAAAGAACGCCCGCATCATCTGCGAACTGGCGGGCCGCTCCGATCTGCCGGTTTTTGCCGGCTGTGACCGCCCTTTGGGGCGCGATCTGGTGACAGCTGAACACGTGCATGGCAAAACCGGCCTTGATGGCCCGGACCTGCCTGATCCGGTGATGCCGCTGCAGGAAAAACATGCAGTTGATTTCATCGTCGACACCCTGCGCGCACAGCCTGTCGGGACGGTCACGCTTTGTCCGCTCGGGCCGCTCACGAACATCGCTACTGCGCTGCAGCGTGCCCCCGACATTGCCGTAAATATCCGTGAGATCGTATTGATGGGCGGGGCATATTTTGAGGTCGGAAACATCACGCCGGCCGCAGAGTTCAACATCTATGTCGATCCGCAAGCTGCTGAAATTGTGTTTAAGTGCGGCGCACCGATTGTCGTGATGCCGCTGGATGTAACGCATAAGGCGCTTGTGACAGCCGCGCGCAACGATGCCTTCCGCGCCCTTGGCACGCCCGCAGGTATTGCTGTTGCGCAAATGACCGATTTTTTCGAACGCTTCGACAAGGCGAAATACGGCTCTGCCGGCGCGCCGCTGCACGACCCGTGCGTGACAGCATATCTGATCCGGCCTGATCTTTTCAGCGGTCGCCATGTGAATGTCGAAATTGAGACCACGTCAGAGCTTACGATGGGCATGACGGTCGCCGACTGGTGGGGTGTCACGGGTCGTGATCCCAACGCATTATTTGTGGGAGATCTGGACGCGGCAGGCTTTTTCGAGCTGCTGACAGACAGGCTGTCCCGGCTGTGAGCGCCTCACTGACCCTTGCCACCACTGAACACCTCGACCGCCTTGATGCACTTGTTGCGGCGTTTCACGTCGAAGAAGGCATCACCATGACGCCAGAGGCACGCCGGGGCGGGATCGCTCCGTTGCTGGAAGGCATCCCGCATGGTGCAGCGTATCTTATCGGCCCGGCGCGCGCCCCGATCGGGTATGTGGTGATCAGTTTTGGCTGGTCACTGGAATTCGGCGGTCTCGACGGTTTTCTCGATGAGCTTTATGTGCGCCCGGGCGTGCGCGGTCGCGGGATAGCGTCGGAAACGTTGCAGGCCCTGCCGCGCGCTCTTGCTGGCGCGGGCCTGAAAGCACTGCACC
>CBDUCB010000251.1:0-4735 GCA_965365545.1 uncultured Roseobacter sp. | reverse complement strand
CCCCAGCCAAGACAGATGTGATTTCCGATATGCCCGGGCGTGTGCAGGACCTCAAGTGACCAGCCGTCGCCTTCGATAATGTCACCATCTGCGAGGGTCTCATCAGGCGAAAATGCTGTATCAATGCCTTCGCCTCCTTCTGCCAGACCGGTCAGCGCCAGGCGTGTCATTACCTCTGACCGGCCTGCATGTGCGGGGCCGAAACCGAGGACGGGCGCTCCGGTTGCGGCACTCAGCGCGGCGGCCAGCGGTGAGTGATCGAGATGCGCATGGGTAACAATAATATGGCTGATGCGCTGGCCGGGCAGCACGGCACCAAGGATCGCCTGCAGATGTGTTTCGCTCACCGGACCCGGATCGATTACCGCAAGGTCCCGGGTACCCAGAAGATAGGTGTTGGTGCCGCGAAAGGTCATCGGTGACGGGTTCGGGGCCAGAATTCGCCGCAGCCCGGGTTCGGCCTCCTCCGCGACCCCGGGGGCCGGATCAAACTCTGCAGGCGACGGCATCTTATTCGCTCTTTCTTACGGGCAGGGACGCGGATAGGGTCCGTGCCATGATGTTCGGCTGGCTCAAACAGTATATGCCGCGCAGTCTTTATGCCCGGGCTGTGCTGATCCTGTTGCTGCCGGTTGTGGTCGTGCAACTGGTGGTGACGGTACTGTTTCTGACACGCCATTTTGAGGATGTCACGCGGCAGATGACCGACACGGTGGCGCGCGAACTGCGGCTGGTGATGGATGTGGTAGATGGCTCGCCGGACCGGGCCTCGGTGCCTGACAGGGTGATCACCGAAGCGGGAAGGCTTGCGCTGACCGCCGAACCTGTGCCTGCGGATCAGGTGCCGGAAGAGGATATGCGGCTGTGGTATGACTTTTCCGGTCGTGTAATCCTGCGCGAACTGCCCGAAAAAATTGCGGCGCTGCTGGCCATTGATCTGACCGACGACAGGCGTGTGGATGTCTATGCCGACAGCCGGCACGGCCCGGTCCGGCTCAGCTTTGACAGACGTCGGATATCGGCTTCGAACCCGCATCAGCTCTTTGTAAACATGTTGTTTTTCGGCGGTCTGATCACGGTAATCGCCATTCTCTATCTGCGCAATCAGTTGCGACCGATTAAGCGTCTGGCGCGGGCGGCCGAAGCCTTCGGGCGGGGGCGGCATGAACCCTATTCGCCCTCGGGTGCCAGTGAGGTGCGTGCGGCCGGCAATGCGTTTCTTGATATGCGGAACCGGATTGAACGGCAGATCGAACAGCGCACGCTGATGCTTTCCGGCGTCAGTCACGATCTGCGCACGCCGCTCACACGCATGCGGCTGAGCTTGTCGATGCTCGATGACGAAGAGCGCGAACCGCTGGAGCGGGACGTTGATGACATGCAGCAGATGCTCGATGCGTTTCTGAACTTTGTCAAAGGTGCCTCAGAGGGCAGCGCGGAGCCTGTTGATCCGCATGCCTTTGTCGCGGAGGCAGTGCAGGAAGCACGCCGGGCAGGGCGCGAGGTGACGCTCCTGCCCCCTGAAGGAGACGGTGCGGGCCAGGTGACCCTGAACCGTCTCGCGATGCGGCGGGCGATCGATAACCTGATCTCGAATGCGGCCCGTTATGGCGCGAAGGCAGAGGTGTCGGTGATGCTCAGCGACAAATCCCTGCGGATCCGGGTTGAGGACGATGGCCCGGGCATCCCTGCCGAGCGGCGCGAAGAAGCGACACGGCCGTTTTCGCGACTGGATCCGGCGCGCAATCAGGACAGGGGCGGGGGTGTCGGTCTGGGCCTTGCGATTGCAACCGACATCGCCCGGGCGCATGGCGGTGTTTTGCGGCTGGGCGAATCCGCCCGTCTGGGTGGGTTGCGGGCGGATATCGTGATTGCGCGGTGACTGCCGCACATCGTCCTGAGGGTCCCGCGCGGGCCAGGGACCGGCCGGATCAGTTCCCGCTGAACCGGTCCAGCATTGCTTTTGCATCGAGAATATCCGGAGTATCGAAACCTTCGGTGAACTGCTCCAGCGTTGAGCGCAGCAAAGTGCACGCACGTTCGGGCTGGCTGTCACGCAGGAAGTCTGCAAGCGTCGTGGTGACCCGCAATTCCCATGATAATGACTGCTGGGCCTGCGCGGCTTCATAAGCCATCTCCAGTTGTGCTTGTGCTTCCGGTGCGCGATCCGATTTCATCAGCACCTTTCCGTAGATGCGCCGCAGTTCGGGAAGGTGCGCATTTTCGCGGTATGTCTCAATTTGTCGGATGCTCTGTTCGATCATCTGCAGCGCTTTATCCACGTCGCCGGTTTCGGCCCGGGCTTCCGCTTCCCGCGTGCGCAGATAGCTGAGCCAGACGCGGTGGCCGGTCTTGTGAAACCGGTGGATCGCCCGGTTCAGCAGATCGGCGCTTTCGTCGTACTGCCCGAGATGATAGAGCGCCAGACCGCGGTTAATCGGCACCATAACGTTGGTCATCACCGCGAGGCCATATTGCGTCCCGATGCGCTCCGCCTCATCGGCGCGATCCATCAACGATTGCGGATCCCTTAAGTATTCAAATACCTGAGCACCAAGCGTGAGTGAAAATGTCGTATCGAAGGGGTGACCGCGCCGGCGCGAGTTCTGGTCTTTTTCGTCGCTGACCACACGCGCCTGATCCGGAAAACCGGTCATCCAAAGGATCTGTGAGCGGTAGACCCCTTCGCCGCTGAAGGGGTCGTTGTTGGTGGTCGTGGTGATGTTGTGGTGAGCCACGGGATCGTACAGCTTGCGCACCCGGTCTCCCGATCTGAGAGCCTCGCGAAACTCCCCGCGCCAGAAATATGCCGCTGACGACGCGCGATGCCCCATGATCACCAGTTCTTCGTCGCCTTTGGCCTCGCCGATATCGAGCAGTTGCCGCGCGCAGTTCAGTGAAGAGGTCATGTCGCAGACCGAGAAGTAATGGATGTTCAGCGTGTTCAGGATCGGCAGGAAGCTGCTGTCGTGATCGAGCGCCTTGGCAAGTGCCAGTGCCGGTTCCAGAATGCCGGCGACTTCGGTTTTTCCCCAGCCATGCTGTGCCATGATCAGCGGGCCCAGTTGTTTGCGCACTTCGAGTTCAAGCTGCTGAACGGCTGCTGAATTGCCCAGCGTACCGATCAGCTTGAGCGCCTTCTCGAAATAGGAGATGCCCTCGACAATCGCAAAACGCTGCACCGCCAGCTCACCGGCTTTGGTGTAATACTCAGCGGCTTTCAGGCTGAGCGACGCCTGCTCAAAGTGCTGGGCAAGGATTTCCGGGGCGGATCGTGCCGTCTCGCCGTTCTGCTCTTCAAACCCCTTCGCGATTTTGCCGTGGAGGGCTTTGCGGACACTGCGCAACAGCGAGTCGCGCGCGGCATCCTGCACGAGCGCATGTTTGAACACATAGCTTGCCGACGGTCCCTGGCCGGACTGATAGGCAAGTCCCAGTTCTGTGAGCCGGCTCAGGCCGTTTTCCAGCGACTGTTCGCTGATCAGATTGAGCGATCTGAGAAAGTCGTGATCAAATTCGCGGCCGATTACGGCACCGATCTGCGCCACCTCCTTGGCTTCAGCAGACCTGTCCAGTCGCGCCATGATGAGTTCGCGCAGCGTGCCCGGAATACTCAGCGCGATAAGCTCGTCATCGGTTTCGGGCAGCTTGCCGGAAGCCGTGTTGCTGATCGTTTCCAGGACGGTCCGTGTCAGTTCCTCCACAAACAGCGGGACACCTTCGGAGCGTTCGGCAATATGTGAAATGACTTTGGCAGACAGGCTGTTTTCGCTGTCGATGCTGCGGGCAAGCTCAACACAGTTTGCCGGATCGAGCTTGCCGAGGGTGAGTTGCGTTACCTCCGTTTCCGCAAGCCAGGCCGCATCGAATTCGGGGCGGTGCGTGGCCACGATCATAATGAAACTGTCTTTGACGCGGGACAGCTGATCCATAAGAACGGCAACTGTCGACGGATCGGCCCAGTGAAGGTCTTCATAAAGCAGTACGGTCGGGCCAACGGACCAGTTACGCGACAACAGCCGCGAGACAAGCGAGCGTGTTTTTTCACCGGCGGCACTTGCAGAGAGTTCGATCGGTCCGAAGCGCGCCTCATAGGGAACGGAGAGCACAGAGGCCAGCAGCTGCACCTCCTCATCGTCACCGCCGAACTCATCCACGATCAGCAGGGAGATTTTCTGCAGCTTGCGGGGATCCGTATCGTCGTCCCTTATGCCGGCCAGTTCGCGCAGCTGCGGTTTGAGCGGGTGATAGGCGCTGTTGAAATAAAACGCCGAGCACTGGATACTGACGGCCCCCACACCCTGCGCCCGCACCGCAGAGGCAAAGGAGTTCAGAAGGCGGCTTTTGCCGATCCCGGGGTCGCCGTTAAGGATGGCAGCCATCCCTGTTTCAGACCGCCGGACGGTTTCCCATTTCTTCAGCAGCAGCGCATTTTCACTGTCGCGCCCGACCATGGCGGGCGCGCTGATCTGCGACCACGCGGCAAAGCGGGTCTGTGCCATACCGGGACCGAGCACGCGAAACGTGCGTATGGGTGCCGGGAACCCTTTGAACTCAAGGCCGCCGAGGTCCTTGTACTCAAACCAGCCACGCGCCATGCGCCGTACGTCCTCGCTGACCAGGACGGTGCCGGGGTCAGCGGCCGCTTCCAGACGCGCGGCCAGGTTAAGGCAATCGCCGGTCAGCCGGTCGCGCCCGGAGCCCACGACCACGATGCCGGAGGCGATCCCGATGC
>CBDUCB010000250.1:0-4741 GCA_965365545.1 uncultured Roseobacter sp. | reverse complement strand
CGGTCTGGGGCGGGCTGACCTCGGCGCAATGTGCGATCATGCTGCGCGATCTGGCGGGCATCAACATCGTCGGCGGGGATATCGTTGAGGTCTCCCCCCCCTTTGACACCACGGGCGCGACGGCGATTGCGGGGGCCCATGTGGCAACAGAGATCCTGTGCCTGCTGGGCTGGAAGATGCGGGGCGGCGCCTGATGGCTGAGAAGAACCAGCCGATCAGCGGCAATGACCTTGCGCGGTTTTCCGGGCCCGGCAGTTTTATGCGTCTGCCGATGGTGAATGATCTGAAAGGGCTTGATGTGGCGGTACTTGGCATTCCGATGGATATCGGGACGTCCTGGCGGTCGGGCACACGCTTCGGGCCCAAACAGGTGCGCGCTGAGAGTGCGATGATCCGGCCCTACAACATGGGCACCGGCGCGGCGCCCTTCGACAGTCTGCAGGTTGCGGATATCGGGGATCTGGCGATCAATACCTTTTCGCTCTCTGACAGTCTGCGGATCATCCAGGAGAGCTATGACGCGATCATGGACTATGACGTAATGCCGATGGCGATCGGGGGGGATCATTCGATCACGCTGCCAATCCTGCGGGCCATGCACAAACGTCACGGGCCTCTGGCACTGGTGCATGTGGATGCGCATGCGGATGTGAACGAGGACATGTTCGGGGAGCGCGAAACGCATGGCACGGTATTCCGGCGCGCGTATGAAGAGGGGCTGATTGATCCCGCGAAAACCTATCAGGTGGGGCTGCGCGGATCGGGCTATACCGCGGATGATTTCAAAGAGGCCCAGGGCTGGGGGTTTCAGCAGTTTCCTGCGCGCGATCTGTGGCATCGCAGCCTGTCTTCACTGGGCGCTGAGATCCGGCGCGACATCGGCACGGAGATGCCGGTATATGTGACATATGATATAGACAGTCTGGATCCTGCTTTTGCTCCGGGCACCGGCACACCGGAGATCGGCGGATTGACGACGCCGCAGGCGATGGAACTGATTGCGGCGCTGAAGGGGCTGAACA
Source organism: uncultured Roseobacter sp. (assembly GCA_965365545.1). Lineage (GTDB taxonomy): Bacteria > Pseudomonadota > Alphaproteobacteria > Rhodobacterales > Rhodobacteraceae > Roseobacter. The sequence goes on along the minus strand of CBDUCB010000250.1, from coordinate 3,719 downwards.
TTGTGGGCTGTGATCTGGTAGAGGTGTCGCCGCCCTATGACACGTCAGGCAACACGGCGCTGACCGGAGCAAATATCCTGTTCGAGCTGTTGTGCGTTCTGCCCGGCGTTGCGTACCGGTGAGCCCGCGGGACGCTCCGCGGGGGATATTTAAGAGCCAGAGAAAGGCCGGGGGATGCGCATGATACTCGGGGGCGCTGTTTTACTGGTGCTGGCGGGCCTCGCCTGGGTGCGTCTGGCGCCGCATGATACGGCGCGCTGGCACCAACCGGTCCGTTATGATCAGAATACCGACTTTTCCGGCGGCGCTGTCCGGGTGGCTGAGGCCGGTCCGGATGCCCTGCACCGCGCGGATCAGCATATGCGGGCGCTTGATCGTACCGTTGTGCTGGCCGGGTCGGTGGAGGAGGGGCGGGTGACCTTTGTTACGCGCTCAAAGGTGTTTGGCTTTCCGGATTATACGACGATTGAGGTGCGTGACGGACAGATCCGGGCCTGGGCCCGGCTGCGGTTCGGAACGTCAGATCTGGGCGTCAACCGGGACCGACTGGAGCAGATCCCGGTTTTCTCCGAGACCTGAAGAAAGGCAGCCCTGCTGCACTTCACGCCACATCGGCACGTTGAGCGACATCTGGCACTGAGCCATGAACATCCGCCCGTCGACCTGCAGGCAGATGGTTTCACCAAGTTCCACCCGGCCGCCGGAGCGGTCGGTGCAGTAGCATTCCACCGTTTTGCCGCCGGGCGATGTAACATCGGCAGCCGCAGGCAGGGCAGAGCAGGCAAGGGCGAGCAACAGTCTGTTCATACCAGCATTTTACCATGTTCTGCCGCCTTGACCAATGGCTTTCAATATCGGATTGCAGGGACATGATCCCGAGAGACCGCCTTGAACAGTTAACCGCGCGCTTCCAGTATCTGGAGGCGGCGATGGCGGATGGTGCTCAAAGCGCCGATATCGCGCAGCTTGCGCGTGAGTATTCAGAACTGCGCCCTGTGGTGGCGCAGATCGCTGCATGGGATCAGCTCTGCCGTAATATGGAAGAGGCGCGCGAAATGCTGTCGGATCCGGATATGGCAGGTCTGGCGGAAGAAGAACTGCAGCGGCTTAAAACAGCCCTGCCGGCGGCTGAAGATGCCCTGCAGCGTGCGTTGCTGCCGCGCGATGCGGCGGATGCGAAACCCGCGATGCTCGAGATCCGGCCCGGCACCGGTGGCGATGAGGCCGCACTGTTTGCCGGTGATCTGATGCGCATGTATCAGCGGTATGCCGAGACCCGTGGCTGGGCATTTGAGGTGATTGAACTGCAGGAAACCGAGCTTGGCGGCGTAAAGGAGATGGTGGCACATATCCGTGGCCAGGGGGTTTTCGCACGGCTGAAGTATGAAAGCGGGGTGCACCGGGTGCAGCGCGTGCCGAGCACTGAAAGCGGCGGGCGCATTCACACTTCTGCGGCCACTGTCGCGGTGCTTCCGGAGGCGGAAGACGTGGACATATCCATTGAACCTGGGGACCTGAGGATCGACACCATGCGGTCTTCGGGTGCGGGTGGGCAGCATGTGAATACCACTGATTCCGCCGTACGGATCACGCACCTACCGACCGGAATTGTGGTGACCAGTTCGGAAAAATCGCAGCACCGCAACCGGGACAGGGCGATGCAGGTGCTCAAAGCGCGGCTTTATGATCTGGAACGCACGCGGGCGGACAGCGAACGGTCTGCGGACCGGGCAGCCCAGGTCGGCTCCGGCGACCGGTCAGAGCGGATCAGGACCTATAATTTTCCCCAGGGTCGGATGACCGATCACCGGATCAACCTCACGCTTTACCGGCTTGACGCGGTGATGCAGGGGGATCTCGACGAGATCATCGATGCGCTGACGGCGGACGCCCAGGCGCGGATGCTTGCGGAGATGGGGCAATGACCGCAGCCGAAGCCATGCTGGCCGCAATGGCGCGATTGCGCGCGGCCGGGGTGCCGGACCCTGCGCGGGATGCACGCATATTGCTGGCCCATGCCGCAAAGGTTGACGCGGCGCGTGTGACCCTGATTGCGCCAGAGGATATCGCGCCTGAGATTGCGGAACGTTATGACCAGCTCGTCGCACTCCGGGCAGTCCGGGTCCCGGTTTCGCAGCTCATCGGGGCGCGGGAATTTTACGGGCGGCGCTTTGAGATCAGCCGGGATGTGCTGGACCCGCGGCCAGAAACCGAAACCCTGATCGAGGCGGCCCTTGCAGAGCCGTTTTCCCGGGTTCTGGATCTGGGTACCGGGTCGGGCTGCATCCTTGTGACCCTGCTTGCTGAGCGGGAAGCGGCCACCGGCACAGGTGTCGATCTGAGCGAGGCCGCCTGTCTGCAGGCCAGTCAGAATGCCGTTCAGCACGGGGTGGCTGACCGGGCAGATATTTTCCGCTCAGACTGGTTTGAAAATGTGGAGGGGCGGTTTGATCTGATTGTGTCCAACCCGCCCTATCTGGCGGCCTCGGAAATGGCCGGTGTGCAACCGGAACTGCGCGAGCATGAGCCGCGCATGGCGCTGACAGACGAACATGACGGTCTGAGCGTTTACCGCATTATTGCGGCACAGGCGCAGCAGTATCTGAGCGCGCAGGGCCGCGTGCTGGTTGAAACCGGCTGGACGCAGGGTGCTGCCGTGGCCGGATTTTTCCGTGAAGAGGGGTGGGCAGAGGTGGCGATTCTGCCTGATCTGAACGGGCGCGACCGTGTCGTAAGGGCATCAAAACCCGGGTGAAATATCGCGGTATAACCCGAAAACCGGCTGAAATATGCCAAAATTCCGGAATACCCCTTGCGGCAGGGCGCGTGCCATGCTTATTCAAAGGAGTTGCGGCGGTGGATATGCTCCTTTGTGTGGTCCCGCCCGGCAGTATGCCCAACATATCGAATAACCGGATCTATCCTGGCGCGCAGCGCCACCGGCACAACGATCAACAGCACGAAGGCTGAGACAGCTTCATGAAATCATCGAGATCCCGGTCGCGCTCAAAGAGCAACCGTAACCGGTCGAATAATAACCAGGGCGGCAACGTCGTAAACCGCGTGTTCGACAGCTCCGGTCCAGAAGGAAAGGTCCGCGGCACCCCGCAGCAGATCATCGAAAAATACAATCAGCTTGCCCGCGACGCGCAGCTGAGCAACGACCGGGTCGCCGCCGAAAACTTTCAGCAGCACGCAGAGCATTATACCCGCCTGCTCAGCGAGGCGCAGCGTGAGATTGACGCCCGCCGCGAAGAGCAGGAACGCCAGAACCGGGAGCGTCAGGCTGAACGGGATCGTGAACGCGCAGAGCGTCAGGAACGTGAAGCCAGCCAGCCGGCCGAGCAGCAGCACCATCAACCCGCGAATACGCAGCATCAGGACGCGCCTGCGCCTGCCGGAGGGGACCAGGACAGCAATCTGGTCGAAACGCCGGAGAGTCAGCCAAAGCCGCGCCCGAAACGCGCGCCGCGCCGCAAGCCGAAGCCCCGCAATGAGGGTGGTGAGGGTGAAAGCAGTGGCGGCGGTGATGCGCCTGAGGCCGCTGAATAATCTGCAGAAACTCAGATTGAGTAACATTAAGCGAAGCCCTGCCATCCGGCGGGGCCTTTGCGTTCAGGGCGCCTCGATGATGCGGGCCAGAGCGCAGAACCCCTCGAGCGGGATCTGTTCGGCGCGATCGGTGGGTCTGATCCCGGCCGCGATCAGCCGGTCTTCGA
>CBDUCB010000249.1:0-4755 GCA_965365545.1 uncultured Roseobacter sp. | reverse complement strand
CCGAGGTCTATCCCAACGTCTTCTTCTTCGTCTCGCTCGGCGGAGGGGCCGCGGCAACGCTGATTCGTCAGCACCCGCCGCGCGCCCTGATCCTGGAATCGACCTTCACCAGCGTCGTCGACATCGCGGCGCAGATGAAAGTGCCGTCGTTCGTGCTGATCGAGCGCTTCGAAACCCTGGACGCCCTGGCTGGCTACGACGGTCGGCTGATGGTGATCCATGGCGAGACCACCGGTTTCCTGAAGGCGGCCGGGACCCTGCATTGGGGCCTGATGACCTGCGTCTTCGCGATCAGCCATGCGGCCTATCTGCTGGTGCTGCGCGGCGATATGCCGGCCGGCGGTGCCGGGCTGCTGTTGTTCCTGGTGTTCCTGACCCAGGCCAACGATGTGGCGCAATATACCTGGTGCCGGCGGTGCGGCCGGCGCACAGCGGGCAATGGATATCCTGAAGCTGGAACTGGTGCGCGCCATGGGTCAGCTCGGGGCGACGTCGTTTGACGCAATCGACGCTGGCGCGCGCACGCCGCCGCGCACCTGACGCGGGCCGGATCCGCTGAGGGTCACCGGGACCAGAACCCGGTGTCTGATCAGCGAGGTCAGCATGGCGTACCGCGTGAACACCGGTGCGGTAGCGATCAGGACATCACATAATTTAACATAAGACAGATTATCATCCTGCGACCGCTGCAGGGTTTACATCAGCGCTGCCCGTCTTCGGGCGTTGGTTGATGCGACCGGCGTGTGGTCACGACCAACTGTCATGCGGTGGCCGCAGAACACCTATGCGCTAATGGCGGTGGTTCCGGAAGGGCTTCGGGCATAGGTGCGGGATAATGCAATCACAGCAATATGGGATCAGGACAATGACAAAACTTGCAAAAGACGCATCCGGCATCGCGGCAGTGGTAATCGCAACCGCTTTGTTTATCAGCCTGCATTCATGGATGTTCGTCCTGTAATTCAGCCGTTTGGGGCACCCCCTGCGGGGGGACTGCCGGCCTGAGATATACAAGAGACGATCCGTTCGGAGATGTCCGGGAAAGGGAAAAGGCGCTCAGTATCTGAGCGCCTTTTCCTGTTTTATGCGGCCCGCTTTATTTGCCGAGCAGAAGATCGGGAAGCCAGAGCGCAAGCTCCGGCACAAACGTCGTCAGCATCAGCGTCGGCAGCCAGGCGAAAATGATGAAGACCAGCGTCGGCCACAGCATACGTGACACAGGCACTTCACAGATCTGCGCACCCAGATACAGCAAGGGCGCCGTCGGAGGCGTAATGTTTGCCATGCCCAGATTAACGCCGATCACCGCGGCAAAGTGGATGGGGTCCATGCCGGTGCTCTGTGCGATGGGCAACAGGATCGGAGTGGCCAGAAGCAGCCCCGAAATGTCGTCCATCAGCATCCCGATCAGGATCATCACGACGTTGATCATCAGCAGGATCACGATCGGGTTTTCTGACACCGAATAGACCATCTGTTTGGCAAGCTGCGGTGCACCCTGCGCAATCAGATTGTCGGACACGATCAGAACCATAAAGATCATGGTCATCACGACGCCGATGGTCACACCCGAATTGCCGATGGTCTGGGCCAGTGTTTTCCAGGTCAGACCTTTGTAGAAATAGATCGCGATCGGAATGGCATAGACCACGGCAATACCCGCGGCCTCGGTCGGGGTCATGATACCACCGTAGATGCCACCGAGAATGATCAGAGGCATCATCAGTGCAGGCCCGGCCAGACGGCCCTGGCCGATAAACGCGGGCATGAACGGCGACGGGCGGTCCTTAAGCCTGATGTCGTCCACTTTGCGCAGCATGAACTGGTTGGTGATGATCAGCAGCGTGATCAGAATGATCGCGGGGATGACCGTCGACAAAAAGCACTTCAGCACGTTCTGCTGTGCGACCCAGCCGTAAAGGATGTGCGAGGCGCTCGGCGGGATCAGCAGGCCCAGAGGGCTGGCCGAGACGATAAGTGCCGCCGACAGTCCCGTCGGGTAATTGCACCGTCGCAGGTGCGGCATCATGATGCCACCAATGCAGGTCAGTGTCGCATTCGCACTGCCTGAAATGGACCCGAAGATGCCGCAGGCCAGAACGCCGGCAGCGCTGAGGCCGCCTTTGATATGGCCGACGAACATCTCAGCGAGCGACACGAGGGGGGCTGCGATCCTGCCCTTTTCCATGATGCCACCGGCGATCATAAACAAGGGCACCGCGAGCAGCACCAGTGACCGGATGCCGGTCGATCCTGTGGGCAGATACCCGGAGATCGACTGATCCCCGACAACGGCGATAAAGATCAGAACAGATCCGAACGCGACGTACACGCTGACGCCCAGAAGGAGCATCACACATACGATAATCAGGCTTCCGGTAATAATCATTTCGCGGCGCCCTTCGCTGCTTCGGAGCGGAGCGGCAAGCCGAGCCCCTTACGGATGTGGACGTACAGGTACGCACAGGTGAACATCGCCATAAAGGTAAAGGCGATCATGATCGCGATGCGCCATGAAACGAACGGAATACGCAGAACCGTTGTTGCGCGCAGCCGTGGAAAGGAGAAGTCGTCAAGAAGCGAGACATAGCAGGCGTAGACGATGAAAAGCGTCACGAACACTTCGATCGCCAACACGATAAAGCTGCGCCACCAGATCATTCTCGAATTCTGGATGACCATGCCGAGGATGTCCGCGTTAATGTGCAGCTGTCGCTCGGATGCCAGAACCGCACCGGCGAAAAAGCCCACGATACTGATCGCGAGCAGCCATTCCTCATAAGCGAACAGATCGCCGCCGAACCCGTACCGGATAACGACGACCGCGCCGAAGGTGAACGCCATGAGAAACCCCGAGAACATCACGATGCCCTTCATAGCGAGCGATATCCAGCTCATGGGAGCGCCGATAAATCTGGGTAATTCGTCTGTGATTTTTATTGGATGGCCGTCAACTTCGCCGCCGGCACCAATTGGCAGTTCGTCAGTTGTCTTCGACATGCCCCTTGCCCCTTGTTGGTCTTTTTCATTCTGATCTAACGAAAAAGGGCCGGCGTTTCTGCCGGCCCTTCTGGGTTCTGATGATTTAGTTCATCGCACCTTTGAGACGGTCGATGATGTCCTGTCCGACGCTGTCGGCCATCATTGGCCAGATTTCATCGCGGACTTTGGTGGCCATCGCGGCCTGATCTTCTTCGTTCAGGCTCAGGATGGTGTAGCCGCTGTCCAGCAGCTTCTGTGCGAAGGCATCGTCGTTCTCGCGGTTATATGCAAAGAAGTCGTCGGATGCTTTGGTCATCGCGGCCTGCAGCACTTCAACCTGTTCCGGCGTCAGTTTGTCCAGGCTGCGCTGTGACGCGTAGAAGCTGGTCAGCTCGGAAATCGCATTGTACTCGACAAAGTGTGTGCCGACGTCAGACTGAGCAAAGATGGTATAGGTCGCTGTTTTCGTACAGCAGATCGCGCCGTCCACGATCCCGGACTGGATCGCCGGGAAGATATCGCCCCATGCCATTGTCGTGGCCTGGAAGCCGATCATTTCCATCATCGATTTCACAACGGTCGACGACCAGACGCGGATGTTCATGCCCTTGTCGTCAAAGGTGTTCCAGTTTGTCGGCTCTTTTGTTGCGACAACACCCACGAACCCTTCGGGGTTCTGCGCCAGGACGCGCACGCCATACTCGTCGGTGATTTCCTGCAGGATCTGGTTATACTGCGAATCCATGTTGCGCATGATGCTGTTCATGTCTTCCCAGCCACTCACGAGGAAAGGCATGGACAGGAATTCGAGACGCGGATCGGTGTCGGCATAGATGAACGCCGCCGCAAGATCGATGTTACCGCGCGCGACATCTTCAAAGAGCGCCTCGCCGGAGCCCAGCTGATTCGCCGGGAAAAGCTCAATCGTCAGACCGACATCTGCTGCGGCAACCTCATCGGCAACCTGCTGCATTGTGATCGTACCCTGGTGATCAATCGGAAACACGCCTGCGAAACGCAGGGTCACGTCGTCGGCGAAAGCCGCCGTCGACATCAGCGCGCTCAGCGCGCCCGCTGTCAGGCCTTTAGTGATTTTCGTAAAATTCATATGTACTCTCCCTTGTTTTTGTTCAGCCGTTGAGATCGGCTTGCGGACACTTTTGCGTCCGTCGCATCGGGACAACCTATGGGCATAAGCCCCGGATCGCAATTTGTTTTATAAGATCGCCTTGTCCCGCAACAAAATTTTCCCTGTCAGCGTGTATCACGCCTGTTTATTACGTCCCTTTGCGCGTTGGCTGAGCGAGGGGTGTACACGATGCCATCGGGGGCGTGGATCCGGACCACGGTGCCTTATGTCAGCGCCCCTTCGAACCCGCCCAGAAATGATGCGAGGTTGTCGCCAAGTTCATCACACAGATAGCCGCCTTCCTGCACGATCACCGTGGGCAGGTTCAGCGCTGCCAGCATTTCAGCCATCCGGGCAAACCCGGGTGTTGAGACCGACAGCCCGCCAAAGGGGTCACCCTCGAACGCATCAAGGCCCAGGGCAATCACGACGGCGCCCGGTGCAAAGGATTTCACGTGCACGAGGCCATCCGCGAGACCTTTCATGAACCCGTCGTCCCCGGTGCCGCGCGGTAGCGGTATATTCAGGTTATAGCCATATCCCGGCCCCTCGCCGGTCTCATGGGCGTGGCCCCAGAAAAACGGATAAAACCGCGCGGGGTCGGCGTGAACCGACAGGGGAAACACATCGTCACGCGCATAGAA
>CBDUCB010000248.1:0-4784 GCA_965365545.1 uncultured Roseobacter sp. | reverse complement strand
GTTTTTACGCTGGGCCTATCTGCCTAAACTGGCGCCCTGGCTGGTGAAATATCTTGCAAACGCCAATGATTCCGACACCCGCCGCATCGCTGCCGGGATCGCACCAATTGTGACCGACAGCGTGTCTCAGCATAAGGCGCTGACCGGAGATATCGGCCTCGGTCACTGGGTTACCGAGAGCGATTATTGTTTTGGCTATCGTGACCGGGCGGCCTTTGACGCGGAAAGCTATACCTGGGCCCTGCGCCGCGAGGCAGGCTTTGAGCCGGAGCTTATCGAGGGCGATGACGTGCGCGGGTACGAGCCGAATGTGAGCCGGCAGATCAGCTGTGTCGCGGTGGTGAAGGATCACGGCTTTATCCGAGACCCGGGCGGCTACGTCGGCGCACTTGCTGCGGCGTTTGAAGCTTCGGGCGGTAAAATCGTAATCGCTGATGTCAAAGACTTCGATCTCAGCGGTGGCAAAATCAGCGCCGTTGAAACCAGCGAAGGCCGCATCGGTTGTGATCAGGCAGTGCTCGCCACCGGCGTCTGGTCAAAACCGCTGATGCGCAAACTGGGGCTGAATGTCCCGCTCGAATCCGAGCGCGGCTATCACATCATTTTCGAAGCGGCTGAGAACGGCCCGACAAGGCCGATGATGATCGCCTCCGGCAAATTTGTCGCCACTCCTATGGCGCAGGGTGTACGCTGCGCCGGTGTGGTGGAGCTTGGCGGGCTCAGGGCCGGCCCGTCGAAGGCCCCGCTGAAAATGCTGCGCCGCCAGGCGAAAGCCGCTTTCCCGCAGATGACCGCCACGCAGGAAATCGAATGGCTGGGGCACAGGCCCGCCCCCAGCGACAGTCTGCCCCTGATCGGGCAGATCGGAAAATCAGGGGTCTGGACCGGCTTCGGACATCATCACATCGGCCTGACCGGTGGTCCGAAAACAGGCCGGCTGCTGGCCGGGCTGATATCCGGTCAACCAACAAACATGGACATGGCGCCCTATGCGCCCGAACGGTTCCGGAACTGAAACACAGAAAAAACCAGCAAGGAGAACGATATGACACTGACAACAAAACTCATGGCAGGTGCGGCAACAGCAGCGCTGACCCTTGGCGCGGCTCTGCCGGCGGCCGCGGCTGAAAAATGGGATATGCCGATGGCCTATTCCGCATCGAACTTCCACTCCGAGAACGGCGTGGCCTTTGCCGAATGCGTAGGCGCAGGCACGAACGGCGAGATCACCATCGAAGTGCACCCGGGCGGCTCACTCTTTGCCGGCGCGGACATCAAGCGCGCGATCCAGACCGGTCAGGTACAGATCGGCGAGCGTCTGCTCTCGGGTCACCAGAACGAAAGCGCTGTGTTCGGATTTGACAGCGTGCCTTTCCTCGCTCCTTCGTTTGACGACAGCGAAAAGCTGTATGACGCAGCCAAACCAAAGATCGAAGCACTGCTTGATGAGCAGAACCTTGAGCTGCTCTATGCCGTGCCATGGCCGCCCCAGGGTCTCTACTTCAAGAAAGAAGTGAACTCGGTGGCCGATATGGAGGGCGTGAAATTCCGCTCCTATAACAACACCACAAGCCGTCTGGCGGAACTGACCGGCATGCTGCCCGTCACGGTTGAAGCTGCTGAAATCAGTCAGGCTTTCGCGACCGGTGTGGCGGAATCCATGGTCTCGTCAGGGGCCACGGGCTATGACCGCAAGGTCTGGGAAAGCCTCACGCATTTCTATGAGGTCGATGCCTGGCTGCCGCGCAACTATGTGATGGTCAACCAGGACGTCTGGGCCGATGTGTCCGACGCCAACAAGCAGGCCATCATGACCTGTGCGGCTGAGGCCGAGGCACGTGGTCTGGAAGCGTCCAAAGATTACACACAGTTCACCATGGACGGCCTTGCCGAGGGTGGCATGACCGTGCAGCCCGCCGGCGATGCCCTGATGGCTGAGCTGCGTGAGATCGGTGCCACCATGACCGCTGAGTGGCTCGAAGCGGCCGGCGACGAGGGCAAGGCCATCGTTGATGCCTTCAAAGCTCAGTAAGTGAGACTGCCTGCCCCGCGACTTCCCGCGGGGCAGGCTCTTATTCCCGAGACGACCGGAGACCGGCCATGACTGCTCTGCGCAAGACGCTCGACTTTCTCTATCTGGCAGCCGGCGTGCTGGCAGCGCTCTGCCTCATCGCGATCCTTCTGCTCATCGTGGCACAGATGGTCGCCCGCTGGACCGGTGAGATTTTTCCGGGCGCGCCGGATTACGCCGGATATGCCATGGCTGCGGCCAGTTTCCTCGCTTTTGCCAATGCGCTCAACCATGGCGCGCACATCCGGGTCTCCATTCTGCTTAATGCTGTCCCCGCGGGGACAAGGCGGCTGCTTGAGATCTGGTGTTTCGGGCTGGCAGCGGCGATCGCGTGGTACTTTACCTACTACGCCTATTGGTTCGTTTACTGGTCCTGGAAGTTCAACGAGGTGAGCCAGGGGCAGGACGCCACCGCCCTCTGGATCCCGCAGTCGGTCATGGTCATCGGCGGCGGCCTGCTCGCGGTCGCGCTGACCGACAACCTGCTGCATGTCATCTTCAAAGGTGAACACCGGATTATCCGGGACACCGTCGACGAAACCTTCGAGGTGTGAGCAGATGACCGAAATATATGCAATAATCCTCTTTCTGATCGTCCTCTTTCTGCTTCTGGGCACCGGCGTCTGGGTCGGCCTTGCGCTGATGGGCGTGGCCTGGGTCGGGATGGAGCTTTTCACCACACGGCCCGCCGGCGACACCATGATCACCACGATCTGGGCGTCATCCTCCAGCTGGACACTTACCGCCCTGCCGCTCTTTATCTGGATGGGAGAGATCCTCTATCGCACCCGGTTGTCCGAGGATATGTTCAAAGGCCTCTCGCCCTGGCTGGCAAAGATGCCCGGCGGGCTGGTGCATACCAATATCGTTTCCTGCACAATCTTTGCCGCTGTCTCCGGCTCGTCGGCGGCGACGCTGACCACCGTAGGCAAAATGGCCATCCCGGAACTCAGGGCCCGCAAATACCCCGAAAAAATGGTGATCGGGACGCTTGCGGGGGCCGCGACCCTCGGGCTGATGATCCCGCCGTCCATTGCGCTCATCGTGTATGGCGTCACGGTCAACGAGAGCATCACCAAGCTCTTTTTCGCGGGTGTTTTTCCGGGGCTCATTCTGGCGTCGATGTTCATGGCCTATGTGGCTATCGTTTCAAAGACATCGTCGAGCTGGAACCCGGATATGGAAACCGGCATGAGCTTTTCCGAAAAGCTGCGCAATTCACGCTTCCTGCTGCCGGTGCTGATCCTGATCACGGTGGTGATCGGGTCGATGTACGGCGGCTATGCCACCGCAACCGAGGCTGCGGCCATCGGTGTGCTGGGGGCGCTGGCACTGGCGGCGGCCCAGGGCTCGCTGACGGTGGGCTCGTTCCGCGAAAGCCTGATGGGGGCCATGCGCACCTCTGCGATGATCGCGCTCATTCTGGCGGGGGCTGCATTTCTGAAACTGTCGATGGGGTTCACCGGCCTGCCGCGCGCCCTTGCTGACGGCATCGCCGCGATGGAACTCGGGCGGTTTGAGCTTCTGATGGCACTGCTGGTCTTCTATATCGTGCTGGGCATGTTTCTTGACGGAATTTCTGCTGTGGTGCTGACCATGGCGATTGTCGAGCCGATGGTGCGCGAGGCCGGCATCGATCTGATCTGGTTCGGCATCTTTGTGGTGGTCGTCGTGGAAATGGCGCAGATCACGCCACCCATTGGTTTTAATCTTTTCGTGCTGCAGGGAATGACCGATCATGAGATGGGATACATCACCAAAGCGGCCCTGCCGATGTTTCTGATCATGGTGCTGATGGTCTTTATCCTGATCTGGTTCCCGGAAATCGCAACCTGGCTGCCGGATAATCTGCGGCAGACACCGGGTTGATGTGTGGAGCGTTTCCTTTGGCTGATTTCGGACAATGCGCGGTGGTGCCTGATTGCGGGTCTGGCAGCGGGGCTTTTGTTGCCCGGGACTGCCGCCGCGATGGCGCCCTGGCTGCCGCAGATGGTGGCGGGCCTGCTTACCATAACGGCGCTGCGCATCGGGCACCGCGCGGCGGCGGGGGCGCTGTCGGATCTGCGCTGGGGGCTCGGGTCCGTCCTGGTGCTGCAACTGGGGTTGCCGGTAAGCCTGCTGGGTCTTTGCGCGGGTGCGGGGGTCGCCGGCACGCCCGTCGCGATGGCGATGGTGCTGGCCACGGCTGCCCCGGCGCTGGCGGGCTCGACCAATATCGCGCTGCTGCTCCGGCAGGATCCCGGGCGCATGATGCAGATCCTGGTGCTGGGACCAGCCTGTTTTCCGCTCACGGTGCTGCCGGTGCTGGCGCTGATGCCGCAGCTGGGAGAAGCCCGCGATGTGATCCGTCCCGCTCTGACCTTGCTGGCGGTGATCCTTGGCGCCTCAACGCTTGGGTTTATTTTGCGGGCGAGGTTCTTTCCCGCGCCCGGACCCGGCACCGTCAAAGCGCTCGACGGGCTCTCGGTGCTGGCGTTTTCGGCGATTGTGGTGGGCCTGATGGCCGCGCTGAACCCGGCGCTGCGGAGCGATCCGGGAGCCGTGGCCGCCTGGGCCGTCCTGGCCTTTGCGCTCAGCTACGGGGTTCAGTTTCTGACCCTGAGCGTGCTGCGCCGCTCGGCGCTGGCCTGGATCGCGGGCCCGCTGGCCATCGGCTCGGGCAACCGCAATATCGCGCTCTCGATCTAGTTCCCCATCGCCGAACACGACGTCA
>CBDUCB010000247.1:0-4824 GCA_965365545.1 uncultured Roseobacter sp. | reverse complement strand
ATCACAGGCGATTGTAATTGTTGCGTCAATAGAACCAGCAAATTCCGCTATATTTCAATAAGGCTGATGTTTTTGGCACCGGCAGATGTTAGGTTTGCAGCGGTGGGTGTTTTTCAGAGGTTAAAAAGGACATGAGTATGAACCGTGAGGTCACCAAAGCGATCTTCCCTGTTGCAGGGCTGGGCACAAGATTTTTGCCGGCGACCAAGTCAGTCCCCAAAGAGATTATGACGCTGGTGGATCGTCCGCTGATCCAGTACGCGATCGACGAGGCGCGGGCTGCGGGCATCAAAGAATTCATATTTGTCACCTCGCGCGGCAAGGGCGCGCTTGAGGATTACTTCGACCACGCGCCGCAGCTTGAGGCGGAGCTGGAGAAGAAGGGCAAGACAAAGCTTCTTAAAACCCTCGAATCGACCAATATGGAAAGCGGTGCGATCGCCTATATCCGGCAGCACAAGGCGCTGGGCCTCGGCCATGCGGTCTGGTGCGCGCGCCGGCTGATCGGGGACGAGCCTTTTGCAGTGATCCTGCCGGATGACGTCATCGCGGCGGAAAAGCCGTGTCTGCAGCAGATGGTCGAAGCCTATGCGGAGACCGGCGGCAATATGGTTGCGGCGATGGAAGTACCGATGGAAAAGACCTCGTCTTATGGCATGCTCGACGTGGCCGAAGACCTGGGATCAATGGTGCGCATCCGCGGCATGGTCGAAAAGCCAAAAGAAAACCCGCCGTCCAACCTCGCAGTGATCGGGCGCTATATCCTGTCGCCGTCGGTGCTGAATAATCTGCATGAGATGAAAAGCGGCGCGGGTGGAGAAATCCAGCTCACGGATGCCATCGCGGATGAGATCCGCAGTGACCGGGGCGTGTATGGCTACCGGTTTGCCGGTCAGCGTTTTGACTGCGGGTCCAAGTCCGGCTTTTTGCAGGCGACGGTGGCGTTTGGCCTCGCGCGGCCTGAGCTGCATGATGATCTCGCGGCCTATCTGCACGAAGTGGTCAATCTGGGCAAAGCGGCTGAGTAACACCGGCTCTGTGGCTGGTCTCAGGGCAGCGCCCGTGAAAGACTGCACTCAGCCGGTCGGCTGATGCGGCTCTGTTTCGGAGTTTTTCATGCCTGCCAGTCGTTCCCTGCTGACACGGTACAAGCTGCGTCTGCGGCGCAAACGGATGCTGTGGCGGGCGTTCAGGTCGCGGCACAATCTGATGCCGGTATCTGTGCGCACAGGTAAAATTGCCCGCAATGATATCCTCGTCTTTGTCACTGTGCGCAACGAGATGCAGCGGCTGCCGTGGTTTCTGAAACACTATCGCCGGCTGGGCGTCGGGCATTTCCTGATTGTTGATAATGGCAGCGATGACGGAACGGCTGATTATCTGCGTGCAGAGCCCGATGTGAGCCTCTGGCAGACCCGGGCCAGCTATAAGGCATCGCGCTTTGGCATGGACTGGATCACCTGGTTGCAGCGGCGCTATGCGCACGGGCACTGGACTGTCACGGTCGATGCAGATGAGCTTCTGATCTATCCCGGGCATGATACGCGCGACCTGTGCAGGCTCACTGCGGATCTGATGCAGCACAACCAGAGGGTGATGGGTGCGATCATGCTTGATCTCTACCCCAAGGGCCCTCCGGATGCACAGAGCTATGACCCGGAGCAGGATCCTGTGGAGGTTTTGCCATGGTTCGATGCCTGGGGGTATCAGGCGCAGATACAACCAAAGATGGGTAATCTCTGGCTGCAGGGTGGCCCGCGCGCACGGTGCTTTTTCAGCAGTGACCCGCGCCGCGCCCCGACCATGAACAAGATCCCGCTGGTATACTGGGACAGGTCTTATGCGTATGTAAATTCAACACATAATCTGCTGCCTCCTGCTCTGAACCAGACATGGGACGTTCAGGGACGAGAGGCTCTGAGCGGCGCGCTGCTACACACGAAATTTCTGCCCGGATCACCGGCCCGTGCGCGCCGTGAAAAGGCACGCGCCGAGCACTTCACCAACTCAAAGGCCTATGATGATTACTACGACGCTGTGGCACAAAACCCCGACATGTGGGAGCCGCAGTCCACACGTTTAACGGGTTGGCGCCAGCTGGTCGAACTCGGGCTGATGACGGGTGGCGATGGTGATCGGGACTGACCGGGATCCGGACATGCCGAAACCACTCCAAACCATTGCAAAAAAGCGCTTTTCAGGCAATAAAATATAAAGAAGTCGCAAACTATAAATAGCGGCGAAAGTCTTGTGCGGGCACATCCGGATCAACCGGGGGCAGGCCGGCACCAGGGCGGTGGCAGAAAAGGGCAGAAAGCTTGGGTGTTCTGGGGTCTTACCGGATGCGTCTGGCGCGTAAGCGTCTGCGGATTCGTGCGCTCCGGAAAAGTCCGGAACTGCGCCGTGTTTCCGACCGCACAGATATGATCCGACCGGATGAGATCCTTCTCTTTTCGACCATGCGCAACGAGAAAGTACGGCTCCCCTATTTCCTCGATTACTACCGGAACATGGGTGTCACGCATTTTCTGATTGTCGACAATGACAGCACCGATGGCAGCGCGGACTATCTGGCGGACCAGCCTGATGTATCGGTCTGGCGTACCCGGTCGAGTTATCGCAAATCGCGGTATGGCGTTGACTGGCTGAACCATCTGCAGAGCAGATACGGCCATGGTCACTGGTGCGTTGTGGTCGATCCCGACGAGTTTTTGCTGTATCCGTTCTGCGATACGCGGCCGCTACAGGCGCTGACCGACTGGCTTGATACCTGCTCGATCAGAGCATTTTCAGCGATGTTGCTGGATATGTATCCCAAGGGGCGGCTGGAGGATCAGCGCTATCTGCCGGGGATGGATCCGATGGAGATCGCCTGCTGGTTTGACAGCGGTAACTATTCGATCACCCGCAACCATCTCTATGGCAACCTGTGGATCCAGGGCGGACCGCGGTCGCGTGTTTTCTTTCGCGATGAGCCTTACCGCGCGCCGGCGCTGAATAAAATTCCGCTGGTGAAATGGGACCGGCGCTATGCCTATGTGCATTCGACACATATGTTGCTGCCGCGCGGTCTGAACCTCGTTTACGACGAATGGGGCGGCGAGAAAGCCTCAGGCGTTCTGCTGCATGCAAAATTTATCGACACCTTTGCCGATAAGGCGTCCGAGGAGATCCAGCGCCGGCAGCATTATGCGGAATCCTACGAGTACCGCGCTTATGCCGACAATCTGGGGCGCGACACACAACTCTGGTGCAAGTGGTCGGAGAAGTACATCAACTGGCGACAGCTTGAGATACTGGGGCTCATGTCCAAGGGGAACTGGGCATGAGCGTCGGCATCGTCATGCTGGTGCACACGGCCCTGGGACGGGCCGAAGAAGTGGTGCGCCACTGGTCCGCCTCGGGCTGTCCGGTCGTGATACATGTGGACCGGTCCGTGCCGCGCAAAACCTATCAGAAATTCGTGCGCGCACTGGATGACGTGCCCGATGTCGAATTTTCCAAACGCTTCCGCTGTGAGTGGGGTACCTGGGGTATTGTTGCAGCGACACAGGCCGCGTCTGAGCGGATGCTGGCGCAGTATCCGCAGGTGCGGCACGTCTATCTGGCCTCCGGCTCCTGCCTGCCGTTGCGTCCGGTTCAGGAGCTGATCAGTTACCTCGACGCACGCCCTCAGACCGATTTCATCGAGAGCGCCACGACGGCCGATGTGCCCTGGACCGTGGGCGGGCTTGATGCAGAACGGTTCACCCTGCGGTTTCCGTTTTCGTGGAAGAAAAACCGGTATCTCTTTGACCGCTATGTCGCCTGGCAGCGGTTTTTCCGCATGAAACGAAAGATACCCGGTGGTCTCGTGCCACATATGGGCTCGCAGTGGTGGTGCCTGACCCGCCAGACCCTGTCGGCCATACTTCAGGATCCCGCGCGCGAAGAATACGACCGCTATTTCCGACGGGTCTGGATCCCCGATGAAAGCTATTTCCAGACAATGGCCCGCCAGTATTCGGTGAACATCGAGAGCCGGTCGCTGACGCTGTCTAAATTCGATTACCAGGGCAAACCGCACATTTTCTATGACGATCACCTGCAGTTGCTGCGGCGGTCGGATTGCTTCGTGGCGCGGAAAATCTGGCCCCGGGCACAGCGGCTCTATGACGCTTTTCTGACCGATGAGGCAGGGGCCATGAGCCGCCAGGAACCCAACCCGGGAAAGATTGACCGGATTTTTGCCAAGGCGGTCGAAAGGCGGATGCGCGGACGTGCGGGCCTTTATATGCAGAGCCGGTTTCCGCGTGAAGACTGGGAAAATGGCGTGACGGCGGCCCCGTTCTCGATGTTTCAGGGGTTTGCCGAGCTTTTCGACAACTTTGAACCCTGGCTCGCGCGCGCCACCGATGCCCGGGTGCATGGTCATCTTTTTGCCCCCGATGGTGTACATTTTGCCGACGGTCAGAATGCCATCAACGGTGCGCTCAGCGACAGTGCGGTGCTGCGCGATTACAACGCTAATTTCTTTCTGACCAATCTCATCTGGAACACGCGCGGGCAGCGGCAGTGTTTTCAGTTCGGACCGGCGGACAACCAGGTGATCAACTGGCGCGTGGCCAAAGACCCTAACGCGCAGATTTCAGTGATCAGCGGTGCCTGGGCCATCCCGCTCTTTCGCTCAAACGCCGATTTCCGGGATCTGCGCAAACGCGCGGCCGAGCTTCAGAAGATCGAGAGCGATCATCTTGATGTGCTGCGCTCGACATGGACAAAGGCCCGGGTACGGATCTGGACCATGGCGGAATTTATCGAGGCCCCGATGGAGCCGTTGCAGAC
>CBDUCB010000246.1:0-4828 GCA_965365545.1 uncultured Roseobacter sp. | reverse complement strand
TCGCGTTGGCGATGGCGCCGACGATGGTCGTGCCGCGCAAGTTCGACGCCGAGGACTGGCTGCGACTCGTCGAGACGTATCGCTGTACGTCGACGTTCGCGGCGCCCACACCGATCCGGATGGTCTGCAACCTGCCCGCCGAGACGATCGCCCCGCTGATGGTCTTTGTCGGCTGCTGGCAGTTGCCGATGTATCTTACGCCGGTACTGCTCCGGCGGCTCTACCTGGGGAGACCGGTTCATGAGTGACTACCCCCTTATCCGCACTGTGGGCCTGTCGGGCATCCTCGTCACCTTTGCAGGCGCGATGGACGATCACGCCAACCGCGTGGCCCTCGCCTTCCGCGCCGCCGTGGAGGCCGAAGACTGGCCGGAAGTCACCGAGACGAGCATGTCACTGGTATCGGTTTTTGTGGTCACCGATCTGGTCACCCATCCTGCTGATGAGATCATCGCGCGCCTTCAGGATCTGCTTGATGCGCGCGACTGGAGCGATCCGGCGCTGCCCGACGGGCGCACGCTCTGGCATGTGCCCACGGTTTACGGCACCGATCTTGCCCCGCAGCTTGAAGAGGCCGCACAGGCCGTGGGCATCGACCCCGATGAGGCCATCCGGCAGCTTTCAGCCTCGCGCGTGCGGGTGCTGACCATCGGTTTTTCGCCCGGCCAGCCCTATCTGGGACAGCTCGATGCGCAGTGGAACATCCCCCGCCAGCAGGACCTGACCAAAAGCGTGCCCTCCGGGGCGCTGGTGCTGGCGATCCGGCAGATGTGTCTTTTCACCAATGCCACGCCCACCGGATGGCGGCACATCGGCCAGACCGCTTTCCGGACCTTCAACCAGAAAAGCGAGCAGCCCTTTGCGCTCTCGCCGGGTGATGAACTGATCTTTCCATCCGTCAGCCCGGCGGAGCTGGAAAAAATCCGGACCGGCAGCACCGCCTCATCTGGTGGCGCGGACAGGGAGATGATCACATGACTGCCGCGCTCAAAGTTCACTCGGCAGGGCCGGCGCTCAGCCTGCAGGATCTCGGGCGGCGCGGCTGGCTCGCCTTTGGCCTCACGCGCGGCGGCGCGGCGGACACCCTGGCCCTTCATGAAGGGGCGGCACTGCTCGGCCAGAGCGCGGAATGCGCGGCCATCGAGATGACCGGCATGGGCGGCACCTTCGAGGCCACAGCAGACACGGTGATCGCCCTGACGGGCGCGCGGATGACCGCCACGCTCGACGGTGCGCCGCTTGTCTGGAACGCCAGCCATGCGCTGCCTGCTGGCGCAAAGCTCGCCATTGGCGGGGTGCAGGCGGGCACCTGCGGGTATCTGCACGTGGCCGGCGGGTTTGATACCCCGGTACAGATGGGCGCACGCGGCAGCCACCTCAACGCGGGCATCGGCGGTCTGTTACAGGCCGGTGACGAACTGCCGGTCACAGGCGCCACGGCGCGCAGCGGGTATTTCCTGACGCCTGACAACCGGCTCGCGGGGGGCACGATCCATGTGGTCTGTTCGATCCAGACCACAGAGTTCTCCGAAGAAACCCGCGCGCGGTTTGCCGCGACCGCCTTTCGTCGTGACCCGCGTGGCAACCGTCAGGGCGTGCGCATGGATTCCGACGGCGAAGGGTTTTTTGCAAACGACGGGCTGTCGATCGTCTCTGAGGTGATCGTGCCCGGCGACATTCAGATTACCGGTGACGGCGCACCTTTCGTGCTGATGTGCGAAAGCCAGACCACCGGTGGCTATCCGCGGATCGGCACTGTGATCCCGTCGGATCTGCCAAAAGTGGCACAGGCACCGGTGGGCGCCCCGCTGCAGTTTGAATTCGTGAGCCATGAAGAGGCCCGCGCGATGGAGACCCGCGCGCGCGCCGCGATAAAAGCGCTCGCAGGGCAGGTGAAGCCGCTGATACGCGACCCGGCGGATATCGCCGACCTGCTCAGCTACCAGCTTGTCAGCGGTGTGGTTTCCGCAGCCGCTGATCCGTTTGAGACATGAAGAGGAGACCCTGATGACCCGTGTGGATATCAACGCCGATATGGGCGAAAGCTTTGGCCCCTGGACCATGGGCGATGACGCGTCGCTGCTGAAAACCGTGACCTCGGCCAATATCGCCTGCGGCGCGCATGCAGGCGACCCGGACGTGATGGCGGCGACGATGAAAATGGCGCTTGAAAACGGGGTGGGCATTGGCGCGCACCCGGGGTTTGACGATCTGCAGGGCTTTGGCCGCCGGCGCATGACGGTGCCGCGCGCCAGTCTGCAGAATTCGGTGCGCTTTCAGGTGGCCGCCGCCATCGGCATGGCGAAATCGCTGGGCGGAAAGGTGCGCCACGTGAAGCTGCACGGCGCGCTTGGCAATATGACATCAGAGGATGAGAGCCTTGCGCGCGATTGCTATGAAGCCGCGCTGTCGGTGGATCCGGATCTGATTGTGATGGTCCTTTGCGCTACGGCCCAAGAAGCTGCGGTGCGCGATCTGGGCTGCGCCTGGGCCGGTGAGATATTTGCTGACCGCGCCTATAACGATGATGCGACGCTCGTGGACCGCAGCAAACCCGGGGCCATCATCCATGACGCGGCCCTGGCCGGGCAGCGCATGGTCGAAATGGTCCAGGAGGGCGCCATCATCACCGCCTCGGGCAAGCGCATTGAGACCAGCATCGACACGATCTGCTGTCACGGCGACACCCCCGAAGCCGTTGAGATCGCAGCCTCCGTGCGCCGCACGCTGGAAGGCGCGGGCATTACGGTCAGCACCTTTGAGGGCCGCAAAGGCTGAGCCACCCCGGCGGGCGTTTACACCCCTGCCCCGCGGCGGTTAAAACGAAAGCCACACCGGACTTCTTCTGCGGGCCGCGCCCGGCAAGGACAACATGGCCCGTTCACTTCTTCAGGCGTCGCTTCTTGTGAGCTTTGCCATGCTGCTCAGCCGGCTCTCGGGCCTCTTTCGCGAACAGGCTCTCGCGGCACGTCTGGGTATTGGTGCACAGACTGATGCGGTGGTGGTCATTCTGACGCTGCCTGATCTGCTCATCGCGATCCTGATGTCGGGGGGGTTCAGTGCGGCCCTGGTGCCCGCTCTGGTGCGCGCCGATCCTGCAGCCCGCGTGGCGTTGTTGCGGCGCATCACGATCTTTACCTGCTGTGCGTCGCTGGCGCTGGCCGTGCTGATTTTCCTCGGGGCAGAAACGGTTGTCCGGCTGCTGGCGCCGTCGCTCGATTACAGCGCTCTGACCGGATTTGAGAACGGCTTTGCGATATCGCTTCTTGCCATTCCGGTGGCCGCAGTGATCGGTGTCTCGGCTGCCTGGCTGCAATCCGAGGGACGCGCGGCGGTGCCGGGTCTCGCAGTTCTGGTCTTCAACGCGGTGCTCATTGTCTTTCTGCTCTTTCTCTCAGGCACAGGGCAGATCAGCTTTATCGCACTGGCAGTGGCGCTTCTGGCGGCCAATCTTATCCGTCTGGGCTGTATGCTGCTGCCCATGCGCCACACGCTGGCGCGCCCGGCTGTCACCGCCCGCTTTGAGCCGGGCTTTCCCGCGCAATTCGCCAAGGGAGTGCTGGCCGTCAGCCTGTTTTCACTCACACCGGTGATCTTCCGCTCTCTCGCCGCGCTGGCGGGGGCGGGCGAACTGTCTGCCTATAACTTTGCAATGCGTCTTTTCGATCTGCCGGCAGGCCTGCTGACGGCACCGGTGAATATTCTCTTCCTGCCACTCTTATCGCGGCTTGCAGGCACCGGGGACAGCGGGTTTACGGACCACGCACGGATGGCCATCCGCAGCACCTTTGCCCTGACGCTCGCGGCCGCGATCACTTGCTGGTTTTTCTCCGGGCAGATCGCGGCGCTGGTCTTTGGTTATGGCGAACTGGCCGGAGGCGGGACGGACGCTATCGCGGGTACCCTGCGCATCGTGATCACCGGGCTGCCCGCGATGGCGGTGTTTCAGTCCTGCGTGACGGCTCTTAATGCCACGCGGCGCACCGGCACGGCCTTTGTCTGTGCTGCCCTCGCCCTGCCGCCTGCTGTTCTTATCTGGTGGCTGCTGGACAGCGGCGGCATGGACAGCGGCGCGGCGGCGGCATCGGGCTTCGTCGTCTTTCAGGGGATTGCCGCTGTTTTTGCGTTGCTGATGGTCGGTGGCCTGTCATTCTTTACGGCAACTCTTGGCGCGCTGGCGGTGATTTTTCTGCGCAGCGTGCCGGTCGTACTGGTCGCAGCCGTCCTCATCTGGTTAAGTGAGACAGAATTCTCCGTTGTGATGGCAATTCCTGCCATGGGTCTGCTCGGTCTGCTGCTTGTCGCGGTAAATGCGCCTGTACTACGCGATCTGGCGACCGTTCGCAGCCATCGGAGCGACGCACAAAGTGAAGGCCCGTAATGACCGGACACCTAGCTGAGTATTTCATCAATATGAAAAGACGGCACAAAGCCCTTCTTTTCCTGCTGATAGATATGCTGCTGGCCACGCTCGCGGTCTATCTTGCCGTGGCGCTGCGTCTGAGCAGTTTTGATATTTTTCCTTACTGGCAGGGCTGGCTGACATCGCTTCTGGTGCTGCTGCCGCTCACGGCGCTCTTTTCCGTTCTGCTGTCCGTGCCGTGGATCGCCGCGCGCACGCTGAATACGGGCGGTATTCTGCGCCTCACACAGGTCAGTCTTTTGCTGGGCGGGGTGTTTTTTCTGATCAACACCTGGATCACCTGGGACATCCCCAGATCTTCTCCGCTCATCTTTATTCCCATCGTTCTCGTGTTCTGGGTGGCGGTCCGCATCCTGTCCGGCAGTCTGCTACAGAAAACCGATCCCGCGACAGAGCCGCGCCAGC
>CBDUCB010000245.1:0-4828 GCA_965365545.1 uncultured Roseobacter sp. | reverse complement strand
TTCCCCGCCTTTCCACAGCCATTCCGCAGCGCGGCAAGTCTGCCGGAACACTGAATATTTCCACCTTATCCCCCGCTTATCCACATCAGGAAACCACAATTAAATCAACAGGTTATCCACAAGAAATTTCGCCATACCCGCATTTTTCTGTTGCGCGACTCGCAGACAAATCACAATCTGATCTCACCGCAACGGAGTTCACTGAACAAAGGAGCGGACGCAAAGGCCCCTCCGGGCGGACGCGGTGCAGAACAGGGCCTTCGGGTTCAGGTCAGCAACGGGAAAACCAGGAGGAAGCAGGTCGGATCGTGTGAGCCCGAAAGGGCTGTGACGAAAGGGCGGCAGGCGCCGGCGCAGGTCGAAACGGGTGAAACCGCAAGGGGACATCCGGGAAGGCGGCACCGGGAGGGTCAGCGCGGGGAGTGGCAGGCCGCAAGGCAGGCTGCTTCGGCGAGGGGCGGTAACGCCCGGAGCAATGTGGGCCACAGTTCGCCCTCTGGGGGGATGACGGGTTCAAGAAGGCGTCAGGATGTGCTCACGCACGGATCCGGATTTCGGTCCGGTCCCCTGGCGCCTTTCGCACGTCCGGCCGTCTGTTTTCTGCACCGTTCATGCATGCGCCACAGTGCTCCTGCTCCCCCTCATTCTGACTGATCCAAATCAAAGCAGATGGCGCTGCGTGCTGCGATACTTTCTCACAGAAAAGAGGAGGCTGTAGTGGATACAGAGGTAAGGAAATCGACGTTGCTCGCCCGCCGCCGCGAACTGGTTGGCCATCTGCAGGAAGTGGAGCATGCTCTAGACGAGACCCCGACGCGCGATCTTGAGGATTTTTCGACGGAGCGGCAGGGGGATGAGGTGCTGGAAGCGCTGGGTCAGAATGAGCTGCAGCAGGTCCGGCGCATCGATGCCGCCCTTAAGCGCGTGGAAGACGGCTCTTACGGTATCTGTCTGAAATGCGGAGAGGAAATTTCCGAAGCGCGACTTGATGCCGTGCCGGAAACCGCCCTGTGCAGGACCTGCGCGGCGCAGATCGACGGCGGTTAAAACGAGGGAAACCGGCCCTGAAGGTGCCGGTTTCCCATATATCATAATACGCAGACGGTTCGCCCCGCGCAGACTGCGGGGCGCATGTGCGGATCAGATCGCCTGGTCGAGCGCCTCGCCCGCGTTCTGAACATCGCGGCCCACGCCTTTGGTCGTCTCGCAGGCGGCCAGCGCCAGTACAGCAGTCATAAGAATGGCAAGTCTCAGCATCGTCAGATCCTTCTGATTGGTGTGTCCTGAGACATAGACTAACTGCTTTTGCGGCAAGGTCCACGCCAAAAATTTCCCGGTGGAACTGGGCAGCGGGTTGCGTCTTTGCGCCCTGCCGGCATTCCGGAAATCCTGTCGGGGACCGGGCTCGGACCCGGGCAGGTCCGCCACCGCGTTTCGCGGCCGGCCGTGGCCTGCAGTCTGTGTCCGCTGGTCTGTAAGGCAGAAAAAAAGCGGTGATAAACACCGCTTTTTGTCCGTGGAAAAAGGGGTCAGCTTATACCGCTTCGTCCAGTGCCTGGCCTGCATTCTGCACGTCACGGCCGACGCCTTTGGTGGTCTCGCAGGCTGCAAGTGCGGTGATGACGGCAAAGAGAACTACGATTCTGGTCATGTTATTTTCCTTTTGATGTATCCGCCGGACAAACGCCCGCCTTCCGTTCTGGTTCCGTGCAACCTGTGTTTTACGACGCACGGTAGAACAGGTAGCGTTCCGGATCGATGGTATCGGGCCCGGAAATCTGTTCGATCCCCACAAGGGGCTGCTGGCTGACGACCAATCCGCCCGGCACCATAAGCGGTACGATCAGCGGTGAAAGTTTTGCGCCCTCGGCCACATCACGCGCCTTGTCACCATAGCCGAAATCGTAGTGCGCCAGCGCCATCACCGCACCTTCCGCTGCGAGGGCTGCCAGCATATCTTCGGCTTCTCCCTGCATGAAATCCGCGGCCGGCGGGATACAGGACGGATGCGGCTGCAGCACACGGTCGATCACTCGGATGCGGCGCCCGGGCAGGTTTTCACGCAGATGATCATAGGTGCGACCGTTGCCCAGCCCAAGTTCAAGCACATCGCCCGAAAGTCCGGTGATCTGTTCTGCAGCCCAGTTCAGCCCGTCAATCTGTGCCGTCAGCCGGCGGCGCATGGAATCAAGTCGGCTCATGGTCCGGCCTCCGTCAGTCGGGCGATGGATGCGGGTTCAGCACCGCCTGCGAGCATCTCGCTCAGAAACGTTTCGGTGAAGTGCCAGACATCTTCGGTGTGCACAAGATGGTGTGTCAGCAGGCCAAGCGGTTCGGTGCCATCCTCCGTGCCGGCCCGCCGCGCCCTGAGCCTGTCAACCGCGCCGGCAATAATCTGCGCGGGCATGACCAGCCCGCGCGTGCCGCGCCAGTCGATCGGATCGATATGAGTATTGATGCGGAGCAGCCCGGGGGCGGCCATCTGCGTTTGTCTGGCCATGAAGGTTGAGAGGACGCGAAACCCTGAACCCGTCAGCGCACTGATAAAACTGTCATCGAACCGGTTCCAGGGAGGCACGAAGACGCGCAGCAGATGCGGGCCGAACAGGCACTCAAGCCGGGCGATTGCCGTGGCGATTTCCGCCGCACCGTCAGGTCTTGGGTGGCCGAACTCGGCTTTTTTGGCACCCTCAGGGGCGTGGTTCTCATGCGCCCAGCCATGCACCAGTGCAATGAGCCCGTCTTTGTCGCGCAGGTGGTCGCCAAGCGCCGGCTCGGCATGCGCCGGAATAACGGCCAGGTGCACCGGGATACCGATGCGCTGACCGAGAGCGGTCAGCCGGTCAAGAGCCCGCGTCGGGCGGGTTGCGTCATCATCCCGCCACCACAACGGCACATCCAGCCCGTCCGCGCGGCACAGTCTGAGCTCGTCCCGCAAAGGCTGCCAGAGAGTGCTCATGGCATTCCTGCCCGCAGGGCGGCGACAATTTCAACGGTCCGTCCGGCACCGCCGGAAAGGTCAGCGCGGGGCATGCGCCGTGGTGCGCGCTGAACGCGGGCGACAGCCTGCGCCAGTGTCTCCGGGGTGAGATCCGCAGTGAGCAGAACCTCAATTCCTTCGAGTTGGGCAAGCGCACGGGCGCGCAGTCCCTGCTCAACTTCGTCCCCGTCATCGAAGGGGATAAAAACCGCAGGCGTTCCGGCCTGCAGTATATCGAGCGCTGTATTGTACCCGCACATAGATACTGAGACCGCCACGTGCCGCAGCATCTGGCGAAAATCCGTCCGTGCCGGTTCTGCGATGACATTGGCAGGGGCCTGAGCCGACAGCTGTGCCGCGCGCTGCTCTGCGTCTTTGCCGCCTGAAAGCAGCCGCCATGTCCGGTCCGGAGTGAGGGCGGCGGCCCCAAGCGCGGCTTCATAAACCGGATCCCCCACAGATCCACCGCCCGCGCTGACAAGGATCTCGCCCTCGCCGGCGCGTTCGGGGTGGGGGCCTGCGTCATCCGCCGCCACATAGCCGGTGTACTGCAGGTACGGCCGCAGTTTTTCGCTTACCGGCCAGCTCATCTCCAAAGGTGTTATGTCAGGGTCGGCGTGCACGAGAACGGCGTCGTAGTACTGCACGGTCATGTCATCCGCCATCACGGCCTTTGCCGGTTTTGAGGGGGGGGCCAGGATATCCCGGACAGAACTGCAGATCAGCGGCCTCGGTTTCATCGCACGGGCGGCTTCGAGCAGTGCGGTGAACTCTGCGCGCAGCACGCGCCTGCCAAAAGGAAACAGCTCAGTGATCAGCACGTCGGGCCGGGTCTGATCGAGACACCTCAGCAGCACCCGGATCCGGTCTTCAAAAATCTGCGGGCCCGCGACATTACCGTGCCGGTCCAGAAGTCGCGTGAAGTTCACCCCGTCCGAGCGCAGCGGCTCAAGCCCGGTCACATCGTCCGCCTCTTTCAGCAGGTGGGGCACATGCTGCCCGCCACTCACGAGGTGTACGCTGTGACCCGCAGCGTGGAAAGCGCGGGAGAGTGTCAGCGCCCGCGCAAGATGACCCGATCCGAGCAGATGCGTGACGACAATCATGACCTTCATGCATCGCACTCTGTCAGACGCACCGGTTCCGGCGCCAGCGTCCATGTGCCGGGGCCGGTTTCCAGCACGAAGAGCCTGTTGCGTTTGATGCGAAACGGAGCGGGGCCGTCAAAGTTCCAGCCGGTCGCGCGGGCCATGAGCATCCGCATCACGCCGATATGGCATACCGCAACGGCGTCGTCGCGCAGTGCGCTGACCCAGGGCAGCAACCGGGCGAGCACCTCTGCGGGACTTTCGCCACCGGGCGGTCGATAGTCCCAGCCCCATTGATCTGTGTCGCGAAAACCTGATGCGGGATCTGCGCGCAGGTCTGCGCCGTGCAGCCCTTCCCAGGCGCCCCAGTTCATTTCCGTGAGGGCATCGTCTGTTCGTGGTGTGCGCCCCGAGATCAGCTCTGCTGTACGTGTCGCGCGCAGCAGCGGGCTGGACCACAGCTCGGCCTGCGCCCAGGGCCCGGGAAGCCGCAGACGTGCAAGCGCGGCTTCTGCGTCCCTGTCGAGCGGAATGTCACTGCGGCCCTGGATGCGCCCTGCGCGGTTCCAGGCGGTATGGCCATGCCGAATGAGGGCAAGGCGTGTCATGTCATCACCCCGTTCAGAGCATCTGCAAGCGTGCGCGCGGCCGATCCGATCAGATGCCGCTTTTTGATGTATGCGCGCGCGCGGCGCCCCGCCTGGCTGCATGCGTCTTCGTCGCTCAGATATCGTTCCGCGAGCGCTGCAAGGGGACCCGC
>CBDUCB010000244.1:0-4840 GCA_965365545.1 uncultured Roseobacter sp. | reverse complement strand
GCCGGTTTTGATGCCCACAAGCTGGTCAAGAACATGCGCAACGAGTGCGAGGCAATTGGTGGTACAGGACGCATTAGAGACAATCACATCGTTTTTGGTCAGGTCCTTGTCATTCACACCGAAGACCACGGTGCGGTCCACATCTGTACCGGGTGCCGAGATCAGAACCCGTTTCGAGCCGTTCTCAAGGTGGGCCGCAGCCGCATCGCGTTTGGTGAAAAACCCGGTGCACTCCATCGCCACGTCGACACCGTCCCAGGGCAGTTCGGCGGGGTTGCGGATAGCGGTGACGGCGATTTCTTTGCCGTTGACCAGCAGCGCGTCGCCTTTGACGGAGACCTCTCCGGGGAAGCGACCATGTACGGAATCGTATTTCAGCAGATGCGCCAGCGTTTCAGGCGACGCCAGGTCATTAATCGCGATCACTTCGACGTCGGTCACGTTATTTTCGATGATCGCGCGCAGCACGCCGCGACCAATACGTCCGAAACCGTTGATTGCTGTTGAATGTGACATCGTGGTCCTCCTGAAAGGTCATGCCGTGCCGGAATCTCCCCGGTCATGGCTCTTTGTTAGCGCTAACGAACATATTATACACGAAAGTGCAATGGTTGATTCAGCACATAGCGGCCGAAAAATGCGTCATTAGTGCGCGGGTGAGTTATTCTGTTGTGCAACATTATCCTGTTCGGTTCCCGGTTCGCCGCTCGCCTGATGACATAACGCGCGCCGGACCCGTCCCGGTTCCCCGGTTCGTGCAAACTACGTCAGATTACATAGCCTGACGCATGGCCCGGACCAGTTCATCCGGGCTCAGCGTGCAGGGGTTTGCTTTCATGGATGAGGCCCCGGCTGCTTCAGCTGCGATTGCGTCGAGGTCTGTGTCAGATGTGACCCAGCCATCGAGGCGGGGCATCTGCCAGGTGTCGAGAATGTGCCCGAGACCTGAAAAAACGTCCGCGGCATCCGTCTGAAACGCCGCCCCGAGCCAGATCCTGACCCTATCGAACCGCATCTGCGCCTCCGGGACAGCGGCCATTTGAGCCGCATTCGCCGCCAGCACCGGACCGAGAAGCCGCCCGCAGATCAGACCATGCGGTGCGCCAAGACGCCCCCCCAGCACACCGGCGAGACCGTGCACCGCGCCGAGCCCGGCGTTGGCCAGCGCCAGACCGCCTGCAAGGCTGCACCAGGCCATCGCGTCCCGGGCGTCTTTATCCTCACCCTGTTCCAGCCGCGCGAGAGCCCGCAACCCGGCCGGAATGGCCGCCTCGCAAAGCGCATCCGTCATCGGATTGGCGCGGGTGCTGAGCCAGGGCTCGATACACTGCGTGACCGCATCAAGCCCGGAGGCCAGCGTGACCTGCCGTGGCGCATGATCGGTCAGTGCAGGATCGACAATGGCCACGTCGGGCAGCATCCGGTCATCCCGAAGGCTGACCTTGCGGCCCGCTTCCGGCACCGAGATCACGGCATTTTTAGTGACTTCCGCTCCGGTCCCTGCGGTTGTGGGCAGCGCAACGAATGGCAGCGGTGGTGCTGTCAGGGGTTTACCGGCACCGACCCCTTCGAGATGGTCCAGCACCGGCGCGTTGCCCGGCAGCAAGGCGGCCACGGCCTTGCCCATATCGATCACAGCACCGCCCCCCACAGAAACGACGACCTCAATGCCGGCGGACCGCCCGGCGTCAAGCGCAACTACCAGTGCCGGCAAATCGGGCTCGGCGCGGCAGACCACTGTCGTCACACCGGCGCCGACCGCGGCAAGGGCCGCCTCAAACCCGTCGACCCAGGGCACAGATCCCCCGCGCACGAGCAGCACGTTTTTGCCAAAACCGGTCACAGCCGCGACCGCCTGATCTGCGGTGCCACGGCCAAAAACAATCCTGCCGGCGGTCAGAAAGCTGAAAGGGGTCATAATCCCTGCCTTTCGGTGGGCGGTCAGTACGCGAGGGTGGATTTCACTGCGCGCTGCCAGTTGCCGTATTTTGCGTCGCGATCAGCCTCATGCATCTTTGGTGAGAACGTACGCTCCAGCCGCCAGCTGTCGGCAAATCCTTTGATATCGGGGTAAAGCCCTGCGCGCTGTCCGGCGAGCCAGGCGACACCGAGGGCCGTTGTCTCCAGCACCTCCGGACGGTCCACCGGTGCTCCGATTATATCGGAGAGAAACTGCATGGCCCAGTCCGAGGCGGACATGCCGCCATCAACACGCAGGGTCGAGCCTGCGCCCTCCCCCTGCCAGTCGGCTTTCATCGCCTCAAGCAGATCGCGGGTCTGATAGCCAACGCTTTCGAGAGCTGCCTTGGCAAATTCGGCGGGGCCGGAATTGCGCGTGAGACCGTAAATGGCGCCACGGCATTCGGCGTTCCAGTACGGCGCGCCAAGACCCACAAAAGCAGGCACAAGTACCACACTCTGGTTCGGATCAGCCTTTTCGGCCAGCGGATGCGTCTCGGAAGCCTCGCGGATGATCTTCAGCCCGTCGCGCAGCCACTGCACGACAGCACCGGCAATAAAGATCGAGCCTTCGAGCGCATAGGTGGGTTTGCCGTCGAACTGATAGGCGATGGTGGTCAGCAACCGGTTTTCCGAGGTCACCGCCGTGTCTCCGGTATTCAGCAAAGCAAAACAGCCGGTGCCATAGGTCGATTTGAGCATGCCCGGCTCAAAGCAGGCCTGTCCGATGGTCGCCGCCTGCTGATCCCCTGCAACACCCAGGATGGGCACGGGGCGCCCGAAAAGATCAGGCCGCGTGGTACCGAAATCCGCCGCGCAGTCGCATACCTCGGGCAGCATGTTCAGCGGGATGTCAAAGAGATCGCAGATCGTCGTGCTCCAGCGCCCTTTATGAATATCGTACAGCGAGGTGCGTGCGGCATTTGTGGCGTCCGTCACGTGGCGCGCACCGCCGGTGAGTTTCCAGATCAGAAAAGTATCGACCGTGCCAAAGAGCAGATCGCCCTTTGCCGCGCTGTCGCGCGCACCCTCAACGTTATCGAGGATCCACTTGAGCTTGGTTGCCGAGAAATAAGGATCCGCCAGCAAACCTGTGCGGGCGGTGATCATCTTGTCATGGCCCGCCTCGCGCAGTTCGCGGCAGTATTCGGCGGTGCGCCGGTCCTGCCAGACAATAGCGTTATAAACGGGTTTTCCGGTGTTCTTATCCCAGACCACGACGGTTTCACGCTGATTGGTGATCCCGATTGCGGTGATGTCATCCGGGCCGAGACCGGCCTTTTCAACTTCGGCGCGGCAGGTGCCGGCCGTGGGTGACCACAGATCGCCCGGATCATGCTCGACCCAGCCGCTGTCGGGGAAATGCTGGGGAAACTCTTCCTGCGCGGTCGCAGTGATTTTCATATCCGCGTCGAAAAGAATGGCGCGGGATGATGTCGTGCCCTGATCAATGGCCAGAATGTGGGTCATGGTGCCCCCGGATGGTTTTCGTGAATTTCGGGCGGCGTGCAGCCGCAAAGAAGCCGGGGCGCAGGCTTATGCTGCGCCCCGGCCTGTGGTCAGAGACTTAGTTCTCCCAGGATTTGATCAGCTCGTCGTAGCTGATGGTCTGGGGCTCTTCGTCTTCGTTCTCGAGCTTGGCAACAGGCGAGCCGGGCTGGCTGTACCAGTATTCCGGATCCTGCTCCTCGTTCATGACCGGGCCGATATCACCCTGGATACCTGCGCGCTCAAGACGCTCCATCACGCTTTCCTGTGCTTCACAAAGCGCATCGAGTGCTTCCTGAGGCGTTTTCGCACCGGACATTGCGTCGCCGATGTTCTGCCACCACAGCTGTGCAAGCTTGGGATAGTCAGGCACGTTTGTACCTGTCGGGGACCATGCCACACGTGCCGGCGAGCGGTAGAATTCCACCAGTCCGCCCAGTTTATTGGCACGCTCGGTGAAGTGGTCGGAGCTGATCGTGGATTCACGGATAAAGGTAAGACCCACATCCGATTTCTTCAGATCAACTGTCTTGGACGTCACGAACTGTGCATAGAGCCAAGCGGCTTTGGCACGGTCCACCGGAGTGGATTTCATGAGTGTCCAGGAGCCCACGTCCTGGTAGCCGACCTTCTGGCCGTCTTTCCAGTACACACCGTGCGGGCTGGGAGCCATACGCCATTTGGGCGTGCCGTCCTCGTTCATCACGGGCAGATCAGGCTTCACGGTCGCCGCGGTAAAGGCGGTGTACCAGAACATCTGCTGGGCCACGTTGCCCTGTGCGGGGATCGGGCCGGCCTCGCCGAAGGTCATGCCGGCAGCGGCTGGCGGCGAATACTTCTGCAGCCATTCGATCGCCTTTGTCACCGCATAAACGGCGGCGGCATCGTTGGTGGCACCGCCACGCGCAACGCAGGAGCCGACGGGCTGTGAGTTTTCGTTCACACGAATGCCCCACTCGTCAACCGGCAGACCGTTCGGCTCGCCGACGTCGCCCATGCCTGCCATGGACATCCACGCGTCAGTGTAACGCCAGCCCAGGCTGGGGTCTTTCTTGCCGTAGTCCATGTTGCCGAACACGTCGCCTTCAACACCGAGGTGGCTCAGGTCGCGACCGGTGAAGAATTCGGCGATGTCCTCATAGGCAGACCAGTTGACCGGCACACCCAGCTCATAGCCAAAGGCTTCCTGGAAATCGGCCTTGTTCTTTTCGTCGTTGAACCAGTCATAGCGGAACCAGTAAAGGTTCGCGAACTGCTGGTCGGGCAACTGGTAAAGTTTGCCGTCCGGTGCGGTCGTGAACTGGGTGCCGATAAAGTCATCCAGATCGAGACCGGGGTTGGTCACGTCGGCGCCCTCGCCCGCCATCCAGTCGGTCAGGTTGCGCACCTGCTG
>CBDUCB010000243.1:0-4857 GCA_965365545.1 uncultured Roseobacter sp. | reverse complement strand
TTTTCTACAGGCACCGGCTGCTGAGACGCACCGGTGCCTTTGTTTTTGAGCTGCCGGAGAGAACTCCTTATCTTCAGTCATTTTCATCGGTTACGCCCAGACATTGTGATCCGCCATCTCCAGATACCGTCCCAGAATATTGACCGACTTCCAGCCCCCCGCGCGCATGATGGCCGCGGCGTCATATCCCGCACAGAGTAAATCCTGTGCCGCTCCAACCCTCAGCGAATGCCCGCTGAAGGCATCGACTTCCGCGGGGTCCAGCCCGGCAGCCTTTGCGGCAGATTTGACCAAACGCTTTACGGTTGTTGTGCTCAGATCCCGATTAACCGCCCTGCCCTGATAAATCGGACAGAACAGAAAACTGATTTCCGGCCCGCGCCATGTCAGCCAGGCCTGTACGGCCCCGGCAGTTCGTTTTGATGTGAAGGCGATGCGCCCCTGCCCGAACGGATCCGCTTTGCTGCGCCGGATGATCACCCGCATCGTCCCGTCATCAAGGGTTTCCAGATCGTCGGTCGTAAGTGCCACCAGTTCCGACCTGCGTGTCAGCAATTCATACCCCAGCAACAACATGGCGCGGTTGCGCAGACCCCAGGGGCCCTCCGGCTGCACGTCGAGAAACTTTTCAAGATAGGGCCGCGTCAGACCCTTCGCCTGTTTTGGTCGCGTCCGTTTTGCGCGCCGGATACGCCGGAAGGTGAGGTTGATGTCCTCGTCATAGGTTGGATCGTCAAGGCGCAGAAGCCGGTGTACTTTCCGGATGGCATAGAGGCGCCGGCGGACGGTTGAGGGCGCGCGATCCGGGGCCTGCTCGTCGAGGAAGCGGCAGACGGTTTCAACGGTGGCAGGGAACGGAGCAAGGTTTTGAATATCACACCAATTCACGAAGATTTCGACATCAGCGTAGTAGGACCGCATTGTCGACGGCGCATAGGCCCCCTCAAGGCGCTTGAATTCCTTTCGCCAATCATATTCGATTCCATCTAACATGCACCGACACTACCAATTTGCATAATTTACGCAATTAGAAAGAATATATGCAAGCGATAGTATCTTCCCAAATTCGAGGTGGTCGAGCTGCCTTGGGCTGGTCTGCGAGCCAATTGGGTGAAAAAGCCGGACTTTCGCTTCGAACGATTCAAACAGCCGAAGCTGAAGGTGGACCCAACAAAATCAGAAAAAGTTCAATTCTTGCAATAAAAGCGACATTGGAAGCCGCCGGCATCGAGTTCATCGGCACCCCCGACGATGCCCCCGGCATCCGCATCCACAAACGTGAAGACTGACCGTAAGACGCTCTGCCTGCTGCTCACGGTGGCTCTTGCAGGTGTTCTGGCTTTTGATCCTTTTATCGGGCTCCTGGGCCCCTTCACGGCACCTCTTGCTGACGACAAGGCGCGGCACGTGCTGAGTTTCGCCCTGCTGATTTTACCAACAGCCGTATTGTGGCGCGGGGCAGTGCCCGTGATGGCGGCAGGTCTTCTTGTGTGCGGCCTGTTACTGGAGCTCATTCAGCCGGTATTTGGTCGCGAAAGCTCTTTTGAGGACATGCTCGCCAATGTGGCCGGCATACTGATAGGAATAGTGCTTGTCTCGGTCGGAAGAAAAACTATCGACCTTCGCATGAACCGTCGCTGACAGAAGCAGAACACTCGACATGGCCCTTCATATCGCCCACGACATAAGTCCGCATCAAAACACCTGCACAGCAAAACTGCCCCTGCCCGGAAAGGATCGAAGCGGGTGCTTCATAGGTATGATACGGTCACAATTGACCCCGACAACCCGCGGTATTGTGATTGCGAAAAACCCTGTCTTCACCGGCGACCCGGCCTTCAGAAAACGCCCCGTGCGCGCCGTGGGGCTCAGACAGACGGTCACGGACTGACAGATGCGCCTTTTCATAGCCGCCCTCTTCGTCTCACTCATCGCAGCCTGTGCGCAGGCGCCGTCGAAGGACGGCGATATCGTGATTGTGGGCGACTCAGTGATGGCATGGAACCGCTCAAAAGGCAGTGATGTTGGAAGCGCGGTCAGCGCCGAACTCAACAGATCCGTCGTAAACCGCGCCGCCTTCGGGGCCCGGATCCGCACGAATAACCTCGCAGGCCTGGCCGGCCTCAGCATTCCGGACCAGTTGCCTGAAGGCCGATGGAAGTGGGTTCTTGCAAATGGTGGCGCAAATGATCTCGGATTTTCCTGCGGATGCACCCGCTGTGACGGTGAAATTGACGCACTGATTTCAGGCGATGGCCAGACCGGCGACATACCCGATTTTGTCAACAGAGCACGCGCTCAGGGTGCGCAGGTTCTCTGGCTGGGATATTATCAGGCACCGGAAACAAATTCTTTTGAAGGATGCCGCCCCGGCCTCGTAGAGATCGAACGGCGCATTGCGCGACTTTCCCGGTCGGATGAAGGTATCTTCTTCCTCGATGCAGAAGCCTTTTTCGATCCGCTGGACACAGAACTTTTTGATCGCGACAAGACCCACCCATCGCCGAAAGGATCGGCCCTCATTGGCCGCGAGATTGCGAGACTTGTTGCTCAGAACGCGCAGAGATGAGCCGGGACTGATTGCAGGTGGGCGTCCGGACGCATCTGGTCGGGAAAAATCAGTGCAGAGAGGCTCTGTCTGTGAACCGGTTACTTTTTCTTTCCTGGAAGTCACTCCGGCTTAAACAGGCTGGTCCGGCGTCTTCCATGAAACCGCCCGAAGTCGCGCCGTTGGATCGGAACCCACAATTTCCGGTCGCTGGCGCGTGGAAATCCGGGCAAGTATGGACACATTTGAACAATCCGGCCAGCACGTACTGACACACAGAGAGGCGCTGTATTCATGGTGCCGGCCGGTGATTAACCAAAGCCCCTGACGGGCACTGGTACCGAACGAGGACCTTTGACAGATCCCTGACCCGTTTCGTACCCCACGAACGGCCGCGCAATCTATAGTCTGACAGGCTGACCAGCATTGATACGAAATCACGTTCAATAATTGACATGTTTCCTTTTTGTGAAACGATAGTCCCACTCAAACAAGAAAAGGGGAGGTCAGTGATGAAGTTCATTTACAGTGTCGCATTAACTGTAACGCACAGTTTCAGAAAGACCTCGCTCATGAAGTATTGGCTGCTTTTGGTTCCGTTAGTTTTGATGGGAACCACCACAGAAACCACAAACGCCGGCAAAACACTCTACATGCAGCATTGCGTGTCCTGTCATGGTGTTGATGGGAAGGGCGATGGGCCTGCAGCCACGCGTTTAAGTACAACGCCGGCGGACTTGACTAAGATTTCGGCCCGGCGCGACGGTATTTGGCCCGCTCTTGAGATTATGGATATACTGAGCGGGTATTCCCGCAATACTCAACCACGGGAGGATATGCCTGTCGTCGTCGACATTTTGGACAATGACATGAGCGAGTTTGATCCGGGAAATGGCAATCCGTTCCTTATGCCCACCAAGCTGATCGAGATCGCAAACTACCTTGAGTCACTGCAGGATCCTGCGCCAAAGTCCAACCTTCCCTGAAAAACGCTGGAGCGGATGGACAGAAAATCGATTTGGCCGAAGCCATCCCTGTTTTTCATGCTTTAGCCCGGTTGGCTTAGGTTAGCGAAAGCGGCTCACGCAGCAATGCGGAAAACGGCTGTTTTATCCTTTGGTTTCAACAGGTCGATGCAACACATGCATTGAAACGCTCTGCGGGTGTTTCGTAGTTGAGCGTCTTTCGAGGTCGTTCGTTGAGCTGTCTGGCGACAGCGCTGAGTTTTGCTTGGCTATGTATCGACAAATCCGTGCCCTTTGGGAAGTACTGTCGCAGCAAACGGTTTGTATTTTCGTTTGTGCCGCGTTGCCAGGGCGAATGTGGCTCGCATAGAAAGACGTCGATATCCGTCGCCAGGGTGAAAGCCTTGTGCCCGGCCATCTCCGTTCCTCGGTCCCAGGTCAGCGAGCGGTACAGCTCTTTTGGCAACTTGCGTGACTGCTTGATGAGCGCTTGAATGACGCTGTGACTATCTTTGTTGTTCACCTTTCCCAGCATGACGTAACGCGTGTGCCGCTCAACGAGAGTAGCAATGAAGCTGTTGCCGGAACCTGCGATCAAATCTCCTTCCCAGTGCCCTGGTACGGCCCGATCCTCTACCTCAGCAGGCCTGTCACGGATCGATATTGCATCATTGAACCTGCCCAACCCGCTGCGCTTCAAGGTGGCGTGTCGAGATCGGCGGATGGACCGTGAAGCCCGCAGATGAGCCAACAGTTCTTTCTTAAGTACGCCGCGTGTCTGGATAAACAGGCTTCGGTAGATCGTCTCGTGAGAGACGCGTTTGTCTTCCTCATCAGGATGTTCGCGCATCAACCAGCCTGCGATTTGTTGCGGGGACCATTTGCGCTTCAGCTTGGCTGATATCGCATGGCAGAGATAGGCATTACCGTTCAGCTTGCAGAGTTTTGGCCGATGAGCGCGGTCCCACGCTGCTGTATCAGACGCTGTTGCACGATAGTTCTCGGTGCCACCATTGCGTCTGACTTCTCGACTGATTGTGGATGCCGACCGCTTTAATGTTCGCGCAATTGAACGAAGCGAGGTCTGCGCACGCAAGCCTCTGGATATCTCCTCTCGCTCAGAAAGTGTCAGTGCAAGGCGAGATCTGACACGGTCAGGCGGGCGAATGCCACCGGTGCGCGCAAGGAGCGGATAGATTGAAGACGACTCGCGATCAAACAGCCGCCCGATCGAACTCATCGACTCTCCGCGTTGCCAGCGGTCCCAGATATCCGACTTCTGTTTGTCTGTGAAAAATATGCGGCGACGATACTTCATAGGGCTCACTCCATCTTTCCAAAAAG
>CBDUCB010000242.1:0-4890 GCA_965365545.1 uncultured Roseobacter sp. | reverse complement strand
GTCAGCAACGCCTGTTCTCCGGACCCGCCGGTCATCGCGCCGGTGCGCAGATCGAGACCAAAGGGCCAGGTGCCGAATATCGCCGGATGGTCGGGTTTGACGGCCTGGACATACACCAGACCCGCGAGGCATTCAGCCACCGCCTGAACGATGGCACCCGCCACGGTGGAGGGCGCTGTCGCCCCGGCCATGCCCGCCGACAGGAGCAGTACCGGCATGCCGTATCTGATGCACTCCTCCATCACCAGACAGGATTCGGTGGCAAATTTCATCGGTGGGACGACAAAGCAGTTGGAATTGCTCATGAACGGGCGTTCGCGCCACTTGTCCTCACCGCCTGCAATCATATGCAGCATTTCGATGGCCGGTTTCACGTGGGTCGGGTCATAAAACGATGTGCCGATGTGTTTGGTGGTGCCGCTGGTGGTGGCATAGACCGTGTTGAGGTCCATTTCGCGGTTGTCGGTGATGTCGCGGGCGACCATCGGGCGCTGCAGAAAGTGGATGTTGTCCAGCACGTTGGTGATACGTGCGGCGTCATGCAGATCCTGCAGGGTGCTCTCGCGATAGTTGCGCCCCGGTGCGTCCACCAGATGCACGGCAGCCCCGGCCGTTCCGTAGTGTACCCGGTTGCCGGACAGGTCCAGGTCGTGGGCAGGATCCCGGCCACAAAGGACGATGCGCCGGTTGGCCCGTGCAATAGCGTCTTCAACCAGCGCGCGCGGAAAGCGGATGCGGCCGTCGGCCCCCTGTTTTGCCCCTGCCGCGGTCAGGTATCCGACACCGGAAGGCGGCGCATCCGCAAGGCCGATCTCTTCGAGCGCCTGCAGGGCGGCACCGTGGATGCGGTCCATCTCTGCCGGGCACAGCGGTTTGTAGGTACCACCTTCGAGACCAGGGCGCACAGGGCGCAGGTGATCGGGCAGGGCGGTGGCGCGGGCGGCGCGCCGGGCGGACCGGCCGCCGCTGCGGGTCTGGGTTTTCTGTGTCATGAGGAGGTCCTGATATCGTGAGGGGGGCAGGTCGGTTACTTCACCCGGGGCCTTCCGCGTGCTGCGCGGCCCCGTTCCGCGCCGATGGTGCGTACAATCAGACTGATTTTGCTCCAAAGACCCTGCATCGGCTCTCCTTGTCGATATATCTTCAGCCTGCGGCAGGCGGTCGCGTCCGGTCAAGCCTGTTTGCGACGACCGGTCGTTTTTGAACCACCGGCAAAGCCCGGAATTCCGGCAGATGAGAACCCGGACCGCGTTTTGCCAGGGCTGCCGGGCACCATTGCCGCGATATTGCCTGGTCGGCTTCACCACACTGTGAGCCTCCGTGCGTTCAACAAAAAACGATGCTGCACAGTTGTAACGGTAACAATGGGAGTTAATGCCCCGCAAAAGCACTGGAGCAGACAGGATGAAACGTACATATAGCGCAGTCGCGCTGACAGGTATCACCGCTCTGACCGCCCCGGCCTTTGCCGGTGCCGCCGGAGAGCCGGTGGTCGAGGCGGCACCTGCCGCGCCGGTGGTGCAGGAGACATCCTACGGGACCTCGACCAACGCCTATGGGGGTGTGCAGCCTGGCTATGGTGACGTCAGCGGTGATACCGCGCTCAACAGTGTGGATAGCAACGAGAACCTCTACGGTGCGCACATCGGCGATAATTATGGCTACGGCTCATGGGTGTCGGGTATTGAACTCGATCAGGACGATGCCGGGATTGATCTCGGCGCCGGTGCCGCGACAGTCGATGACGTGACCCGGCTGAAACTTAAAGCCTGTAACGATATCGGCAACTGGACGCCCTGTGCCAATGCCGGTGCCGCCCACGCGGATACGACTGCCGGAAGTGACACAGGCTCTTTATGATCCGGGCGTGTCGTATCAGGCGACGGTGCGCCGGTTTGTCGGGGAAGAAGTGCTGCACCACAACTTCAGGGATCTGGGCCGGACGTCCGGCCCTGGTGCGGATGCCGATACCTTAATGGTTCGCGCATCGTTGCGCACCTGAGCATGATCGCCGGTCGGAAAACCGGCCGGGCGGCCCTGTGTCACTTGGCTGTGCTATGACGCCGCCAGTGTTTCCGCATGAGCACAGAGCCTGCGCAGGGCGGCAACAAAGACATCATCAGCCACTGTCATCGCAACACGGATATGCCCGGAGGCTGCATCCCCGAAGCTTTCGCCCGGCATGACTGCGATCCGGTGCGTGTCGAGCAGATCATTCGCAAAGCCCTCTCCTGAAAGCCCCGTCGCGCGCACGTCCAGCATCAGGTACATCGCCCCTTGCGCCGGCA
This sequence comes from uncultured Roseobacter sp., assembly GCA_965365545.1. Taxonomy (GTDB): domain Bacteria; phylum Pseudomonadota; class Alphaproteobacteria; order Rhodobacterales; family Rhodobacteraceae; genus Roseobacter. The sequence continues at coordinate 2,602 of CBDUCB010000242.1, read as the reverse complement.
CCATCGCAACGGCATTCTGATCGGCCAGCACTTCATGGGCCAGTTGCCGGCGGCGGCGGAAGGGCTCTGAGATCTCCTCCTCAAATGCCTCTCCCTGACGCAGCGCAAAGAGGCCCGCAAGCTGGATAAACCCTGGCACGCCATAGGTGATGTTTGTCGCCAGACTGATCAGATCGGTAATTGCGTCTTCGGGTCCCACAAGCCAGCCACAGCGCGATCCGGTCATGGCGTGTGATTTTGACAGCGATCCGACAACCAGCGTGCGCTCTGCCATACCGGGCAGGCTGCGCGGGCTGATATGCCCGCCCTCCCAGACCTGGGTGTCGTAAACCTCGTCCGATATCAGCCACAGGTCGTGATCGGTGCAGACCTCAGCAATACCTTCCAGAGTGGCGCGGGAGTACACCACGCCGGTGGGATTGTTCGGGCTGTTGATCAGCAGCGATTTCGCCTCTGGCGCTCTGGCGGCGATGGCCTCCGCGCGGGGCTGAAACGCGTCTGCTGCACGGGCCTGAATACTGACGGGCGTCGCACCGGCGGCGCGGACCGTATAGGGATAGGTGGCGTAAAAAGGATCTATGATAAGCCCGGTGTCACCCGCATCGAGGGCCGCAATATGGGCCGAATAAAGAGCGGATTGTCCGCCCGGCGTGATCAGCACATTGGCGGATGTGGTCGGCACGCCGGTGCGCGCGCTGACGCGGGCGGCCACTGCCTCGCGCAGCGCTCCGATGCCCGGCACAGCGGCATACCCGGTGTGACCTGCAAGAGCCGTGTCATACATTTCGCGCAGGACCGGGGCGGCGGTGCCGATGTCATGCTCGCCGATGGTCAGTTCGGTCACGTCCTCGCCCGCCGCTATCATTTCCCGGGCTCTGAGAAAAACGTCCCAGCCGTCTGATCCGCCACCGTTGATGCCGCGCAGGCGCTGTGAAAGCTGCATGTGATGTCTCCGCCGGAATGTCGGGGCAGGGGCGCAGAGCATATATGATTCGTCAATTGCTCTTGACCGGCGCGGGCGCTGCGTGCCAGAGATATCCCATGACCAGAGCCGCAGACATTCGCTGTATTATTATCTGAACGCACCCTGCGGGCAGTTTTCGGTCGTTTCCATTCTGACACATGATTGCTATGCCCGCGCTGACGCCGCGCAAGGACGCACTTCATGACCCCGATTTCCCTCTATAACACCCGCAGCCGCAGCAAAGAGCCGTTTGCGCCGATCAATCCCGATGATGTGCGCATGTACGTCTGCGGGCCCACTGTCTATGACCGGGCGCATCTCGGCAACGCGCGTCCGGTGATTGTCTTTGACGTGCTCTATCGCTTGCTGCGGCACGTTTACGGGCCGGATCACGTGACCTACGTGCGTAATTTTACGGATGTGGATGACAAGATTAATGCCGAGGCGCAGCGTCGAAAAGATGCCGGCGCGCCCGGTACGCTTGAAGCGCTGATCCGCGAGCGCTCCGATGAGACAATCGCCTGGTATCTGGAAGACACCAAAGCGCTGGGTACACTGGAGCCGGACCACATGCCACGCGCGACGGAGTATATCCCGCAGATGGTCGCGATGATCGAAACACTGATCGGGCAGGGCCACGCTTATGTCGCCGAGGGCCATGTGCTGTTTGCGGTGGAAAGCTGGCAGGAAAGCTATGGCCGGCTCTCGGGTCGTTCGGTCGATGACATGATCGCCGGCGCGCGGGTTGAGGTGGCGCCCTACAAGCGCAACCCGATGGATTTCGTACTCTGGAAGCCCTCGGGCGAGGATCTGCCGGGGTGGGAGAGTCCCTGGAGTTACGGGCGCCCGGGCTGGCACATCGAATGTTCCGCCATGGCAAAGGAATTGCTGGGAGAGACTTTCGACATTCACGGCGGCGGCAATGATCTGATGTTCCCGCATCATGAAAACGAGATCGCCCAGAGCTGCTGCGCCAATGAGACGGACCGCATGGCCAACGTCTGGATGCACAACGAGATGCTGCAGGTCGAAGGCAAAAAGATGTCAAAATCGCTGGGTAATTTTTTCACCGTGCGCGATCTGCTGGAGCAGGGCGTGCCGGGCGAGGTGATCCGGTTCGTGATGCTGTCGACCCATTACCGCAAGCCGATGGACTGGACGGAGAAGAAGCGGGCAGAGGCGGAAGCGGAGTTGGCGCATTGGACCAGAATGCTTTCAACCAGGACCGATGTTCTTGATGCAGATGCGGCAAGTATTCCTGCCGACCCACAGATCGTCTCTGCCCTCGCTGACGATCTGAACACATCTCTTGCACTGACCAAACTGAAGTCGACCGCACGATTTGTGGACAACAGCGATGAATATCTCTCGCTTTCAGAAGAACGTAAGTTGCAGGAGGAGTTGTCGTTTGTCCGGAGCGCGGAACTCCTTGGATTAGATCTTGTTGGCCTGGCAAAAATTTATCGGGAAAAACCTGTGGTTTACGACCTCGAAAGATACCGGCTCGAATTGGCTTACGAGCGGGCGCAAGCGATAGAATCCAAAGACTTCTCAAAGGTCGATGCGCTCAAGTCGACTTTGGTTAACGCGGGGGTAGAAGTAAAAATGTCAAGAGATGGCATTGAGCTTGATCTAAAG
>CBDUCB010000241.1:0-4894 GCA_965365545.1 uncultured Roseobacter sp. | reverse complement strand
GCGGCCTCTGCACAGTGGCTGCGGAATGCGCTGTCGGCGCCGCCGGGGGTGTCCCTGCCCGTCACCGGACCGGTCTTCAACGAGTTTGTTGCCGATTTCGGCACAGAAGAACGGCGCATCAACGTTGTGGCGCGCCTGCATGCAGCGGGGATCTTTGCCGGTGTCTGTGCCGCACGACACCCCGGGCTGAGCCCGTCGCAGCTTCTGATTGCCGTGACCGAGACGACATCACCAGCGATGCTGCAGGCCTATGCGAACGCGGTGCAGGACGCCCCTGACACAAACGCCACCCCGCCAGATCCGCAAAGCCTGCAGGATCAGACCGGATTTTACAGTCATGCTGACCTTGCACCCATGCCCGAGGTCGGTCTCGTCAGGCGCTACACCACCTACAGCAGAAATAATTTTGGAGTGGATACAGGGTCTTACCCGCTCGGTTCCTGCACGATGAAATACAACCCCAAACGCAATGACCTGCTGACTGAGCAGCCAGGCTTTCAGGCACTTCACCCCTGAAAGCCGCCCGGAACGCTCTCCCGACTCAGGCGGACCTGCGAGGAACTCCAAAGCGCCATTGCGGCGCTCACCGGGCTGGATGCGGTCGATCTCACCCCTGCCGCGGGCGCGCATGGTGAGCTCAAGGGCCTTTTAATCGCGCGTCGCTACTTTGAAGATACCGGCCAGACGCAACGCACTGAAGTGATCATTCCCGACAGCGCCCATGGCACCAATCCGGCCTCGGCCTCAATGGTCGGGTTTACCTGCCGCATCGTCCCCACACGCGCCGACGGGCTGATGGACGCGCAGGCCTTCCGCGATGTTCTCTCGGAGCGCACTGCCGTTGTGATGACCACCAACCCCTCGACCTTCGGGCTCTTTGAGGAGGAGATCGGGGCCCTGGCCGCAGCCGTGCACGAGGCCGGCGCACTGCTCTATTACGACGGGGCCAATATGAACGCGCTGATGGGGCATTCCTCGCCAGGGCGGATGGGATTTGATATCGCCCATATCAATCTGCATAAAACGTTCTCGACGCCCCACGGTGGCGGCGGCCCGGGCGCGGGCCCGATCAGCGTGCGATCGAAACTGGCCCGCTATCTTTCGCCGGGGCTCAGCGACCCTTTGGCGCCTGACCCGCTGCGGATCAAGCTTTGGTACGGCCATATCTCTGTGTTGCTGCGCGCCTGGGCCTATATCCGCTCGCTGGGTCCTGACGGCCTCAGGCAGGCCTCTGCTGATGCCGTACTCAACGCCAATTATCTCATGCGCGCGCTTGGTCCGGTGCTGCCGCCGGTTTTCGACCGCCCCTGCATGCATGAAGCGCTTCTGGATGGCAGCAAACTGCCGGTCTCGACGCTGGATCTGGCGAAGCGCATGATTGATTTCGGTGTTCACCCGCCGACCCTTGTTGGCGCCGGCTGCGTCTATTATGGCGAGGACATGGCTCAGGCGATGCTGTTTGAGCCCACGGAAACAGAAAGCAAAGCGGATCTCGACAGGCTTGTGCAGATCATAACGGATATCGTTGCAGAGGCCCGCGAAGATGCGTCCGTCGCGGGGAATGCTCCCCACACCAGCCCGGTTGCCCGGCTGGTGGTCTGAAGTAAGGTAAGGAAGAACCAGATGTGCGGAATAGCAGGTGTGATCGGGAGCCCGCGGTACACTGCGGATGACGTCGCCCGGATGATTGAATGCATATCCTACCGCGGTCCTGATGAGCAGGACGTGGTGGAGATCGGCCCGGCTCTGCTGGGCCATGCGCGTCTTGCGGTGGTTGATCCGGAAAACGGCGGACAGCCAATGTCGAACACCGACGATACCGTCTGGGTGGTCTTCAATGGTGAGATCTATAACTTCATCGAGCTGCGTGAAGACCTGAAGGCAAAAGGGTATAAGTTCAAATCCCGCTGCGACACCGAAGTACTGGTGCATCTGTGGCGCGAAAAGGGCCCGGCGATGCTGGAAGACCTGATCGGCATGTTCGCTTTCTGTCTCTGGGACACGAAAGAAAACCGCGGCATGCTGGCGCGCGACCGCCAGGGGATTAAACCCTGCTATCTGATGGACCTGCCTGACGGTGGCTTTGCCTTTGCCTCGGAAATCAAATCTATTCTTTCGCTGCCCGGCGTCGAGCCGGTCATTGATGATGTCGGCCTGAACCTGATGCACAGCTTCAACTACTGTACGCCGCCACGCACGTGCTACAAGGGGATCACGCATCTGGCGCCGGGCACATGGCTGGAACTCAGACCCGATGGCACGCGGACGGCACATTCCTGGTGGTCCTGGCCGCTGGACGCAGAAAGCGCGTCGATGAGCCATGACGCTTTCGGCGAGCTTCTCGACGATGCCATCCGTCTGCAAATGCGCTTTGACGTGAAGGGCTGTCTCTTTCTTTCCGGCGGTGTGGACAGCTCGGTGATTGCAGCTCACCTGCACCGGCGCTGGAACGCGCCGCGCATGCTCGCTTTCGGTCTCGACTGTCGCGAAGAAGGGTACGGCGAATACCATCTCGCAGAACAGGCGGCATCTCAGTTCGATATGATCGATCTGGAGCCCCTGACCTATGACAATTCCATCGTGCCGGACAATATCGACGCGGTGCTGCACCACGCTGACCAGCCGCATGGTGACTTTTCGTTTTTCCTGATCCGCAAACTTTGTCAGGCGGCCCACAATGCCGGTGTTATCGTGGCCTTCAACGGGGACGGGCCTGACGAGGTGCTGTCGGGCTTCTCCCACAATCAGGCGTTTTTTGCGTCGCAGACCCGCACCAATTTCCCGCTCACGGATTATTTTTCGCGCATCTGCTTTATGCCCGAAGCCTCGCGTTCGCGTGTGCTTAACCCCGATTTTATTGCAACCATGGCCACCCCGATCGACGTATTTGAGGAAATCCTGGCGCCCTGGCGGCACCTTGAGCCGATCAATCAGATCGCAGCCTACGAATGCACGTCTCTTTCACCGGGCAATAACCTGATCAAGACTGACCGTATGGGTGCCGGGCAATCAATTGAGGGGCGCTCGCCCTTCATGGATCACCGCATCTCGGAAGCTTTCGCGCGGATGCCGCTGCAGGACAAAATCCGAGACGGGGTCAGCAAATATTTCCTGAAGGATTACGGGCTGCGGCACTACGGGCGCGACCTGATGTTCAGACAAAAGTCCATGCCGACGATGCCTATCGGTGAATGGATCAAAGGCCCGCTGAAAGGCTGGGCAGAGGACACGATCGCGACGCTCGATCCGGGGCGCTATAACGTCTCCGGCGCGCAGCAGATGCTGGCAGACCACATCGCGGAGAAGGCCAATCACACCCGCGAGCTGCGCACTCTGCTGATGACCGCACGATGGATGCAGAACTTCTCTGCCGGGACCTCAGGGAGCTGACGTGCCACAGCTGTATGCCGGAGCAGAGGTCCGATCACCATGACGCCAACGCCCGGGCTCAGGTTTCTGATGATTGTGCAGGATCCCGGGATCGCGGCCTTTGTCGCGTCCCATGGGGTGGACCGCCTCTTTGTCGATCTGGAGGTCATGGGTAAAGAGGAACGCCAGGGGCATCTGGATACGGTGAGGTCCGTTCTGGACACCGCCGACATTACGCCCGTGCGTGACGCGGCGCCTGACGCAAATCTTCTGGTGCGGATCAATCCGCTGTACGAAGGATCGCGCGCCGAGATCGACGATGTGATTGCGCGGGGCGCCGATGCTGTGATGCTGCCGATGTTTCACGACACAGATACGCTGAGCCGGTTTTACGATCTGCTGGCGGGTCGCGTCGAGGCCGTGCCCCTCTTTGAGACTGTGGGCGCCATTGATGCTCTGCCCGGAATGATCGGCAATGTGCCCCTGACCGATCTGCATATCGGGCTGAACGATCTGTATCTGGAGCGGGGCGATCCGATGATGTTTACCCCTCTCGCTGAGGGTGTTCTGGAAGAAGCAGCCGCAGCACTGAAGGCGGCGGATATTCGGTTTGGTCTGGGTGGGGTTGCGCGTGCCGGCGAGGGCGCGATACCGCCCGGGCTTGTGCTGGGCGAACATGTGCGGCTCGGATCGACGGCGGCGATCCTGTCACGCACATTTCACCGCCGTGCGCCTGATTTGGAAACGCTGTTACAGACAATGGATTTCCCCGCTGAGATTGCAAAACTGCGCCGGATTTACCGGGATTTTGCAGACCATCCTGAGCGGCTGGAAGAGAACTGTCAGCTCTTCCGTGCGAGGGTCGCCGCCCTCGGCTGAACAGATCCGTGTCAGATGCCCTTGCGGCCCAGCACATTGCGGAAGGTCCGGAAGAGGATCCTGACATAAAGGCCGAACGACCGCGTCCGGACCCATTCCAGGTCGAGGCGCGTGCGACCGCCAGGTTCCGTCGCGCCGACGGGGTCGGTCTGCGCAAGACCGGTGATTCCGGGGCGCAGCCTGTGCCGCATCTGCCATTCGCCGGGGGTGTAATCTGCCTGCTGCACCGGCACATCGGGCCGGACACCCACCAGCGACATATCGCCTTTGAGTACATTCAGAAGCTGCGGCAGCTCATCAAGATGCGTGGAGCGCAGAATGCGCCCGGTGCCCGTGATCCGGTTGTCTGACTTTGAGGCGGTCTGAAACTGCGCCCGCGCGCTTTTCAGATCAGCACCTTCGGCGACCACGCCCGAGGCGCGCTCCGGGTCGTGTCGCATGGTCCTGAACTTAAGAATGTCGAACGACTTGCAATCGCGACCGATCCGGGTCTGGCGGAAAAAAACCGGTTTCCCGTCCTCGCGCAGAATGAAAAAGGCCACGACAACCAGAACCGGCAAAAAGAACGGCAGCAGAATTATGCTGATCAGAATATCGGTCAGACGCATCAGCAGGTCAGCAGGGCGCGCAACGGATGATCGGTCCT
>CBDUCB010000240.1:0-4934 GCA_965365545.1 uncultured Roseobacter sp. | reverse complement strand
GTATGGGCGCTGTCTTCAAGCTCCATCGTCATTTCACCTTTCAGCACCAGAAAGAAATCATCCGTGTCTTCGTGCAGATGGAAAGGGAAAGCGCCTTGGAACCGCACGACCATGACCTCATTGTCATTGTAGTCTGCCACCACATGCGGATCCCAATGTGATGTGAACATTGACAGCTTCTCGGCAAGGTTGATCGTCTTCATATGCAGCGGCCCCCATCGACTTCCATCGCGACGCCAGTGATCATGGACGCCTCGTCAGAGCACAGAAAACACGCGGCATTGCCCATGTCTTCGGCGGTGGAAAAACGGCCCAAGGGGATCGTTGCGAGAAACTTTGCGCGCATCTCGGGTGTGTCCTCGCCGAGGAAAGATTTCAGTAGCGGCGTTTCACCGGCCACAGGGCAAAGCGCGTTGACGCGCACGCCGGAGGGCGCCAGTTCGACAGCCATGGTTTTGGTCGCGGTGATCATCCAGCCCTTGGAGGCATTATACCAGTTCAGGTTCGGGCGCGGTGAGAGACCCGCGGTGGAAGCGATGTTAAGAATGGCGCCTTTCCCGGCGGATTTCATGCCACCGACCAGCGCGCGCGCGGTCAGATAGACCGATTTCATATTCACAGCTGTGACGCGGTCGAAATCCGCTTCGCTGACGTCTTCCATCGGGGTTGGCAGGTGGGTGACGCCCGCGTTATTGACGAGGATATCCACGTGACCCCAAAGCGCGTGTGCCGCCCTGGCCATCCCGTCGACCGAAGCACCCTCCGCCACATCGACCTCATGCGCCACGGCGTGATCTCCCATCTGATCAGCAAGATCTTTTGCCGCCGTACCGTTGATGTCGGCAATCATTACCCGGCAGCCCTCCGCGGTGAATTTACGTACAATACCAGCCCCGAAGCCCGAGGCGCCACCCGTCACAATTGCCGTTTTTCCCGTCAGTCGCATCTCAGTCATCCTCCCTGATCTGATAGCTCAGAACAACTCTGTCGTGCCCGTCACTCTCCGGCGTGGCCGGGGCCATGCGGTGTGTTACAAACCCTTCGCGCCGCCAGAAGCTTTCGCCACGCGGATTTGCGTCAAGCACCGACAGCTTAAGCATCGCGATCCTCTCGTTGCGGGCAAGTCGCCGGATCAGCTTTATCACAGTATGGCCGATCCCGCTCCCCCGGTAGGCAGGATCAAGCAGCATCAGACCAATCCACCAGTCGTCCGGTTGCTCATAGCCTGACGCGATACCGACGATGCCGGCCATCTCCTGGCCGCGCATTACCGCGAAATGGATCAGGCTGTCGGACGTTCTGCCGGGCGGGCAGGCCTCGAAAAAGTCCCGCACATAGGCGTCATCTGCGGGGTGACCGACTTCCAGCACAACATAGTCGCGGGCCCGTTCTGCGAGGTCGAGAACGTCGTCGAAATCCCGCAGGGCGCTGATTGGTTTCAGGGTGATATCAGACATGCTGCTCCGTGCCGTCGCGCAGAGGCAGATCAAGCGTTGGCGCTGCGGCCAGCAGTTTGCGGGTATAAGGGTGCCGGGGGGCGGTAAAGAGGGTCTCTGTCGGCGCTTCTTCCACAATTTTTCCTGCCTGCATGACCAGCACCCGGTCGGTCACGGACCGGACCACGCTGAGGTCATGCGAGATAAAAAGCCATGTCAGACCATAACTGCGGCAGAGATCCGCCAGCAGGTCCAGAATGCGCACCCGTACGGAGACATCAAGGGCGGAAACCGCCTCGTCGAAGATAATCAGGTCGGGGCGGGTGACCAGCGCCCGCGCGATCGCAATCCGCTGGCGCTGACCGCCGGAAAACTCGTGAATATAGCGGTGCTGGTCACCAGGACTGAGACCGACATCCGACAGGGCCGTGGCGATGGCCTGCACGCGGGTCTGCCCGCCCGGCGCATCGGGCAGGGCGTGGAAAGGCTCACTGATCAGACGGCCAACCGTGTGACGCGGATTGAAGCTGCCGAAGGGGTCCTGAAACACCACCTGCATGCGGTTCTGCACCGGCGCCCCGGCACTGTGGGCGCGCAGTGGTGCGCCGTTAAGAGTGATCCGGCCGGCCTGCGCGGGGTCAAGGCCCAGCAGAACGCGGGTGAGGGTAGATTTGCCACAGCCGCTTTCGCCCACCAGCCCCAGCCGTTCACCGCGGTTCAGGGTAAAGCTCACATCGCGCACAGCCTCGACCACACGCGGTTTCGCAAAGAGCCGGGTGCGGCGCAGGGTGTAGCTGCGCGTGACATTCTGCGCCACCAGAAGCGGCTCGGGCGGCGGGGCAGGGGGCAGGGCCACACGGTGCGCGGAAGCGGCAAAGAGCGCTTTGGTATAGGGGTGCTGCATGCCGGTCAGCAGGTCATGCGTCGGCGCTTCTTCGACGATGCGGCCTTCGCGCATCACCGCGATCCGGTCGGCCATGCCGGCGACCACGGCCAGATCATGGGTGATCATCATCAGACCCATGCCATCCTCGCGGGTGAGCCCGGTGAGCAGATCGAGGATCTGTGCCTGGGTGGTCACGTCAAGCGCGGTTGTCGGCTCATCAGCAATCAGCAAACGCGGGCGCAGCACAATGGCCATAGCGATGACAACCCGCTGCCGCTGGCCGCCCGATAGTTCATGCGGATAGCGTGACAGCGGGAAGCGGTCGGGTGGCAGGCCGACGCGCGCCAGCACGTTTTCGGCGCGCGTGCGGGCGGCGGCGCGGGTTGTGCCTTCGTGCAGCCGGACGGGTTCGCTGACCTGGGCGCCGATTGTCTGCACCGGATTGAGCGCGGTCATCGGTTCCTGAAAAACCATGCCGATGTCTTTGCCACGCAAAGCGCAGAGACCCGCCTCGTCCAGGGCTGTCAGATCGGTGTCGCCAAGCCGGATGGCGCCCGAAAGCTGAGAACCCTGTGGCAACAGATGCATCACGGAAAAGGCTGTCAGCGATTTTCCCGAGCCGCTTTCCCCGGTCAGTGCCACGATTTCTCCCTTGCCGATCCGCAGGGAGACATCGCGCAGGACGGGGGTGCCCCCGATGCTGAGCGACAGGTTGCTGATGTCCAGAAGGCTCATACCCGTTGCCGCCTCAGCCGCGGGTCGAGTTGGTCGCGCAGCCCGTCGCCTGCAAGGTTGAGCCCCAGAACGATCAGGATGATCGCCACGCCCGGCACGATGGCCAGATGCGGTGCCAGGGTCACCAGGGTCTGCGCATCAGCCAGCATGCGGCCCAGAGACGGGGTGGGTGGCTGCACGCCAAGCCCGACAAACGAAAGTGCCGCCTCGACCTGGATGCCGAGGGCAAACTGAATTGTGCCCTGAACAATCAGCATGTTCGTCACATTGGGCAGGATATGTTCCAGCGAGATCCGCGCAGGGCCCTTGCCGGCCACCCGGGCGGCCATGATGAATTCGCGCTCCCACAGCGGCAGGGCGGCCCCCCGCGTCACCCGGGCAAAAACAGGGATGTTGAAGATACCGAAAGCAATAATCGCATTGACAGCCGAAGGTCCAAAGACAGCGGTGATCAGGATTGCCATTACCAGCAGCGGAAAGGCAAAGACGATGTCATTGCCGCGCATAATCGTCTCATCTAGCCAGCTGCCGCGCCTCGCCGCGGCGGCCAGACCCAGCGGCACGCCGAAGCTGAGCCCGATCACCAGCGCAACCAGCGCCACGGCGACCGAGGTGCGCGCGCCGACCATGACCATCGACAGGATATCGCGCCCCAGATGGTCTGTGCCCAGAAGATGCGCGCCGCCGGGCGGCTGAAGCTTGCCCGGAATGTTCAGGCTGGTGTGATCGAAAGGCGTCCAGACAAGCGAGACCAGTGCCAGCAGAATGAAAAACCCCGACAGGCCGAGACCGATGGCAAGCTGGCGGTTCATGCGCGGGTTCTCAGGCGGGGATCGACGGCCGCATAGGCCAGATCCACCAGAAAGTTGATCATGATCACACCGAAGACGACCAGCATCACCACGCTTTCGACCACAATGAGGTCGCGCGCCGAAATTGACTGGAAAATGAGGCGGCCGAGACCGGGCAGATAAAAAACCTGTTCGATGATGATGGTCCCGGCAAAGAGGAAGGAGAATTGCAGGCCGATCACTGTCAGCACCGGGATAAAGGCGTTGCGCAGCCCGTGCCGCCAGAGCGCCTGCCGCGGGCTGAGCCCTTTGGCGCGGGCGGTGCGCATGAAATCTTCGCCCAGCACATCCAGCAGGGCAGATCGCATCACGCGGGTCAGAATGGCGGCCTGGGGCAGCGCAAGCGCGATGGCAGGCAGGGTGAGGGCGCGCAGTGCGGTGCCAAAACCCTCGTCCCAGCCGGGAAAACCGCCCGCGGGAAACCACGACCAGTGGATCGCAAAGACCAGCACCAGCATCATCGCAAACCAGAAATTGGGCACTGCGACGCCGAGTTGAGTGGCGGCCATCACGCCGGTGTCGCCTGCACCACCGCGCCGCGACGCGGCGAAAAGCCCCGCCGGAATGGCGATGACCACCGAAAGCGTCAGCGCATAGGCCGCCAGGGGGATTGAAACCGCGATCCGGTCGGCAACCATGTCGGAGACCTGCGTGCGGTAGGTGTAAGAGGTGCCGAAATCACCCGTCAGCATCCCGCCGACCCACGAAAAGTAGCGCTGGATTTTGGGCACATCGAGGCCGAGTTCCGTGCGCAGGGCCGCGAGTGTTTCCGGCTGTGCGTTCAGGCCCAGCATAAAGGAGGCGGGATCGCCCGGCGCGATCTCTGTCACGGCAAAGATAATCAGCGACGCAACTGCGAGGCTGAGGACGAGCGAGCCGGAACGTTTCAGAATATACCGCAGCATCACGGCGCAGGTTAGGCCTTGCCCCGGGCCTGGTCCAGAGGGCTTGTTCGGCGGCGCTAAGGGTGTATCTGCTCGCCGGTAGGGACCGCCCGCTGTTCAGTGGTGCCGAGATTTTCCGCCA
>CBDUCB010000239.1:0-4935 GCA_965365545.1 uncultured Roseobacter sp. | reverse complement strand
AACATCGAGACAGAAGCCATGAAAATGGACTGAGGCGAAGGCCCGGAAGAAAACAAACCCGTCCGGAGTTAATCCTCCTCGTCAACAACCCGTCGGATGCGAAAACCCGCATGCTTGTCGCGACCCCACCGACACTGACAGCAGTATGCCTGTAAGTCATGTTATGTTATATCAGGGGCCAGACCGGGAGATTTGGAACTCTGCGCGCGGTCATGCGTTTTCCAACGAGTAAACTGCGCTGGCGGGTGCCGGTGTCCCGGATAAGGAGCCTGTGCGCGTGCGCGGAACTGCCAGAGAAATCTTTCACAGACTTGCCCTGAAAGGCGAGCGCCTGACGGACCGGCTGAAACCGGATCCCGTGGGCACGCGCGTCATTGACCCTTATATCGGTTACAGCACCCATGAGCATCTGATCCTGCGCGGCCGGGTCCTGACAGAAGCACGTCAGCGCGCCGCGCGGCCCGACACCGGGCCGGTATCGAATTTCCGCGATATGCTGTCTTTGTTCATGACGGATGAGGTCGCAGGCGTCACGGCTGAGGCCGGTGGCGTTACCACGATCACCGATGAGGAAGGTTATTACACCCTCACCCTTCCGCGTCCTGAAACGACCGGCTGGACACAGATTACGGTGCATCTGCCCGAGTACGGTGTTTCGGCCGTCAACCATGCTTTTGTGCCCGACGCCACCGCAGAGCTGATGATCATATCAGACATTGATGACACCGTGCTGAAAACCAACGCCTGGTCGCTGGTGCGCAATCTGTGGACGTCGCTCACCGGCAGCGTGCTCTCGCGCGAGATCCATGAAGACGCGCGCAGCCTCATCGACGGGTTGTCCGGCAACGGACGCAACCCGGTTTACTATGTCAGCTCGTCGCCGTGGAATATGCATGCTTTTCTGGACATGATATTCGAGCGCACCGGATTGACGCGCGGTCCGATGTTTCTGCGCGATCTGGGCCTGAGCGAGACCAAGCTGATTACCGAAGGACACGGCAGCCATAAAGGCGGCAGCATCCGCCAGCTTCTGGAAGCGCACCCGGGGCTGACCACCGTTCTTCTGGGCGATACCGGTCAGAAGGACAGCGAAATTTATGCCGGTGTCGTGCATGACTATCCAGGGCGGGTCAGCGCAGTTGTCCTGCGCGAAACGCAAGACGGATCAGACGATGCCGATACCGGGCCGATGGCGGAGATGCGTAAAAATGGCGTGGTGGTGTTTCACGGGCCGCGCTTTCCGGACCCCGCCGAGGTTATCTCAGAAATCCTCTGAAATCTGTGCCACCCGGCGCTCGGACGTGTCTGCCGGCAGGGCAAGCATCGCCTGATCAACGGACGCGGGGATCCTGTCTTCGCCGCTCGCAAGGGTACAGGCCACGCGGGCATCCTCATAGCTGCGGTATTCCACAAGCGTCCAGGTGTCATTGCGCTCTGAGGCCCAGAGCACCTGGTCATCCTGTGCGGCGGTCACGGGCGTTTCGCCGTACCAGTCTTTCAGCGTGGCTTCGAGCTCAACTGCCGGCATACAAACGGGCGTGTCCTCTGCCCATTCCGGCGCTGCGGCAAAAACCATGAAAACGGTGCTGGTGATGAAACGTCGCATAGGGCCTCCTTGTCCGGATGTAACACCTGACAAGGGCGATGAGTTCCCACATTATTACATTTTATCAGTGACTTAGTGCGTTGCTGCACTCAGCACAACAGCCACGAAAAAAAGGCACGTCCCTCGCGGGAACGTGCCTTTCAGATCTTCTGTCGCCGCGTATCAGTAGCGGTTTTTATTGATCGCCAGACCAATCGCTACACCGACAAACAGGGCGCCGGCTGCAAACATCAGCGGCTGTTCTTTCGCCATCTCACGTGCAGAGGCACCAACTTCGTTCAGGCTGTCGCGCATATCAGCGGCCATATCCTGGGCTTTTTCCGCAACTTCGTTTGCCTTCTCAGCTACCTGGGTCGAGGCCTCAGATGCCTTGCGGCGGGCGGTATCGGCTGTCTCGGATACTTTAGCACGGGCCGCATCGGCAGTGTCAGCCGCCTTGTCACGGGCTGTCTTGTCTTCGTCTAGCTTGCCGGCATTTGCCAGCGTGTCGGGGTCGGCGCTGTGAATTGTCGTACTCATTTTACATCTCCTGATTTCAGGTTTTCGTTTCGATCAAAGGTTTGAATCCAGCAGGCGTCAGTGCTGCTGCAGCCGGTCATACCCGGCCCGCACGCTTTCACGCAGAGCGGCTTCGCCGGTCTGTGTGGCGCGTGAGAATTCGTCCTTCAGAGTGAACTCCGCCTGTTGCAAAAGCTCATCGCGCTTTGCACCAAGCATGTCGTCTTCCAGACGCGTACGCGGCAGCATGGCAGCAACCAATGCCCCCAGACCTACAGCAATCGCGCCGGTCGACAGCGGCTGCCGGTAGTGATAGCTGCGCGCCTTGCGCGCGGCGATCGCTGCCTGACGGTCAAGTTTCTCCTGCACGTCAATGGCGGCACGGCGTGCCTGCAGCACGCGGCGGCGCGCGGGCTCCGGCAGTTCGGCCAGACCGTTATTAATTGCCGCCCGCATTTTAGGGGCGAAAGGTTCGGACTTTTCCGCCGCTTCAGCTGCGGCCACACGACGGTCAAACTCGCCCGTCAGTACCTCGCCCGGTCTCTGTCCCTGCACCACCTCGCGGTCGCGCCGGTCATAAGGCACCTCAGGGGTCGGACGCTTTGGTCCGGCAAGAAGTGCGGCAAGGCCGACCCCGACCAGTACGGCAGCAGCGGGGTTAGCGCGCGCCATATCGATGGCGGCAGACCCTGCGGCCCCGCTTCGGGCCTGCACTTCGCGGGCCACGGTGCTGGAGATCTGCTCCGGCGAGATCGCTGCGGTCAGCTGGCTCAATGTGCGGTCCAGCAAACCGCGGTTCTCTTCGATGTTACGTTCGAGCTCGTGAATGTTGTCAGACATGAGCGTTCTCCTTGATGGTCTCGATGTCCCGGCGGACATTTTTGATGGATTTATCCGGTGTCAGGCTCTCAGAACTCAGACGCGATTTGCCAGCCATAAACAGAATGATGGCGGCGACGATCGCGACACCGGCTACGATCAGCGATGAAACGGATACCGGCAGGCCAAGCTCTGCAAGGGCTGCAACAGCGGCTGCCGACAGCACGTCCAGAACGGACAGCACAAGAAAGCCTGCAAGAATGATCATGGCGATACCGGCCACGGCACTTTTGAGCTTCATAGAAACTTCTTTTTTAGCCAGGCGGATTTCGTCGCCGACGAGTCGCGAACCGTGGCGGATCAGATCACTGACCAGCGCCGGGGCGTCAGTCGGATCGGGTCGCACATGCGGGTTTTCGGGGTGATCTGTCATGCTGTGGACCTTCCGTTTGTATAGGCTGTCGCGGTCGGACCTGCCGGGCTTGCCGGCACGGTGGCCGCGCGCTGGATGCCGGTCACATGACCGGTCCAGGGGTCGACGTCATGCTCAAGGCGCGCAGGCGTCGCAGGATCGGACGCTTTGAGAAAGCGCGCAGCGGCAAATCCGAGCAGTGCAGCACCTCCCAGAAACAGCACAGGGTTCTCGCGTGCGAAATGCGATACCTTGCCCGCTGCCTCATTCAGGTCAGTGTCGCGCAATGCGCCGGCCACCTGCTGCAGGCTGTTGGCAACATGGTCTGCGGCCTGCGCCTGAAGGCTGCCCGGCTCAAACTGGCGCGATGCAGCTTCGGCGGCATCGGCGGCAGTCGCGGCTTCATATTCCGCGCGGGCGGTCACGGCGTCGGTGGCCGCTTCGGCTTCATCACGAACTTTCTGCGCTGCATCATCAGTGGCCTGATCGATGCGCTCGCGGAATTCGCTCTTTTTTGTCTCTTCAGGAAAATCAGTCATTGTTTCCTCCGGTGTATCTGTTGCCGGACCAACGTGCGCAGGGCCGTTTGGTTCCGAAGATTCAGCGCGTCAGGGTTGTTTTGCAGATGCAGCACCGCGACCGGTGCCGGCGGTCAGACCATTTCGACCGGCACACCAGGCAGCGGGGTGCCGAAGTCATGCGCGGGTTCCGCGTCAAAGGGCAGGATAAACCCTTCACGGCTCTCCGGGTGCCGGGCAAGATTACGCTCCGCCAACTGCCGCCAGACCGCCACCGTGCCAGGCTCTGCCGCCAGGTATTCATCGCCCGCCGTCCCGGGCAGCCAGGCGCGCATTACTTTGTGGCGCAGGGCGCGCACGGTCCCGGGGGTCTCCAGCGCCATGCCCAGTTCCGTATCCCAGCGCATGCTGCGCCCGTTGAGATTGGCCGAGCTTACAATGGCCGCCCGGTCATCAAAAACCGAGACTTTGGAATGCACGAAAATGATCGGCGCGCCTGCGAGCGTGCTGCGGTCTGACGCTTCTGCGCGCCGCTTCTGCGCCGGGGATACGATCATCAGACGGTCGCCGAAGGCCTTGCCAAGGCGGTTGATGCAGCGGCTTTGCAGATATTCGCCATAGCGGTGATCAAGGCTGGTCTCGTTGTCAAAGGCCACCTCCATCGGCGCCGCCGGCAAAAGCACCAGCAGCCCCAGCCCTGGCACCGCCCCTGCCCGCCTGACCAGAGCACCGGTGATCTGCGGATCGCGCAGAAACTGGTTTTCCAGATAAATAAACTTCTCAGCCCGGGAAATGCAGTCAAGATGGTGATCTAACAACCCGGTCTCGGTGACGCGCGGCGACAGGTATTTCGCGGGCCCTCTGCGTTTTACCGACAGGGTTCGCAGCAGGCCTGAGGACGCTTCCACCCGGTCCGGATCTTCGCATTCGTCCAGAAAGCGGTCAAGATGCTGACGGGCCGCATGTGCCAGTTCCGCGTCGCGGGTGATGAGCTGCACATCATGCCAGGTGTCCGCCGCCCCCGTGTCGTGACGTTTGGTATCATGGCGCCGCTGGTCGAGATCGAGCCCGCCGATGTAGAG
>CBDUCB010000238.1:0-4952 GCA_965365545.1 uncultured Roseobacter sp. | reverse complement strand
CCGAGGGCCGGTCGAGCGGCTCAGACATATAGATGACGTCCCCGTGGGGACGCTGCGGTTCGGCGGCATCGGTGGTGATGACTTCGGGAGCCTGTTCTTTCGGCTTCTCCTCCGACACGCTCAGCACCGACCCCGTCACCGCATTGGGCCGGTAGGTTGTGCAGCCTTTGCAGCCCGTGTCCCAGGCCTGCATGTAAACATCCTTGAAGGCGTCGAAACTGATATCTTCGGGGCAGTTGATCGTCTTGGAGATGCTCGAATCCACCCATTTCTGAGCCGCTGCCTGCATCTTTACATGATCCGATGGCGCCAGCGTCTGCGCATTCACGAAGTAATCCGGCAGGTCCGCATCACCGAATTTCTCACGCCAGAGCTGCACCGCGTAATCAACGACTTCCTCTTCGGTGCGCGATCCGTCCTTTTGCAGCACCTTGCGGGTATAGGCATAGGCAAAGACCGGCTCGATTCCGGAGCTCACATTGCCGGCATAAAGCGAAATCGTGCCCGTCGGCGCAATCGAAGTCAGCAGCGCATTGCGAATGCCGTGGGTGCGCACCGCCTCGCGCACATCCTCATCCATCGCCTGCATTGTGCCCGACGCCAGATAGCCGTCCGCATCAAAAAGTGGAAAAGCGCCTTTTTCCTTCGCAAGATCCACCGACGCGAGATATGCGGCGCGGGCGATCCGGTGCAGCCAGTCCGACGTCTGACGCGCCGCCTCGTCGGAGCCATAGCGCAACCCGACCATCAGAAGCGCATCAGCCAGTCCCGTCACGCCAAGCCCGATCCGGCGCTTGGCATGCGCCTCGCGCGCCTGCGCTTCCAGCGGAAACTTCGATGCATCCACCACATTGTCCATCATCCGCACGGCAACGGCGACCAGATCGTCAAGCGCCGCCTCATCGAGTGCTGCGCCCTCCTCAAAGGCGTCCTTTACCAGACGTGACAGGTTCACTGACCCCAGCAGGCAGGCACCATAGGGCGGGAGCGGTTGCTCGCCACAGGGGTTCGTCGCGGCAATGGTCTCGCAGTACTGCAGGTTATTGGCCGCATTAATCCGGTCGATAAAAATCACCCCCGGCTCGGCATAGTCATACGTCCCCTGCATGATCCGGTTCCACAGATCCTGAGCCTGCACCGTACGGTACACCTTGCCGTCAAAGACCAGATCCCACGGTCCGTCCGCTTTAACGGCATCCATGAAATCATCCGTGATCAGCACCGACATGTTGAACATGCGCAGACGGGCCGGATCGGATTTGGCGGCGATGAAATCCTCCACATCCGGATGATCACAGCGCATGGTGGCCATCATCGCCCCCCGGCGCGAGCCGGCCGACATGATTGTGCGGCACATCGCATCCCAGACATCCATGAAAGACAACGGCCCGGAGGCATCTGCCGCCACCCCGTGCACATCAGCGCCCCGCGGCCGGATGGTCGAAAAATCGTATCCGATGCCGCCGCCCTGCTGCATGGTAAGGGCGGCCTCTTTCAGCATATCGAAAATACCGCCCATGCTGTCAGGTATTGTGCCCATGACAAAGCAGTTAAAGAGCGTCACCGACCGCGCCGTGCCGGCACCTGCGGTGATCCGGCCCGCAGGCAGGTATTTAAAATCCTCAAGGGCTGCGTAAAAACGGTCTTCCCATTTTGCCGGGTCTTTCTCCACGCGCGCGAGATCCCGGGCGATGCGCCGCCAGGTGTCTTCCACCGTCTGGTCTTTCGGCGTGCCATCCGCCTCTTTGAAGCGGTACTTCATATCCCAGATCTGTTCGGCAATGGGGGCAGCAAAGCGTGTCATGGCATGATTCTCTGGTGGCTGAGGCAGGCAATCAGGCTACACGATCCCTGCGCGTCTTTCTACCACAGTTTGCTCCCGGCGCGCTTTCATCTACATTATGTGGCGGTGGTGCAGATTCTGGGGGCATGTCAGTGGGAAAAGCTGTGGATAAAGCGGTCAACCTGATCAAACTGTCCGTCGGGACAGAAAACGTCGATGATCTGTCCGCCTGGCAGGCAACAAAACGCGCCCAGGCACCGGATGGTCTGCCCCGTCACGTGACACGGATGTGGCCGAAACGCGCCGCCGAAATACTGAACGGCGGATCGATCTACTGGGTGATCAAAGGGGTGATCCAGTGCCGGCAGACGGTCATGCGTCTGGACGAATATACCGGGCAGGACGGCATCCGCCGCTGTGCAATTGTGCTCGATCCGCAGATCGTCCGCACACAGACATCGCTCAAACGCCCGTTCCAGGGCTGGCGCTATCTGCCCTCGGGCGATGCTCCGCCCGATCTGCCGGAGGGCCGCGCCAGCGAAGAGCCTCTGCCCGTTGAGCTCAACCGCGCGCTTGCTGAAATCGGCGTCCTCTGACGCTCAGACCGCGAGGCGGTCCAGAAATTCTGCCACAACAGCGCGGTCATCATCATCGGTTTGTGCAATGCGGCTGCGCCACAGCGTTGCCTGCGACCGCAGCACCGGGCCGTCACTCAGCACCTTAAGGTGATTGGCGCGCAGGGTCTCGCCGCTCGACGTAATATCGGCAATTGCCTCGGCGGTTTCATTGGCAACGGTGCCTTCGGTTGCGCCCTGGCTGTCAACCAGCGCATAATCCGCCACCCCGCTCTGGCGCAGGTATTCGCGCACCAGTCTGTGGTATTTCGTGGCAATCCGCAGGCGCATGCCGTGGGTCTGGCGAAAGGCTGCCGCCACCGCGTCCAGATCATCAACGGTTTCAACATCGATCCAGGCACGGGGCACAGCCAGCACCAGATCGGCAAAACCAAACCCAAGCTCCGCGACCGGTTCCACCTGCTGCTCCCAGCGCGGCAGCTTTTCATGCACCAGATCAGTGCCTGTGACACCGAAATGGATACGCCCGGTGGCCAGTTCGCGCGGGATTTCGCCCGCAGAGAGCAGCACCAGAGAGACGCCCCCGATACCCTCGACTGCGCCCGCGTATTCGCGATCCGACCCGCTTCGCGACAGGGTTACGCCGCGCCCGGCAAACCAGTCGCAGGTTTTTTCCATCAGACGCCCCTTGGACGGCACCCCAAGCCGGATCGTCATTGCGCGGCCTCCAGCTCAAGCATCAGACCGGGTCGCAGAACACCGCCCACCGCCGGGATTTCGCGGCCCTGTCCCAGCCGCCGGGTCAGCGCGTCATAACGCCCCCCGGTGGCAACCGCGGGCAGATCCGCACGGTCCGGGCTGAAAAACCCGAAGACAAAGCCGTCGTAGTATTCCATCGAGGTGCGGCCGAAATTCGTCTCAAAGGGCAGGCTCTGCACATCGATGCCGCGCGCCTCCAGAGCCCCCGCACGGGCCGCAACACGCGCCACGGCAGGTGCAATCTGCGGCAGATCCACCGCCAGGTCGCGCAGCTGCTCCAGCGCATAAGGCATCGTCTCACGCACGCCCAGAAGCGCATCAAGCAGACGGACTTCTTCGGTGCTGAGCGGGTCTGTTGCCGCGTCTTCGCGCAGCGTTTCGATCCGCGCTGTGATTTCCGCTGCGCTGCGGCGACCGGAAAGCGGCGCATCCGCGTCGGGCAGATCGCCGGCCAGCAGCGCCTCGCGCGTGCGGCTCATCGCCGTGCGCCCCGAGAACCGGTCAAGCAGCGCGCGAAACCGGCGCGGACGCCAGATGTGACGCATCAGCGCGGCTTTGCGCGGGGCCGTGGTTTTCAGCCCCTCAACCGCAGCCATCAGAACACCGTTATTGCCCGTTGCCGCGCGCTGCCGCAAAGGAGACAAAGCACCGGCGATCAACGCATAAACCTCGGCATCCGCCGCCGCAGGATCGGTGCGGTCGAAAACCTCGAAACCCACCTGAATGAACTCGTTGGCGCGGTCCGGATCATGCTCCTGCCGGCGGAACACCTCGCCGGAATAGGTGTAGCGCGCAGGCTCGGCCCCGTGCGCCATGTGCATCTGCACGACCGGCACAGTGAAATCAGGACGCAGCATCTGCTCGCCGCGCAGCGCGTCCGAGGTCACATAGGCCCGCGCGCGGATCTCCTCGCCATAAAGATCAAGCAGCGTATGTGCGGGCTGCAGCACCGGTGTCTCGACACTGACCGCGCCGGCGGCCTCAAAGACCGCCCGCAACCCGGCGGCCCGCGCGAGCGTCTGCGCGCGGTCTGTCATTTTGCGCCGCCGTCCGGACTGTGAGCGGCAAGGATCTCGCGCACTTTTGCCACCAGCTGTTCGCGCGGCACCTCAAACTGGCTGGGCCGGTCTTTCCACTCCTCCAGGGTCGCACTTTCGGCGATTTTGGCCCCGAGGATCAGGTCCTTGATCTGGATGACACCTTTTTCATGCTCGTCACCGCCCTCGATGACCGCCGCAGGGCTGCCGCGCTTATCGGCGTATTTGAGCTGGTTACCAAAATTCTTCGGATTGCCCAGATAGACCTCCGCCCGAATGCCGGCCTGCCGCAACTCGGCCACCATCGCCTGGTAATCCGCCATGCGGTCGCGGTCCATGACGGTCACGACCACAGGGCCCTGCGCGTCGCTTTCCAGCCTGCCTTTGGCCTGCAAAGCGGCCAGCAGGCGGTCAACGCCGATGGAGACCCCCGTGGCCGGCACTTCCTGCCCGGTGAAGCGTTTGACGAGATCATCATACCGCCCGCCGCCCGCGACAGAACCGAAATTGCGGGTGCGGCCTTTTTCGTCCTGAATGTCGAATGTGAGTTCGGCCTCATAGACGGGACCTGTGTAGTAGCCCAGGCCACGGACGACGGAAGGGTCGATGACGATGCGGTCGGGGCCGTAGCCTGCGGCAGAAAGGAGTCGCTCGATACTTTCGAGTTCCTCGACACCTTTCATCCCTACGCTTGATGCCTCGACGAGATTTCCGAGATAGCTAACTCTTTGGGAATTTACAAAGTCACCAATGTCACTTCTGGCGAAGTTGGAAAAACCTGGCCTGGCCTCGTATCCC
>CBDUCB010000237.1:0-4965 GCA_965365545.1 uncultured Roseobacter sp. | reverse complement strand
TTTCGCTACGGGTTCGCTACCACAATTCTGAGCCTCTTCGTCGTGCCCGTCGTGCATCGCGGCGCCATGGATAACATCCGCCACCGAGCGTGCGCGTGCATCACGGGTAAAATTGTGCAGGATCAGTCCGACCACCAGCCCGCCGCAGATCGGGATGATCAGGATCATGTACCACGGCAAAGACTGCGCAAAACTGTGCAGCAGGCGCACGTCCTCGGTTCCATAAAGAAAGGTTTGTAAGCCGTTGACGCCCTTACGGAAAAAGATCGCAGCGAAGCCGGCCGCGATACCGACCGCCAGTGCGATAAACCAGAACTGAACCTGACCCGGCCCGTGTTTGCGGATGTGAACGAGACCGTCGCGGCAGGAGCTGACGGCCATGTCCAGTTGTCGTGAAATGTAGGACCGGTCGTTGTCAGCCATCCGTTGCCCGCCGGGGGGATTGCGGATTTTCAGCGAGAGGCGCGACCCGGTGCCTGATCATCCGCCGCACCCCTGAACAGCGAGCAATGACCTCGCAGCCGCACGGGCTTCATCGGTAATGGTGTCACCGGACAGCATCCGGGCAATCTCGTCTATACGGTCGTCGCCGGGCAGCGGGACGACCGTCGAGGTGGTCATGCCGCGGGAGACCTGCTTTTCCACGCGCCAGTGATGCGTGCCAAGGGCCGCCACCTGAGGGGAGTGGGTCACGACCAGAACCTGGCCCTCCGCTGCCAGCGCTGACAGGCGACGCCCCACGGCATCCGCAGTTGCGCCGCCGACACCGCGATCGATCTCGTCAAAAATCATGGTGAGGCCGGTCTGTCCCCGCGTCAGGCACACTTTGAGGGCCAGTAAAAACCGGCTGAGTTCACCGCCCGAGGCGATCCGGTTGAGCGGCCCTGAGGGTGCGCCGGGGTTGGTGGCGACGCTGAACGCCACCGCATCATGGCCCTCGGGACCTGGCGCATCGGGCGTGATCTGTGTTGTGAAAACCGCGCGCTCCATCTTCAGCGGTGCGAGCTCTGCACTGACGGCCTTGTCAAGTGACGTTGCCGCTGACTTGCGGGCATCGCTCAGACGCGCCGCTGTGTCCTTGTATTCCGCCTCGGCCTTGTCGAGCGCCTGCCGCAGCTTCGAGAGATCCGCATCCCCGGCATCAAGGGCATTCAGCTTTTCACGCAGGGTATCGCCGAATACAGCAAGATCATCCGCCAGAATATCGTGTTTCCGGGCAAGGCCGCGAATGGCAAAAAGGCGCTCTTCTGTGTTCTCCAGATCATTGGGATCAAAGGATAAATCCTGAACGGCGTCACCGATGCCGTCGAGTGCCTCCCCGAGTTCGGACATCGCACGGGACAGTGCTGCCATCGGCACCTCCAGCCGCCCTTCAGCATGCGTTGCCGCACCATCCAGCCAGCGCATCGCCTCACCAAGTGCTGCTTCAGCCCCCTGCGCCCCCAAAAGCTCATGCGCGCGCACAACATCGTTGCGGATCTTTTCTGCGCCCTGCATCAGACGCCGCTGTACATCGAGGCTGGCCTCTTCGCCGGGCTCCGGTGCCAGTGCATCCAGCTCCGCCACCGCGTGCCGGAGATAATCCTCTTCTTCACGAATGACGTCCATCGCGGCCTCGGCTGACCTCAGCGCTTTGGCGGCCTGTCCGCGCGTGTTCCATGCCGCCCGGACCGCTGCGCGCGGCCCCTCCAGCCCGCCGAATTCATCCAGGATAACCCGGTGGCCACGCGGGTTCAGAAGCCCCCGGTCGTCATGCTGGCCATGCAGTTCCACGAGTGTGTCCGAGAGTTGCCTCAGCACTTCACCGGAACAACGCCGGTCGTTGACCCATGCAGTTTTGCGGCCGTCGCGGCTGTTGATGCGCCGCAGGATCAGCTCATCCCCGTCCGGCAGGCCCGCGTCACGGAGTACCGTTCGGGCCGGATGACCGGGCGTCAGATCGAACCAGGCCGTCACCTCGCCCTGCTCCGCCCCCTGCCGCACCAGATCCGCCCGGCCGCGCCAGCCCAGCACAAAACCCAGCGAATCCAGAAGGATAGACTTGCCTGCTCCGGTCTCCCCGGTGAGCACATTCAGACCTGGCTGAAACGCCAGTTCCAGCCGGTCGATGATGAGCATGTCGGCGATATCCAGTCCGCGCAGCATTGGCGTTATCGGTCCTCTGGCGGTGGCCGGGTCAGAGCCAGTTCCCTTTGATGGTCTGGCGATAGACCTGCCGCAGCCATCCGTCACCGGCCGCTTCAAGGGTAAGCCCCTGCCCGGTGAGAAGCGCATAGCTGTCCTCGTACCAGGAAGTCGAGCGATAGTTGTATCCCAGAATAGCGCCTGCTGTCCGTGCCTGATCAGTAAGGCCAAGCGAGAGATAGGCCTCGACAAGGCGGTGCAGGGCTTCGGGTGTCTGGGTTGTGGTCTGGAAATCCTCAACCACGACGCGGAACCGGTTGATCGCAGCGGAGTAATGCTCACGACGCAGGTAATAGCGCCCGATCTCCATCTCCTTGGCCGCAAGATGGTCAAAGGCAAGATCAAATTTGAGGATGGCCGAGCGTGAGTAGTCACTCTCGGGATAGCGCTCGATCACCTCACGCAGGGACTGCAGCGCCTGAAAGGTCAGTCCCTGATCCCGACCGACTTCGTCAATCTGATCGTAATAGCTCAGCGCGAGGAGGTACTGCGCATAGGCCGCATCATCATCATCGGGGTAAAAATCAATGAAACGCTGCGCAGCGGACCGGCTGTTGGGATAGTCTTCGTCAGAGTGATAGGCAAAAGCCTGCATAATCAGCGCGCGGCGCGCCCAGTCCGAATACGGGTACAGGCGCTCGATCTCGGAGAAGTAAAACGCGGCCTCATCCGGCTGCGACCGGCTCAGCTCAAACTCACCGCGTTCAAAAATCTGCTCAGCAGAGTAGGTTTCCAGCGGAATTTCCTGCGGGTTAAAGAAACTGCCGGTGGTCCGGCCACTGTCTTCGGCACAACCGCCAAGTGCCACACCAACGAGCAGCGCGCCGATCACTCCGTGACGCGATCTGATCATTCCCATGCCGGCT
This sequence comes from uncultured Roseobacter sp., assembly GCA_965365545.1. Taxonomy (GTDB): domain Bacteria; phylum Pseudomonadota; class Alphaproteobacteria; order Rhodobacterales; family Rhodobacteraceae; genus Roseobacter. The sequence continues at coordinate 1,915 of CBDUCB010000237.1, read as the reverse complement.
TTCCTCATCCGTTTCCCCCGGTGCGCCGTATCCATGCGCACTCAGGTGTGTCGTAGCACAGAAAAAAGGCGCGCAAAACGCCCTTTGCACCTAATACATTGTTTGTGATGTTAAAAGCAGCGTGCCGTTCAGGCAACTGCGGGAATTTCGTCCCAGACCAGACCGTAACCCGGAAGACGCGCTGCGGTATCTTCATCACAGACGATCATGCGTACAGCACCCGGTGTCGCAAAAACCTTGCGCAACAACGTGTTGGTCAGCGAATGGCCCGCACGCACACCGGTATAGTGACCGATCAGCGGCGCACCCGCCATCGCCAGATCTCCCAGAGCGTCCAGCATTTTGTGGCGTACAGGTTCGTCACTGTGACGCAGACCACCCGGGCTCAGCACCTGGTCGCCGTCGAAGACGACCGCGTTCTCGCCCGGGTTGCCGCCAAGCGCCAGACCACTTGAGAGCATCGCATCCACATCCGCCTGACGGCAGAAGGTACGGCTGTCACAAAGCTCGCGGGCAAAGCTGCCGTTGTTCATGACAAGCGATTTGCGCTGATGACCGATGGCGCGGTCTTCGAAGTCGATCTCGAAATCGATAATCAACGTCTCCGCCGGGGCCAGCGTTGCGGAGGCCTCACCGTCGGTCACAGTAATTTCTTTCATGATTTCAAACGCGCGTACCGGTGCATGCAGGTCACGCAGACCGCGCTGCATGATGCCGCGCACGAAGGGAGCGGCGGAGCCATCAAGAATCGGCACTTCGGGACCGTCGATCTCGACGAGTGCATTGTGCACGCCACAGCCGGCAAGCGCCGCCATCACATGCTCGACTGTAGAGACCTGCAGACCGGAACTGTTTTCGATGCGCGTGCAAAGCGGTGAGCGCAGAACAGCGTCCCAGCGCGCGGGCACCATACGGTCACCCACGGCCACGTCGGTCCGTGCAAACCAGATGCCATGCTCGGCAGTTGCCGGCCGGATGGTCAGCGTGGCTTTTTGACCGGAATGCAATCCACGGCCCGTAAAACTGACCGGCGATTTGATGGTAGTCTGCACAATAACCTCTCAATCCCACAGGTTTTTCACCCGCTTGACAGCTAGTTAGGTGCTGGCGCCCCCGGAGCCAACTCAATCTTTGCAACCGACTGAAACACTCCTGTTACATTTCGGCGCAAAGACGCCTGCACGATGCCAAACCCCTGATAAAAATAGAAAAAGGGCCGCGTTTCCGCAGCCCCCTTCCCGGTATTCGTGATGGTTTCAGTTCGCCTGGCGACGCAGAAATGCCGGAATTTCGATGCGTTCCTGATCGGGATCCGCCTGATCCTGAGGCATCGGAGCGGGCGCTGCACTGCGATGCTGAACCTGCGGCTGCTGGCGCGGCGCTGGCTGCGGGGCACCTTCGCCGTGACCTGTCATCCGGTTGATCAGCGAGTTTATGCCAAAGCGCGGGCGTTCCCCCTGCTGGGCCGCTTCGCGGGCAACGCGCGCCTGGTGATCGGAAACGGTCTGTGGTGCGGCCTTCTCGGCAGCCGCGCGCAGGCGGGCAAGGGCTTCCGGTGAGGGCGTGCCGGGAGCAGGAGCGCGCGGTGCGACAAAGGCTTCGGCCTGTGTTTCGGGCGCATCCCGGCGCGGCTCGAACGCCGCGACCTGAGGCTGATACGCAGGCGGCGGCAGATCGTCAGTTGCCTGCTGTGTGTCCTCGGCAAAGATATCCTCGGCCATATCGGAGGCCGCAGCCTGTTCAACGTCCAGAGTTTCAAAGAGACCCGGCTCGTCTGTTTCGCGCACAGCGACTTCCTGCTGTGGCTCGGCTTCGACGGCCACGGCGGCGGGCGCCATTTCTTCTTCGACAGCGGCAGGCTGGCGCAGCGGTTCGGAAAGCGACCGGCGCGGGACCGGCATATCGGCATTCACAT
>CBDUCB010000236.1:0-4982 GCA_965365545.1 uncultured Roseobacter sp. | reverse complement strand
CAGACGGGTGATCAGCTTTTTGAAAAAGCCGCGGGTTTCTTCCTCGTCATAGGCCGCATTCAGGCCCTGTATCAGGCTCGATGTGCCCTTGGAGGCGGACCAGAGCGCTATGCCGACACCGATCAGAGCCGCGATGCCCAGCCCGCCTTCGCGCGAGCCGGCAACCGCGGTCGCCTGGTCGGTAATGATGGTGGTGACCTCCTCGGGGATCAGACCCGCAAGCTGGCCGACCTGATTGGTGATCTGAACGGGTTCTGCAATCAGACCGGCAATAGCAATCACGGCGGTGATGGCCGGAAAGAGTGCGAGCAGCCCGTAAAACGCGATGCCGGCGGCAATCAGGCCAACGCGGTCCTGAGCGACCTCATCCTTGACGCGGAAGGCGATATCCTTCCACCCTTTTGCGGGAATTTCGGTGGGATCAGACGCGGTGCGGCCACGGGCCATGACATATCTCCTTTGTCGGAACGGGGTGGTCGCGAAGGACCGGTGTCACCACTGGAACGCGCATTCTGTCTGTCTGGTTCCGCGCAAAGAACTTGCGGTCAGATCAGCGGACGTTCACGCACGTCATCAAGGTCCATGCCGGCAAGATTGGCGAGTTTCTCCAGGTCGTGCATTTTGAGCACACCGTTTGACCAGTTCACCATCTGCCGGTCGCGCAGACGTTTGATCGTCTTGTTTGTATGCACCAGCGACAGCCCGAGCGCGTCCGCCAGATCCTGCTGGGCAAAGGGCATGGGCATGCGGTTGTTGGTCACGAGATCCAGTGCCTTGCCGCGCTGAAATACCTTCACGAAGGCCCAGGCCACGGATTCCACTGCATTCCGCTGTCCCAGAGTGGTCAGGGTCTCGCCCATAAAATGCTCTTCGCTCGCCGCCAGCCAGGTGATGTCATAGGCGCGGCGAACGGAGGATTTGAAGAAATCAAAGAAGTTTTTGCGGTTGAAGGCGCAGAGCGTCATCGACGTCGAGGATTTCACCGAGTGGCCCAGCTCTCCCAGCATGGGGGCCTGCAGGCCGATCAGATCTCCGGGAAAAATGAAGTTCAGAACCTGGCGGCGTCCGTCCGGGGTCAGCTTGTAGCGCAGGCCCATGCCCCGCAGTACAGTAAAGATCTGCGGCGCATCGGAGGCCTCCATCAGAATTTCGGTATTGCGGTCGACGGTCAGTTCACCGGATTTGAAGCTGCTTGTTTTGCGCACTTCATCTGCGGTCATATCCTCAAAAACCTGCAGACGGCGCAGATGACAATGATGGCAGTCTGTAACCATTTTTTCCGGCCTCCACGATGTCGTTTTCGTCACAACCCGCCCGTGTCACCCTGTGCAGGCAAACATGCACCGGTCGGTAAGCATACCCTTTGCCAACCGCGCGACATGCATCTGTGTTCCATAAAAACCGCGACGGGTTTGCGGGTTTCCCGATGTGGTGCCAGCCGGGGCAGGGCAGGGGGTGCATCTGTGCGGTTCTGTTTATGAATTTCGGAACCGGCGGGCCGCGAGATCGTTCTTTCACTGAGCCGCACGGCAAAGGGCCGTCGGAAAACCAACACGTATTATCACGGAGACCATCATGAAAACCGTATCTCAGACCGTAAGCTATCCTGATCTCAAAGGCTCGGAGCAGCATCTGCCGCTGAAGAACCAGCCGGGCGAAAAAGGCGATAAGGATCACGCCGAAAGCGACGCAAAAATGTCGGAAGAAACCGAAAAGACAGTCGAGGAAAGCGGATCGGAGACACAGATCGCAGATGCGTTCCGTGACCTTAAAAAGGACGACTGACACCGCAGTATAAAGTGCCGGCACCGGCAGGGAGAACACCATGACACGCAGTATTTCGCGAACAGACCGTCAGAACAGACTGGACCGGCTTGACCGGATTGCCTCGCGCCTTGATACCCGTTTTCGCATTCCGGTGATCGGCGTGCGGTTCGGGTGGGACAGCGTGATTGGTCTTGTCCCGGGGCTGGGTGATCTGGTGACTGCTGTGCCGGGTATCTTTATGATTTATGAGGGCGCGCAGATTGGTGTGCGGCGTCGCGTGCTGGCCCGTATGGGGCTTAACACGGCGCTTGATTTTTTTGTCGGCGGTATCCCGCTGGTCGGTGATGTCTTCGACCTCTTTTTCAAATCGCACAAGCGCAACATGGCGCTGATCCGGGCAGAGGTCGCACGACCCGGTGGTCCGGGACGCCGGCCGCACAAACTGGCCGGTTTTCCCGGCAGTCGCGGCGCGGTGCAGCGCAGTTAAACGAATATCAGGGAGACGGATATGTCCACTTCAGGGATCAAACAAGGCACATGGGTTGTCATCGCAGACGGGGAGAAGGTGCTTTATCTCGTGAACCGCGGCGATGAAGAGGATATGCACCTCGTCGTGCGCGAAAAGGAAACTCAGGATAATCCGCAGGCGCAGGAATGGGCGGCGAACCGGCCCGGCCGGTTTAATGACGGCCCGGGCGTTCACCGCTCCGCCGTGCAGGATACCGACTGGCACGTGCTGGCGAAAGAACGCTTTGCTGATGACATCGCGGACAGCCTTTATCAGGATGCCCATGCGGGCGCTTTCGAGCACCTGGTCATTGCGGCGAGTCGTCCGGTGCTGAGCGAATTGCGCGAGAGCCTGCACCAGGTCGTCACTGACAAACTGGTGATGGATATCCCTAAGGTTCTGACGAACCATCCGCTCGATGAGATCGAGACAATCATCGCGAAAGAACTGAGCGACGCGGCCTGAACCGTTTTATCCGTTCACCGTTCAGATTTTAAAGCGCTCTGCTGACCGGCAGGGCGCTTTTTTATGCGCCGCTCCGGGTGCTCATTGACGGGGTTTGCCGGCCTTTGCGGTCTGACTTTTACTGAGGGGCGGCAGCGCCCGGCGCTGAGCCCCCTAAAACGGCGCGCGATCACATCGATTACAAAAACGTGGACGTTTTGCGGGAACCATCCGGGGCGGACCGGGTTATACCTGCAACAACACACAGAAGAGGAAAAGACAATGGAATATGGTATTTTCGGCCTTATCGTACTGGTCCTGAACATCTACGCACTGGTGAAAACATGGACCAGCGGCGTATCGACAGGCGCCAAACTGCTCTGGACCCTGCTGATCCTTGTGCTGCCGGTCATCGGCTTCATCATCTGGTTCTTTGCAGGCCCCAAAGGCTCTTCGACCGCGGCCGCGTAAACTGACGGTCTGATTTCAAAAGCCGGCCCCCTGAGCGGGGCCGGTTTTTTTCTGCCGGTGTCTCCGGCAAAAGGAGATTTTATCGTGTCAGACTCACTGATCCGGCCCGATTATAAAACAGTTCTTGTGATCCGTGCGGCCCAGGTTTGTCTGGGTGCGGCGGCGCTGATCTGGTTGCTGCAAACCGGCCAGCCGGTTTTTATGCCGCTCATTCTCGCCTTTGTTGCGGGCATCGTTTTTGCCCCGCTTGCTGACACAATCGACAGGCTTGGCGCGCCCCGCGCAATCGGTGCACTCGCCGTTCTGATGCTGGTGCTGTTCGTTTTCCTCGCGCTCATTTTGCTGTTTTATCCGGTTCTGGCCGGATTTATGACCCGCATCCCCATCTACTGGTTCGAGATCCGCGAAGCGCTCAGCGGCGTTCAGTCGCTGATGCAGAACATGGCAGACGTTCAGGAACGCATGGCCGGCGTTCTGAACCCCGAAGGGGGCGGGAGCGATGCCGAGAACGCGGCCGAAGTTGTGCCGGGGGCGGCTGAGCTGCTGTCGTATCTGCCCTCTGTGGCAGGGCAGATGATGGTGTTTGCCGGTGTGCTCTATTTCTTTTTGCTCACGCGAACGGATATGTACGAGCTGATCGACCGGAAATCCTCCCTGCTGAACCGCGAAATCCTGTGCCGTGCGGAAACCGATGTGTCGCGTTATTTCCTCGCCATAACGTCGGTGAATGCAGCCTTTGGTGCGCTTGTTGTGCTGGTGTTGTCAGCACTCGGGATGCCCAATGCGATCTATTGGGGCATTGGTGCTTTTCTGGTGAATTTCGTGCTGTATCTCGGCCCGACCGCTTTTGCGCTGATGCTGCTGATTGCCGGCATGGTGGTGTTTGACGGGCTGATGAGTTTTGCGCCGGCGGCGATTTACCTGACCATGAATATGATCGAGGCACAGTTTGTGACGCCGAGCGTTGTGGGCCGCCATGTGTCGGTGAACCCGCTGCTGGTCTTTGTCTCGCTGGTGTTCTGGATCTGGCTCTGGGGTCCGCTCGGCGGTCTGGTGGCGATCCCGTTCATCGTCTGGATGCGACAGCTGGGCAAGGCCGTGAATGACGTACAGGCGCGCGCGACGGCGCGCCGCGACGACAAACAGGCCTTTGGCGCCGCAGGTACCGGCGAACCGGCGGAGATCTGACATGAGCCGGGCGTGCGACACCGAAGTGCTGGTCACGGCGGAAGAGGCTTTTCCGGCGTTCGAACGCGCGGTTCTGGCGGCACGCGACCGTATTGATGCGGGGTTTCGGGTATTTGATCCGCGGACACCGCTGATTTCGGACGAGGCCCGGGCAACGGGTGACACCTGGGCCGATCTGCTGATCCGTAAACTCGACGAGGGTGTCGCCATCCGCTTTGTGATATCGGATTTCGATCCGGTGGTGCGCCCGGATCTGCACCGTGACAGCTGGAAATCCGCCAAGGTTTTTGCCGGCATCAGAGAGCTGACCCGTAATCCCGGCAAGCTGACCGTCAGCATAGCAGCGCACCCCGCGCGGGTGGGCTGGGGGCCGCGACTGGTGCTCTGGCCCAAAGTACAGGCGCGTCTGGCGCAGACCTGCAGCGCGCTTTCCGGGCTGCCCGACGGGGTGCGCAGCGAGGCGCTGCGCTGCATGCCCGGACTGAAGGGATATGTGGAGGGCGACAGCGGCTCGGTGCGCCCGCTGCGTCACCGGTTTCCGCCGAAGCTGCCGGTCACCCATCATCAGAAAGTTGCCGTGATCGACGACGCGGTGCTCTACATC
>CBDUCB010000235.1:0-4992 GCA_965365545.1 uncultured Roseobacter sp. | reverse complement strand
TTGGAACCTTGTAGCAGCACTCATAGCATCAAGATGAATGTCCACAGGCCCTAGTCTGATTTAATTACTCTAATAAAGACATCTGTGCTCAAAACTCTTACAAGAAAAACGACGTTATCAGCCCGTATTTTGAACAAGTGCTGAGGCAATCCGTGCAAACCTTGGCCAAATTGGCTATCCGCAGGCGCAATTTCGTTTAGAGATGCAATGAGTTCCATTGATTTTTCAGCCAGATCGGAATCTCTTGGAAAGGCCATATTTGAGTCAATCCATTGATAAGCCAATAGTTCGAAGGTGCTAGCTGAGTGTGCCTCGGTCAATTTCGATAGCGCTAAAACGGCAGCGCCATTTCTATCCAGAAATGCATGTTTAGGTGTGAGTCCAACAATTTTGCGTGCCATGCGATGCCAAGCATCAAAACTATTCTCAATTCTTTCGCCGAAAAAGAAAACGGTCGCGATTAAGGAAGCTGGCGCAACGGATTCTAGGATTTGAAGTGCCACAAAGGGCCAGTCCGCACCAGCGCCCATATCAACTTCATAGGCTTTCTCATATGTGCTTTCATCAAAATCCAAAACTTTGACTATGGTATCTTCGTATTCTGTCTCGGAATCGTATTCTAACTCTTGCGAGAAAATAGTGACTCGTTTGTCAAAACCGTAGTTGGCTCCGTAGCGATCGCTAAACATCCAGCTCCTCGACAAACTTCGCGTTCTCCTGGATGTACTGATACCGCAGCTCCGGCTTTTTCCCCATCAGCCGTTCTACCAGATCACCGGTCTCTCCCGGCATGTCCTCGTCAATCGACACGCGGATGAGTTTGCGGGTGGCGGGGTCCATGGTGGTCTCTTTGAGGTCCTTGGCGTCCATTTCACCCAGGCCCTTGAAGCGTGACACATCGATCTTGCCCTTGCCGCCGAGGCCCTTTTCCAGCCAGGCGTTTTTCTCGGCCTCATCAAGGCAATAGACCCGTTTCGGCCCCTGGGTGAGGCGAAAGAGCGGCGGGCAGGCGAGATAGAGGTGGCCCGCGTCGATGAGCGGGCGCATCTGGGTGAAGAAAAACGTCATCAGCAGGGACGCGATATGCGCGCCGTCCACATCGGCATCGGTCATGATGATGATCTTGTCATAGCGCAGATCATCGAGATTAAATCGCGTGCCCATACCACAGCCAAGCGCCTCGCAGAGGTCGGAAATTTCCGCGTTTGAGCCCAGTTTCGAGGAGGCCGCACCCAGCACATTGAGGATCTTGCCCTTGAGCGGCAGCAGGGCCTGGGTGTTGCGGTTGCGCGCGCCCTTGCCGGAGCCGCCGGCGCTGTCGCCCTCGACGATGAAAAGCTCGGTGCCTTCACGCGACTTGGAGGTGCAGTCGGTGAGTTTGCCGGGCAGGCGCAGCTTTTTGGTGGCGGATTTGCGCGCGGTTTCCTTTTCCTGCCGGCGGCGCAGGCGTTCTTCGGCGCGCAGGACGAGAAAATCGAGAATGGCGCCTGCGGATTTCGTATCGGCGGCGAGCCAGTTGTCGAAGTGGTCGCGCACGGCGCCTTCGGTCATTTTGGCGGCAGCTTCGGTGGAAAGCCGGTCTTTGGTCTGGCCCACGAAAGCCGGATCGGCGATGAAGCACGACACCAGCGCGCAGCCCCCCGACAACAGGTCGTCGCGGGTGATCTGCGCGGCCTTGCGGTTGTTGGAAAGCTCGCCATAGGCCTTGATGCCCTTGAGGATCGCGGCCCAGAAGCCCGCCACATGGGTGCCGCCCTCGGGCGTGGGCACGGTGTTGCAGTAGGACTGGATGAAACCGTCGCGCGACGGCGTCCAGTTGATCGCCCATTCGACCTTGCCCGCCTGCCCGAATTTCTCGCGGAAATCGACGGTTCCGGCAAAGGGATTGTCGGCATAGGTGGTGGCCGACCCCAGCGTTTCCGAGAGATAGTCCGAGAGCCCGCCGGGAAAGTGGAAGGTGGCTTCTGTCGGCGTTTCACCGTCGTCTATGGCGGATTTCCAGCGGATTTCGACGCCCGAGAAAAGATAGGCCTTGGAGCGGATCGATTTGAACAGGCGCGCGGGTTTGAAGCGGTGGGCGCCGAAAATTTCCGGGTCCGCATGGAAGGTGACGGTGGTGCCGCGCCGGTTGGGAGCGGATCCGGTTTTTTCGACCGGGCCAAGGGGCAGCCCGCGCGAAAACCGCTGCTCATAGACCTCTTTGTTGCGGGCGACCTGAACGACCATGCTGTCACTCAGGGCGTTCACGACGGAGGCGCCGACGCCGTGCAGCCCGCCCGAGGTCTCATAGGCTTTGCCCGAGAATTTGCCGCCGGCGTGGAGCGTGCAGAGGATGACTTCGAGGGCGGATTTATCGGGGAATTTCGGGTGCGGATCGACGGGAATGCCGCGCCCGTTGTCGCGCACGGTGACGGCAAAATCGTCGTGCAGCTCGACCTCTATCCGGTTGGCGTGCCCGGCGACGGCCTCGTCCATGGAATTGTCGAGCACCTCGGCCACGAGGTGGTGCAGCGCGCGTTCGTCGGTGCCGCCGATATACATGCCAGGGCGTTTGCGCACAGGTTCGAGACCCTCGAGGACCTCAATGGAGGAGGCGTCGTAGCCTTCGGGCGTGGTGCCGGACAAAAGATCATTGGGCATATGCTCAGGCCTCGTTTTTATGATTGTGACAGAGTATGGCAGAGGCGCGGGGGCGGGGGAAGCCCTGAGCCCTTTCGCACAGAGCGCAAAGAGGGTCAGATAGCCCTTAAAATGCTTAACGGATGGTAAAGAGATGACCTGGATCGAAACGGTGCCTTTTGAGGCGGCCACGGGACGGCTGAAGCGGCTTTACGCGCGGATTGCCGGGCCGGGCAATAATGTTGACAACATCATGACAGCGCATTCCCTGCGGCCGCATTCGATGGAAGGACATATGGCGCTCTATAAGGCCGTGTTGCATCATTCAGGTAATACGCTGCCCAAATGGTTTCTGGAGGCGCTGGGCGTCAGGGTGTCTGGCATCAACCGCTGTGATTATTGCGAAAGTCATCATTTTGCAGGGATGAAGCGGCTGTTGCGCGATGACGCGCGGGCGGATGCGATCCGGGCGGCTTTTAGGCGGGATGTGCCGGAGGAGGCACCGCTGACGCCCGCGCAGCATTCTGCGGTGAACTATGCCGGCAAGCTCACGCGGCACCCGGATACGATGGCGGAGGCGGATGCCGGCACCCTCCGCAAGGCCGGCTTTGACGACGGGCAGATCCTCGAGATCAACCAGGTGGTCGCATATTTCGCATATGCCAACCGGATGGTGCTGGGTCTCGGCTGTTCGACGGAGGGTGATATCATCGGGCTGAGCCCGGGCAACTCCGACGATCCGCAGGACTGGGGACACCGCTGAGCCAGGCGCGGCCCGGGCTTTGGGAATCGCCTGAAAACGCGTATTCTGCGAGTCGTGAACGGGATAAGACATAGGCGGTGGGACCGGGCCTGCCACGGGGCGGGCGCTCTGGTGCTGGTGGTTTTGTGCCTTCTGGCGGCGCTCTGGCCACAGAGTGTCGCAGCGCAGGACAAACGCATCGCGCTGGTGATCGGTAATTCGGAATACGATCACGTCGCCAGCCTGAACAATCCCGCAAATGACGCCACCGACCTCGCTGCGGCGCTGGAGCGCATCGGCTTTACCGTGACGCGGGGTATGAACCTTGATTACAGGCAGATGCGCCTGACACTCCGCGATTTCGCCGAAGCCGCGCAGGATGCGGATATGGTTATCGTGTATTTCGCCGGCCACGGGATCGAGATCGAAAACACCAACTACCTCATCCCGGTCAATGCTGAATTGCGCAGCGACCGGGATGTGGATCTCGAAGCGCTGCGGCTGGAGAGTTTTGTGCGCGCGGTCTCCGGCGCGCGGGGGCTCAAGCTTATTCTCGTTGATGCCTGCCGGAACAATCCGTTTCTGTCGGATATGGTCTATGCCAGCGGGACGCGTTCGGTCGGGCGCGGTCTGGCGCGGGTCGATCCGAGCGGTGTGCTCGTCGGCTATGCCGCGCGCAGCGGGACGCTGGCGATGGACGGCGACGGGCGCAACAGCCCCTATGCGCGCGCTCTGCTGACACATATCGAAGAGCCGGGTCTGGAGCTGGGCAAGATGTTCCGCCGGGTGCGCGACACGGTTTTTGAGCTCACGGACGGGGCACAGGAGCCGTTTACCTATGGCTCGCTGCCCGGGCGCGATATTTTTCTGTTGCCGCCGCGCGCCGCGCCTGACCTGACACCGGATGCCTCTGGTGCGCTTTTGCGCATGCAGCAGATGGTGGCGGATTTCGCGAGCGCCGAAGCGGCAGGCACCGACCGGGACTGGACTGCGTTTCTGGGCCGCTATGCGGATCTGCCGGACAACCAGCTGGTGACAATCGCCCGGCAGAAACGTGAGGCGGTGCGTATTGCCGCGATGAGTAATCTGCCGGCGGCGCGACCGGGCGCCACAGAAACAGGTTCCGGTCTTTCGACAGAACAGATGGTGAAAGAGTATTCATCGGCGGCGGCCGCTGCGGACATCTCGCAGTGGACCCGGTTTATCCACCGTTATGCGGAACACCCGGATCATGTGCTCATGCAGAAAGCCAAGCTCAAACGCAGTGCCCTCGTGGTCAGCGCCCTGGATCGAAAAGCTGCGGAGACCGCGCAGAAAACAGCAGCAACACGGCCGCCGGAAGCGTTTATGGGGCAGGAGAAAGCGCTGGGACTGACGCGCGGCCAGCTGCGCGACGTGCAGTCAGCGCTGAATGCGCGCGGCTTTGATGCGGGGCCGGTGGACGGGTTGATCGGGGCCAGAACGCGCAAAGCCATCAGTGAATTTCAGTCTGCTTCGGGGCTCGCGTCCACGGGCGTACTCAACAAGTCAACGCTTGCCGCGCTGAACTTTGATCCGGCGGCATCGCCGCGCCCCGCGCCGGATGCGGCAACACCTGCGGCAAAACCTGCTCCTGCTGCCCGGAGTGCGGC
>CBDUCB010000234.1:0-5020 GCA_965365545.1 uncultured Roseobacter sp. | reverse complement strand
TATTCGAGAGTGCGATTGTGATGTTCGAGTGTTCAGGAGGAAGTGTGCGCTGCCTTCATCGAGTATATTTCCGCTGCCAGGGGGTGGGACGAGTTTGTAATCTGTGACCTGCTCAGGGAAACCGAGACATATCGGCAGATACAGCAGCACAAAGCACAACATCGCAATGGCGGTAAAGCCGGGCTGGCGGTGGATGCTGAAACCGGTGCGCTCAGCCATGGCGCACCTCGTTCTCACCAGCCGTGCGTACGTAAACCATCAGCGCGATCATCACGATGGCCAGCAGCGTGATTGAAAGCGCCGCCCCGAGTGGCCAGTTACGGCCCTGACCAAACTGCAGTTCAATGAGGTTGCCGATCATCAGCTGGTTGCCGCCGCCCATCACGCGTGGCGTCACATAGGCCCCCAGCGAGGGCACGAACACAAGGATCGAGCCCGCGATCACACCCGGTTTCACCAGCGGCAGGATCACCCGGCGCAGCACCTTAAGCCGGGTCGCGTAGAGGTCATAGCCTGCCTCGACAAGACTGAAATCCAGCCGCTCCATTGAGGCATAAAGCGGCAGCACCATCAGGGGCAGATAGACATAGACCATGCCAACGAGGATCGCGAATTCGGTGAACAGCATCTGTATCGGCTCATCGATTATGCCCAGAGCGATCAGCACCGTGTTGACCGTACCTTCATTGCGGATCAGTTCGACCACGGCAAAGGTACGGATCAGCAGGTTGGTCCAGAACGGGATGATAATCAGCAGCATCCACAGATCACGCTGCTTTTTCGGACGGGTTGCGATGAAGTAAGCCGTTGGAAAGCCGAAGAATATGCAAAAGAGTGTCGTCATCAGCGAGAGTTTGACCGAGCGCCAGAAGATGCTCAGATGCGCATCGGAAAACCCCAGCGTATCCTCGAAGATATCCCGCTCGAAAACCACGTTGAACCAGGCATCCCAGGAAAACTGCCATTCCACGCCACCGTAGGCACCCGCCGTGAGAAAGGAGTAGACCAGCGTGATGAGCAGCGGGCCGCTCGCGGCAAAGACCAGTATGACCAGCGCCGGCGTCAGAAGCAGCCAGCGGGTGCGCCTTGCGTGCTTTTCGGTGGCAGAGGAGAGATCGCTCATCGCATCAGTCCCGCAGCACCTGACCCGTCAGCGGCGGAAAATCCACGCTGACACGGGCGCCGGCCTGCAGATCGGAGGCCACGTCAGGCCGGTTCTGGCGGCGCACCACAAAGGCCGTGCCGTCATCGAGTGCGACGTGAAAATGCGTATCCGTGCCGAAATACACGACCTCGCGCAGATCGCCGCTCAGCAAACCGTCGGTGCCGGCACTGATACCCGCGTGCTCGGGCCGCACAGCAAGCGTGATTTTGCGCCCGCTCTGGGTCTCTTCCGGCGCAGGCGCGGGCACTGTTTTGCCCGAGGTGAGCCGCACCTCAGCATGGCCGTTTTCCGTTGAGACGATCTCGCCGGCGAGAAAGTTGGTGTCGCCGATGAAATCGGCCACGAACCGTTCGGCGGGATGGTCATAAATATCGCGCGGCTGCCCGATCTGGCGCACGGAGCCCGCGTTCATCACCGCAATGCGGTCTGACATGGTCAGCGCTTCTTCCTGATCATGGGTGACAAAGATAAAGGTAATGCCGGTTTCGGTCTGCAACCGTTTGAGCTCTAGCTGCATTTCCTTGCGCAGCTTGAAATCCAGCGCACTCAGCGGCTCATCAAGGAGCAGCACCCTGGGGCGGGGCGCCAGTGCCCGGGCCAGGGCCACGCGTTGTTGCTGACCACCTGAAATCTGGCTTGTCTGACGGTCGGCCATTGCCTCCATCTTCACCAGCGCGAGCATCTCATCCACGGTCGCTTTGATCTCATCCGCCGGTTTGCCCAGCATCTCGAGGCCAAAGCTGATGTTCTGCGACACGGTCAGATGCGGGAAAAGCGCATAGCTCTGAAAGACGGTATTTACCGGGCGCTTGTGCGGCGGGCTGTCCAGCAGGTTCTCACCATGCATCGACAGCGTGCCGGCTGTGGGGTGTTCAAAGCCTGCAATCATACGCAAAAGCGTGGTCTTCCCGCAGCCCGACGGGCCCAGCAGGGTGAAGAACTCATTATCTCTGATGTCGATGCTCACCCCGTCGAGCGCCACAACAGGCGGGTCGCCGGGATAGACTTTGCGCAGATCGCGCGCACTGATCGCAGGTGTCACGTAGTTCAGCCCCCCGGTTTGGGTACCGATACTCGGACCGGGATCCGTGTTCGTCCACCCGCTTGTGATCATTGCGTGGATGTTTTACCAGAAAAATACCCCCACAGGGGTATAGGCTGCCTGATTTCGCATCATTCCGGGGTAGAGATACTGGAAAAACTCAGACCAAATGACGTCGCACGTCTTCAGACCGCCATGGGCCACACATCGGATTCGTCGTTTTTCGGGCATTTTCGCAATCTGCTCAGAGCGCGGCTGAAATTTGATACATTCCTGATCCTGCGCTTTGGCCCGGAAGGTCGCCCCGAAGCTTATGACTACTGGCTTGCAGCCCCGTCGCTCAGACGCAAATACCCCGATCAGTATCTCGACGGCGCCTACCGGCTGGACCCGTTTTTCCGGCACCGTGATCAGGTGGCGACGGATGGCATGTTCCGCCTTGCCGATATCGCGCCCGACCGGTTTTTCGCCGGCGAATATTATCTGCAGTATTATCAGCAGACCCGGATCCGCGATGAGGTCGGATTTCTGGCCCGGACGGCCGACGGGTCGGTCGCACATTTGTCGATGAGCCGGCTGGATGGCTCAGGGACATACCGTCGCCGCGAGCTGCAGTGTCTGCGCCATTTCAGCCCGCTGATCGCCGAACTGCTGCGCCAGTATGTGTCCTGGCGGGCGCAGGGGCAGGTGGCCCGGCCGGTCATACGTGCCCCGCGCCCGCTCGAAGAGCTTATCCGCGCGCATTTGCGGTCCACCCGCGCGACGTCCCTGACCCCGCGCGAGGCGCAGGTGTCAGCGCTCATCCTGCAGGGGCATTCGAACCTGTCGGCGGCACTCGCGCTGGGAATTTCGCGCGAGACCGCCAAGGTCCACAGGCGCAACATCTACCGCAAGCTCATGATCTCATCGCAGGCTGAACTTTTCGCGCTGCTGACCGATCTGTTCTGATGCCCGCTGCGCGACAAAAAGCCCGCGCAGCCTGGTCGGCAACGCGGGCTTTGACCGTCACAATTCCCGATGAGATCAGCCGATGATCTTGTTCAGCGTGGACGACGGGCGCATGACGCTTTCGGTTTTCTCCGGATCAGTGTGGTAGTATCCGCCGGTATCGGCCGGGCGCCCCTGAACGGCTGCGAAATCCGACACGATTGTCTCTTCGTTTTCTGCCAGCGCCTGTGCGACCGGCGCGAAATGAGCGGCCAGATCAGCGTCTTCTGTCTGTGCCGCGAGCGCCTCGGCCCAGTAAAGTGCGAAGAAATAGTGGCTGTCGCGGTTGTCAGGCTGGCCCACGCGGCGGCCGGGCGATTTGTTGTTATCCAGAATGCCCTGGGTCGCCTTATCGACGGCCTTGCCCAGCACGCGCGCCTTTGGGTTGTTGCGCACATCCGCGAGGAATTTGAGGCTCTCGCCAAGCGCACAGAATTCACCAAGCGAATCCCAGCGCAGGTGGTTTTCCTCCATCAGCTGCTGCACGTGCTTGGGCGCGGAGCCCCCGGCGCCCGTCTCGAAAAGTCCGCCGCCGTTCATCAGCTTTACGATCGACAGCATCTTGGCCGAAGTGCCAAGCTCAAGAATCGGGAAGAGATCGGTGAGATAATCGCGCAGCACATTGCCGGTGACAGCCACCGAAGTACCGCCCTTGCGCACCGTCTCAAGCGAGGCGCGGGTGGCTTCACGCGGTGCCATGATCTGAAATCTGCCGGCCACGCCTCTGGCTTCCAGGATCGGACGCACATAGCGGATTAGCTCGGCGTCATGCGCGCGGGTCTCATCCAGCCAGAAGATCGCCTCGCAGTCTTCTGCGGCCTGACGGTCGATCGCCAGTTGCACCCAGTCTTCAATGGGCGCTTTGCGCGTCGAGGCAGAGCGCCAGATGTCGCCCGCTTCCACCGCGTGCTCATGCAGTACGTCGCCATTCGCGAGGACCATACGCACGGTACCTGCGGCAGGGATCTCAAAGGTCGTCGGGTGCGAGCCGTATTCCTCAGCTTTCTGCGCCATCAGGCCGATGTTCTGGACGGTGCCCGCAGTCGACGGATCAAGCGCACCTGTCTCTTTGAAATAGCGGATAGTTTCGTCATAGACCGCCGCATAGGAGCTGTCAGGGATCACACAGTTTGCATCCGCCTCTTTGCCGTCCGGGCCCCAGCCCTTGCCGCCCGCGCGGATCAGCGCGGGGATTGAGGCGTCGATGATCACATCAGAGGGCACATGCAGGTTGCTGATGCCCTTATCGGAGTTGACCATATACATTGGCGGGCGCGCCTGCATAACGCTGTCGATCTCCGCAAGGATCTCTGCCGATTTCGGCGCGCCTTTCACGGTGTCGAGCAAAGCGCCGAGGCCGGAGTTGGGGTTGACCCCCGCCGCCTCAAGCTCTGCGCCGTATTTCTCGAAAACCGGCTTGAGAAAGGCTTTGACCGCGTGGCCGAAAATGATGGGATCGGAGACTTTCATCATCGTGGCTTTGAGGTGAATGGAAAACAGCGTGCCCGCCTCTTTGGTTTCGGCGATCTGCTCTTCCAGGAAGGCGCTGAGTGCTGCCGCCGACATGAACGTGGCGTCCACCACGCAGCCCTCGGGAAACTCAACGCCGTCTTTCAGCACGGTCACGGTGCCGTCTGCGGCTTCGTGCTCAATGCGCACCGGGCCGGCCTGATCTGCTGTGAGCGTCGCGGATTTCTCGTTGGAGCGGAAGTCGCCGCCCGACATGGTCGAAACCACGGTCTTGCTGTCAGCACTCCAGGTGCCCATCGAATGCGGGTTGGACTGCGCGTAATTCTTGACCGCCACGGCGGCGCGGCGGTCGGAGT
>CBDUCB010000233.1:0-5046 GCA_965365545.1 uncultured Roseobacter sp. | reverse complement strand
AGGGAATATAGGTGAAATGCTCACCGCCCGCCTCTTCAAAGCTTTCCTTGATCTCCTCGTTAATCTCTTCAAGCGTTTCGATGCAGTCTGCGGAAAAAGCCGGCGCGCAGACGGCGATATTCTTTTTGCCGGCTTCTGCGAGGCGCGCAACTTCCTCGACGGTATAGGGCTGCAGCCACTCTTCGGGGCCGAACTTTGACTGGAACGTCGTGGTGATCTCGGTGTCGTCCCAGCCCAGGCGCTCTTTCAGCAGCCGTGTCGTTTTCTGACACTGGCAGTGATAGGGATCACCCTCCATCAGATAGCGGATCGGCACACCGTGATAGGAACACACGAGAATATCGGGCTTTTTATCGAGCCCGGCATAGGCGGTTTCGATCGATTGCGCGAGCGCCTCAATATAGTCAGGCCGGTCAAAATAGGGCTCGACGGTCCGTGTCACGGGTTGCCATTTTTCATAGGTCAGCGCGCGGAAAAACTCGTCATTTGCGGTGGCTGACGTGGCACCCGCATAATGAGGATAAAGCGGGAAAAACAGAATCTTACGGCACCCTGCCGCTGTCATCTCCGCCACTTTTGACCGGGTGGAGGGGTTGCCGTACCGCATGCAGAAATCGACCATCACCTCGTCGCCGTACCGCTCTTTCATGGTCTCCGCGACCCGCGCCGTCTGTGCCTTGGTGATCGTCATCAGAGGGCTTTCCCCCTCTGCCTCGTTCCAGATCGATTTATAGGCGGCACCGCTGGAAAACGGACGTTTGCTGAGGATGATCAGCTGCAGCAGCGGCTGCCATATCCAGGGGCTGTAATCGATCACACGGCGGTCCGACAGAAACTCGTTGAGATAGCGGCGCATTGACCAGTAATCGTAATTGTCCGGCGTGCCGAGGTTGGCAAGCAGGATACCCGTTCTTGGCCGGGCGACTTCGGGATGATCTGCCGCCGCGTTTGCAGGGCGCACCATCGCCGGTGCTGTGGAGCTGCTGTCCAACATGTGAATGACCTCAGTATTCGCGATATCCCGCTCAGATAGACGGTTTTCAGCGGGGGTCAATCAGGCAAACGGGTTTCCGGCACGCGCAAGGCATCCGCCAGCCGCTCTTTAGCAGAGCCTGGGCGCAGTGGCTTCTGCTGGCTGTCGTCAGGTGCCCAGCCGGTCAGAAAGACCATTTCAAAGGTCGCGGTGACCTTTGCGGCGGGGGTGGCAAAGTGGTGCCGGTAGAGGTCTGCGGTCCGGTCAAAGAGCGCGCGGGGTGCTGTTTTGCGCGGCCGGGCGGCAAGCGCGCTGGTCTCGCCCATGGCCCGCAGATCGTGCATCAGATGCCGGGCGTCGCGGTATTCGGCCCTCAGCGGCAGGCTGTCGGCCACCGGCAGGGCAAGACCTGCGCGCTGGAGCAGTGCGCCGAGATCGCGGATTTCTCCCATCGGTGCGATTCGCGGGGACAGACCGCCGGTCAGCGCAATTTCCGCCTCGCTGAGGCAGCGGCGCAGCTCATCGAGGGTCTGACCGCCCAGTGCCGCCGCAATCAGCATCCCGTCCGGGCGCAAGGCACGGCGGCACTGAATAAGCTGCCCGACCGGGTCATTGGCCCAGTGCAGCGACATCGAATGTATAACCAGATCAAAGGCTTTCTCATCCAGGGGCAGTGTTTCATCGTCGGCGCAGATGGTCGCCTCCGGCAGCCGATCCCGCCAGATCCCGGCAAAGGGCGTCACCACAGCAATCCTGGTAAACGTCCTGTTAACCATTTCCAGGCGATCCTGAATTTCGTCTGCTGCCTGAACCTGCAAAAACAGATCTCTGGTCCGCGCCCGTGCGCGGTGCATCTGCAACGCTCTGGTGTCAGTCAGTATTTTTGGTGCGGTCATGGCGGAGAGGTATAGGGTGGCGCAGCTTAGTTTACAAACCGCGGTGCAGACGATTTTCCCGGCCCGCTGTCTGAGTTGCGGCGACCGGGTGGATGGTGAGTTCGGGCTTTGTGGCAGCTGCTGGCGGGACACGGGATTTATTGGTGGTGCGATCTGCGACACCTGCGGCACGCCCCTGCCGGGGGAGGACAGCCAGGACACACTGAAATGTGATGAGTGTATGCGCGTGGAGCGCCCGTGGTCGCGTGGCCGTGCAGCGCTGGTCTATCGCGATGTCGGGCGGCGTATGGTGCTGGCGTTAAAGCACGGAGACCGGCAGGAGATCGCGGGGCCCGCGGCTCTCTGGATGAGCCGGGCCATCGCCGATCTGCCGAAAGAGAACCTCCTGGTGGCGCCTGTTCCGCTGCACTGGACCCGTCTTCTCAAGCGCCGCTACAACCAGGCGGGCCTTCTGGCACAGGCGCTGTCGCGTTATGCGGGCCTGCCGGTCTGTCCTGATCTGCTCATCCGGCACCAGCGCACGGAATCCATGGAGGGCAAGACCCAGGAGCTTCGGTTCAGCTCGGTCAAGGGGGCCATCAAGGTTCATCCACGGCGGCGGCACCGCATCGTCGGGCGGCCGGTTCTGATCGTGGATGATGTACTGACCACAGGGGCCACGCTGGCCTCGGCGGCTGATGCCTGTATTGCGGCAGGGTCAGGGCCGGTATACGTGGTGGTACTGGCACGGGTGGCAAAGGATACCTAAGTTCCTGTCCAGGGCCATGCCAAAGGACAGGACATATGAAAACCGTTGAAATCTACACCTCGCCGCTTTGTGGTTTCTGCCACGCCGCCAAACGCCTGCTGAGCCAGAAAGGTGTCGACTTTACTGAATTCGATGTGCTGGCCAGTCCGGACCGTAAACCCGAGATGATAAAGCGTGCAAACGGCAGCCGGACCGTGCCGCAGATCTTTGTGGGCGATGATCACGTGGGCGGCTGTGACGATCTCTATGAACTTGAGCGCGCCGGCAAACTCGACAGCCTTCTGGCCGCGTGATGAAAACCGCGCTTATTCAGCTGAACGTCTCGGATGACCCGGTGGCCAACCTCGGGATCACCCTGGACTATGTGAAAGAGGCCGTGGACGCGGGCGCGACGTTCGTGCTGACGCCCGAGGTTACCAACTGCATCTCCACCAGCCGGTCGCATCAGCGCACTGTGCTGCAGCACGAAGACGACGACATCACGCTCAAAGCGCTGCGGGCCGCGGCCAAAGAGCATGAAATCTGGCTGCTGATCGGCTCGCTGGCGCTGAAAACCACGGATGAAGACGGGCGGTTCGCCAACCGGTCTTTCATGATCAGCCCGGCGGGTGAGATCGTTGCGCGCTATGACAAAATCCACATGTTCGACGTGCAGGTCACGCCCGAAGAGACCTGGCGCGAATCCGAAGGGTACCGCCCGGGCGGACAGGCTGTGGTCGCGCAGACGGACTTTGGAAAAGTAGGAATGACCGTCTGTTATGACGTGCGGTTCCCTTTGCTGCACAACGCACTTGCACGCCACGGGGCGCAGATCCTGACGGTGCCGGCCGCCTTTTCGCCGGTGACAGGGGACGCGCACTGGCATGCTTTGCTGCGGGCGCGCGCGATTGAAACGGGGTGCTACGTACTGGCCCCTGCCACAACCGGCGAGCACGCGAGTGCTGCCCATAAGACCCGGAAAACCTATGGTCATTCGCTGGTCGTGACCCCCTGGGGCGAGGTTCAGATTGACGCAGGGACTGATCCCGGCGTTTACATAACTGACCTTGATATGGGATTAGTTGAGGAGGCGCGGCGCAAAGTGCCGGCACTGACGAACGCCAGAACATTTAACGGACCGGGATGAACGACGAACGCAACGCTCTGACCATATCACTGTTCAGTGAAATTCTGGCGGCCGATCAGATGGTGCGGGCGCGGCTCAGCAAAGTGTTGCCCAAGGGCATGGAAATCTCGCATTTCTCGGTGCTCAATCATCTTGCCGGGCATTCCGAAGAGCGCACACCGGCGCAGCTTGCCGAGACTTTTCACGTCACCCGGGGGGCAATGACCAACACGCTGAGCAAGCTGGAATGGGCGGGTTATGTACATATCCGTCCCGACTGGGACGATGCGCGCCGCAAGCTGGTCGCGATCAGCACCGCAGGACGGCAGGCGCGCGATCAGGCAGTGGGCTCGATCACGCCGGTGATCAATCAGGTCGTGGAAAAACTTGGTGATAAACAGGTGCGCGAAGCCCTCCCGCTGCTGCGCGAATTGCGCCGGCAGCTTGGCGACAGCCCTTAGGCGGGCTTCAGGCTCGCGGTGACATAGTTCACGCTCAGGTCACGATCCGACAGTTTCCAGGACCAGGTCACCGGATTGAACACAAACCCCTTGCGGTCCACCGGCTCGAGGCCCGCATCCCGCATCAGGTCATAAAGCTCATCAGGTGTGATGAACTTTGACCACTCATGGGTTCCTTTGGGCAGCCAGCGCATCACGTGCTCGGCACCGATGATGGCCATCACATAAGATTTCGCATTCCGGTTCAGTGTTGAGCAGATGTGCAG
This sequence comes from uncultured Roseobacter sp., assembly GCA_965365545.1. GTDB lineage: Bacteria > Pseudomonadota > Alphaproteobacteria > Rhodobacterales > Rhodobacteraceae > Roseobacter. The sequence goes on along the minus strand of CBDUCB010000233.1, from coordinate 597 downwards.
CCCGCCCGGTTTCAGCAGTTGCCGGCAGGCGGTCAGGTAATCAATTGGCGAGGCCACGTGTTCGACCACTTCCATGTTCAGCACCACGTCAAACTGCTCGCCGGCGTCGGCCATCGCTTCGGCTGTGGTGTGACGGTAATCAATCTCTAACCCGGACTGTTCCGCGTGAATCTGCGCCACGGGGATGTTGCGCCCGGCGGCATCTGCGCCCACCACATCCGCGCCCAGCCGCGCCATCGGTTCCGCCAGCAGCCCGCCCCCGCAGCCGATATCAAGGATGCGCAGACCCGCAAAGGGTTTCGCCGCCTTCAGATCGCGGTCAAATTCGCCGGCGATCTGCTGCGTGATATAGTCGAGACGGCAGGGATTGAGCATGTGAAGCGGCTTGAATTTGCCGTTCTCATCCCACCATTCCGCCGCCATCGCCTCAAATTTCGCAATTTCTCCGGCGTCGACGGTCGATTGAGGCGCTTGCATTCCACTCTCCATATGATCATCTGCGATTTGATAGTATATAGGCGGGTAATGGATAAATTCAGCGACCAAAAGCGCGCAGTGCAATATCTGTATCCGCCGATCGACCCGTTCGATCAGCGG
>CBDUCB010000232.1:0-5113 GCA_965365545.1 uncultured Roseobacter sp. | reverse complement strand
CTGATTTCAGCTCTGAATGCGGGGCAACGGGTAAGGATCTGGTCAGCCGGCTGTTCCAATGGCCAGGAAGCTTACTCACTCGCCATGTTATTCTCTGAACTGTTTCCAGCGGTTTCAGAAAGTGATTTTCGGATTTTGGCAACTGATATCGACCCGACCGTCGTCGCATTTGCTAAATCTGCCGAGTACCCGGAAAGGCTGATCAACGGAGTTCCATCCGAGACCCTTGCCAGATATTTTCGTAAGCACTCAATCGGTTCTGAAATTTATTACGCACTGGATTCAAAAATCGCCCGACTCGTCACGTTCCGCGAACTGAACCTGCTTTCGGACTGGCCTATGACGCAGCAGTTTGACGTAATTTTTTGCCGGAACGTGGTGATCTATTTTGATTCTGAAACACAGGGCACTTTATGGCCAAGATTTCACAGCGCCTTGAAACCGGATGGTTTGTTGTTTCTTGGGCACTCGGAACGAATAGCACAACCTGAGCAGGCCGGTTTTCAGAACTGCGGACCGACCACATACCGGTCCGCTGAGTCCAACCGGAACACGCCTGGATATTGAGGAATTACTTATGTCTCTACGCGATCAGATCAGGATTATGGTTGTTGACGATATGTCAACCAGCAGAGGTTTGATAACCCAGGCGCTGGATGCTTTCGGAGTGCGAAATGTTTCGACGGCAGAAAATGGTATGGATGCTTTGAAGAGTCTCGCAACGCATCCTGTCCATCTCGTGATCTCTGATTACAATATGCCGCAAATGGATGGGTTGCAGTTGTTGCATCAGTTGCGGGCCTCGCCTAAAACCAAGGGCGTCGGTTTCATTCTTGTCACCGGCCGTGCCGAGCAGCAGATCGTTGATCACGGCAAAAAACTTGGAATGAATAATTACCTGAAGAAACCTTTTGAGCAGGCGGGACTAAGAAACTGTATTGAAGCTGTGGTCGGACGTCTGTGAATGACGGAGCCCGGGTCGGACAGAGAAACGGTCGGAAAGATTCTTGCGCGGGTTTCAGGGCACCTTGATGCTCTGGCAGCTCAGGTATTCACGATAGAACAGGCGGTTGGTGCAACGGTCTCGCGATCCGGCAACACCTCCGGCGCAGCGATAACTGAACTTCAGGGTCTTGATTTCTTGCGGCAGTCACTGGAAGACACGGCTCTCCTGATGCACTTGCTGAACAAACGGGAACAAGCGCAGGACTCTGGTGACTCCGACCTTGGTGGGATCGCCAAAAGGCTGAAACTAAACTCCACGCAAAAGCTACTGAACAACAACGGTTGCCAAAAGCACCAGAGCGAGATCAGTACCTCCGGTGAGCTTGATCTGTTCTGAATATTGCGCACTCAAACCTTAGATTTGACAGCGAGCGGGGAATTTCGCAAAAACAAAGCGGGCCTCAATCTCATTGCCAGATGGCCTTCGGCAACTCCCATTGCCTGGATGCCGGGCAGGAAATTACGAAAATATACGAGGCGGCTTGACCAAAATAGCAGAACCCATTTCTTGAAACGCATGGCGTCGCGAGAGCGGACGGAGAGCCGATAGCCACCCCGGGCTGTTTTCTGACGTCGAGTGCCGTTCAGCAAGTCTAGAAGAGCTCGAGATCGTTGCCGGTGTTTTCCGGAGCACGCACCTGAGCCGGTGTTTCTTCCGGGGCATCTTCACGGACTTTCTGGAGCACACGACCCGACGCCGGCCAGAACATCAGATGGCGGGCGGAAGACCCGCCAAGCGAATGGCCCTCACAGATTATGCCTTCCTGTCGTAGAAAATCGAGAGTGAAATCACTGTTCAGCCGACCAATGTCGCTGAGGCCGGAAACCATCCGCGAACCGCCAAATGCCTTTGCGCGCAGCCTGTCCCGCCGTCCGCCTAGTTTGAGAATATCATTTATCAGCAGTTCCATCGCGTTAATGCCTGCCAGATTACAAAAGCCCTTTTGTGCCGTACTAACGGTTAGCAACATGTGATTCATGCCGCCTGCTCCTGCCACCGGGTCCCAAAGACAGCACGACACACAGGATCCGAGTATGGTGCTGATCACGAGGTCAGGATCAGTACCCGAACCACGTTCACCCTGGGTAATGTGAACTTTGTTCGCAGATCTCATGGCCTGACATGCCCCGAAGATCGCAGAGACCGTCCGGTCCGACGTCGGGTATCGCGCATTTCCGGACCAATTTTATCCAGCGGCAGTTCGCGTTGAACTGCACCGATCACATTCGCCGCTCGTGGCATTCCATAGACAACGCAGGTCCCTTCATCCTGACCGATTGTCCGCGCGCCGGCGCGCGAAAGTTCCAGCAATCCGTTTGCCCCGTCCCGGCCAAGCCCGGTAAGCAACGACGCGGTGACATTCCCGGCCTCACTTACTGCGGATGTAAAGAGTACATCGACAGAAGGACAATGTAGCGCGGGCGGATCATTTGGCAGAAAACGGCACATCCATCTGCCGTTTTTACGATAAATTCCGGTATGTTGCCCGTCACCGGGAGCAAGGACAATATCACCTCTTTCCAGAATATGGTTTTCGCGGGCGAGATACACATTCTGTGGCAACTGCCTGTTAAGCCGCTCAGAGAAACTGACGAGAAAATTACCCGGCATGTGCTGTACGATGACCACCGGCGGGCCGGCGGGATCCAGCATCGGCAGAACGGTTTCGAGGGCTGCCACACCCCCCGTCGACGCGCCGATCAGAAAAACCGACCCGCGGCGGCAGGTACGACCTCCGACCCCGAAGCCGACCGGCGCGGGCGTTCGTACAGGCGCTGCTGCCTCCGGACGTTTCGTACGGGCAGGCCTTGTGCAGGCCGCGTGATAGACACGATCACAGATGTCGCTCGTCAGCTCGTCACCATAATCGCCGGTCGGCTTAACCATACAATCCACGGCACCACGGGAAAGTGCCTGAACCGCGGCATCGCTGCCGGCACTTGTCAGGCCCGACATCATAACAACCGGGGTCGGTCGGGCGCGCATCAGCCGTGTCAGAAACTCAAGCCCGCTCATTCCCGGCATCTCGATATCGAGCGTAATCACATCCACCGGGTTGCTGCGCAGAAAGTCACGGGCGGCGACCGCATCCGCCGCTTCTCCGGCGATCACCAGACGCGGGTCAGAAGACAGAACAGCGCAGAGCCATGCCCGCAAGACCCTTGAATCGTCGACAATAAGCACCCGTTTGGGTGCTTTGTCTGACGTCATATCGGCGGCGCTGGGAACTGAAATCAAGGGGCTATCCGGCAGGGGTCACACATACGAGACGCGCGAAAACGCGCACTGTCTTTATGACCCCAAGAGGTAAACCGCCGCTTAACCGCCGGGGAGGTCCGCGCTCAACCGCGCGCCGCCAGCAACTGCCGCGAGATGATAACGCGCATGATCTCATTTGTGCCTTCGAGGATCTGGTGTACCCGAAGATCCCGCACAATTTTCTCGATCCCGTAATCTGCCAGATACCCGTAGCCACCGTGCAGCTGCAGCGCGTCATTGGCAACGTCAAAGGCAGCATCGGTCACAAACACCTTGGCCATCGCACAGTTTTTTGTGGCATCGGCCGTACCCGCGTCCAGTTTCCAGGCGGCCTGACGCAGAAAAATCCGGGCCGCCTGCAGGCGGACTTCCATGTCGGCGAGTTTAAACTGCAGCGCCTGAAACTGATCAATCGACCGCCCGAAGGCTTTGCGTTCTCCGGTGTAGGCGAGGGCGGCATTCAGCGCCGCCTGCGCGCCCCCCAAAGCAGAGGCCGCGATATTGAGACGCCCGCCGTCAAGCCCCGACATCGCATAGGCAAAACCGCGTCCCTCCTCGCCGACAAGGTTCTGAGCAGGGACCCGGCAGTCATCAAACTGAACCTGTGCTGTGGGTTGCGCGCGCCAGCCCATTTTCTGCTCTGCTCCGCCAAAGCTCAGACCGTCCGTTCCCGCCTCAACCAGCACGGCAGAAATGCCTTTCGGGCCGTCATCGCCGGTACGCACCATGCTGAGATAAACATCAGAATAGTTGCCTCCGGAAATAAAGGCCTTGGTTCCGGTCAGACTGTATCCGTCATTGGTGCGCGCAGCACGCGTGCGCAGCGCCGATGCGTCAGAGCCCGATCCGGGCTCGGTCAGACAATAAGAGAAGATCTTTTCCATCGCACAGAGCCCGGGCAGCCAGGCCGATTTCATCTCGTCAGATGCATATGTATCGATCATCCCGCCACACATGTTGTGGATCGACAGAAACGAGCCCACCGACGGGCAGGCCATTGCAAGTGCTTCGAAAACCAGCGTGGCATCCAGACGGCTCAGTCCGGACCCGCCATATTCTTCAGAGACATAAATACCGGCAAGACCCAGTTCTGCCACCCGGGGCCAAAGATCTTTGGGGATTGTACCCTGTGCCTCCCAGTCGCGCGCAAATGGGGCTATGTGTTCCTGGCCAAAGGCATATGCCATGTCAAAAATGGCGCTCTGTTCTTCGCTGAGTGCAAAATCCATGGGGCCTCCGGTGGCTGTTTGTGTCGCGTTCAGATCTCAGGGATAGCATTAATCGCAACACCCGCAAGAGAGAGCGTTCACCTCAGACGAAGGCTATGTGACGCGCAAAGGGCATCTCGCGCAGGCGCTGCCCGGTTGCTGCAAAGACCGCTCCTGCGAGTGCCGGGGCGACCGGCGGCACCGGTGGCTCGCCGATCCCGCGGATGTTCTGCGCGGTTTGCAGCCCGCGTACGACAATCTGCGGCGTCTGCCAGAGCCGCAAACCGGGTGCTGCGTGATAATTGCTCTGCTCTGCCTGCCCGTTGGCATAGGTAATTTCGCTGTTGATCGCATGGCCCAGACCCCAGACAACACCGCCCTGCACCTGATTTTCGAAATTCACCGGGTCAAGAATCCGGCCCACGTCCGCTGCGACAAAGACCCGATCAATACGGATACCTTCCTGTGTCGCGGTGACATCCACCACCTGTGCAACAGGCACGCCAAAAGAGCTTACCAGCGCCACGCCGCGCCCTTCCTGCGGGGCCACGCCCCTGCCCCAGTCCGACATCTCAGCGACAGCTTCGAGAACGCCGCGCGTAACCGGGTCACGGACCAGCCGCAGCCGCTCGGCCATCGG
>CBDUCB010000231.1:0-5114 GCA_965365545.1 uncultured Roseobacter sp. | reverse complement strand
CCTGAAAGTGCTGGGTCGGGTGCCGTCGCATATGGCCTATAACATCGTGCTGGCCGATGCGGGGCGGCGCACCGCAAGTGTCGAACTGGCGCCCGGCGGAGGCATGCGCGTTATGCCACGCGCCATCGCCTGCAACCATCAGGATGCCCCGCCACGGGCGGACCGGCCAGGCTTCACCCGCAGCTTTGAACGCTATGCCAATCTGGAAGCGATGACCAAAGCGCCCGGCGATCTGATGCCGCGGTTTCTGGAAGCACCGCTCTTTCAGACGCGCTACGCCGAAGGGTTCGGCACGCTTTTCACGGCCGGGTATGCGCCGCTGCGGCGCACGCTGTGCCTGAGTATCGCAGGCGAGGTCTGGCATCAGTCGCTGGATGATTTTCGCGAGGGGCAGCGGGTGGCGCAGTATGACAGCAGCTCTCTCCTGGTGCCGGCGCCTGAGGCCGGTCCCGACTGGAGCCGCGCTGCGTATATCGACTGGGCGGCGGTCGCGCGCGATTATGCGGCGGGGCAGGGGCGCGCCATTGCGCAGTATCTGCCCGCACCTGCACAGGATGCCGCAGCGCTGCACTGAACGGACCTTCCCGGGAACATTCACACCACCGGAGCGTTGGTCGTGAATGTTTCCGTGGAGGGTTAACAATGGATCTCGATATCAAAGGCAAACGCGCGCTGATCACCGGTGGATCCGGTGGCATGGGCATTGAAACGGCGAAAATTCTCAAGGATGAGGGCGTCGGAATTTTCCTCACCGATGTGGATGAGGACAAGCTGCGCGCGGTCTGTGACGATCTCGGCGTCGACGGTCAGGCCGCTGATCTTTCAACGGTTGAAGGTGTTGAAGCGTTTTTCGACAGCGTTGGCACCGCGTTTGATATCTGGGTACACGCCGCCGGGGTCACCGGCGCCAAAGGCGATCCGCTGAAGATGACCGAAGAAGACTGGGACCACGCGCTGAACATCGATTTTATGTCGTCGGTGCGTATTGCCCGACACCTTGCGCCGCAGATGTGCCAGCGGCACTGGGGGCGGATCGTGTTCGTCACGTCGGAAAATGTCGCACAGCCCTATCCGGACGAGACGGTGTATAACGCCAGCAAATCCGCCCTGCTGAGTTTCGCGAAAAGCGTCGCGATGCAGCATTCGGGCAAGGGGCTGCTGGTTAACTGTGTCGCCCCTGCGTTTATCGAGACACCGATGACCGACGGCATGATGGAGCAGCGCGCCGAAGACATGGGCGTCTCCTTTGACGAAGCGGTTGAGAGCTTTCTGGAGGAAGAGCGCCCCTATCTGGTGCTCAAACGCCGGGGCCAGGTCGAAGAGGTGGCTCCCACAATCGCGTTGTTGTGCAGCAACCGGGCAAATTTCACCACCGGGTCGAATTACCGCGTCGATGGCGGCGCGGTCGGGTCAATCAACGTATGAGCCGGGAGGCCGTCGAGGCGCGCATTGCGGCGCACCCTGTCACGGGGAACCCTCAGCAGATGCGGCGCGCGTTCGATGCGCTGGCAGGCAGCGGGCCGGAGGGGGAGCCGAAATCCATGGGCGGTGTGCCGGCGCGCTCCTTTGGCGCGGGACCGCCGGTCGTCTGGCTGCACGGTGGCGGATATGTCTTTGGCTCCCCGCAGAGCCATGCGGCCGCGGCGACCGCTCTGGCACGGCGCGCAGGTGTTGAGGTTTACGTGCCTGACTACCGGCTGGCGCCTGAGCACGCCTGGCCCGCGCCACTTGAGGATGCATGCCGTTTTGTCGAAGCCTTCGGCGCACCGGTGCCGGTGGTGGGTGACAGTGCGGGTGGCCATCTGGCCCTGACGCTGGCGCGGAAAATGCCGCAGGCGGTCTCTGCCCTTGCCCTCATTTCTCCGAACACCGACCGCACCGGGCTGAGCACCACGCGCGGCACGGATGCCGATGCGATGAATGACGATGATCAGGACCGCGCTCTGTGGGAAACGGCGATGCCGGATACCGCACCCGATGATCCCGATGCCTCGCCCGTGACGGCTGATCTTACCGGTTTGCCACCGGTATTTGTAACGGCTGCGGTAAATGAAGTGCTGCTGGATGACACGCTGCTGCTCATCCGGGCGCTGGGGCGGGCAGGGGGGCCGGTCAGCGCCGCTGTCATCCCGCCGCTCTTTCACATGTGGACGCTCTGGCCCGAAGAACTGGCGCAGGCCCGGGCAACCATGAGCCGGATTTCGCAGTTTCTGGGTCATGCGGCCTGACCGGTGGAACATATCCCGGCCCGGGCGGTTCTTTCCCGAAGGATAACAATTATCAAAGGTAGAATGCCATGAATGAGGAAGTAAAAATCCCGGCGCAGTCGCAGGACGATATGCCCGCTCACGAGCACGAAATGCAGCCCGCGCCCGATTTCATGCCGCGCCATCCCGGTGCGGCCAAACTCGACGGCAAGGTGGCGCTGATCACCGGCGGTGACAGCGGCATCGGACGGGCGATTGCCGTGCTTTTTGCGCGTGAAGGCGCAAAGGTTGCGATCTCGTATTTCGACGAGGACAAGGACGCCGAACGCACGAAATCGCTGGTAGAGGAAGAAGGTTCCGAGGCGCTGCTGCTGCCCGGTGATCTGGGCGACAAGGAAACCGCGACCAGCGTGGTCGAAAAGACCGTTGAGCACTTTGGCCAGATCGATATTCTGATCAACAACGCGGCCATGCAATGGCTTGACGAAGACCTCACAGAGCTGTCCGAGGAGACCCTGCGCCGCACGTTTGACAGCAATGTGATGGCCTATTTCTTTGTCACACAGGCCGCTCTGCCGCATCTCAAAGAGGGTGCAAGCATCATCAACACCTCGTCGGTGAATGCATTTGCCGGGATGGGGTCGCTGATCAGCTATTCCACCACGCGCGGGGCGAGCCTCGCGTTCTCACGCTCGCTTGCGGCGAACCTCGCGGATAAAGGCATCCGCGTGAACACCGTGGCACCGGGCCCGATCTGGACACCGTTCATTCCCGGCACCATGCCGGCAGACGCAGTCGAGGATTTTGGCAGCCAGGTCCCGATGGGCCGCGCGGGCCAGCCCTGGGAGGTGGCAACCGCCTACCTCTTTTTCGCGTCCTCCGATGGCAGCTATTACACCGGGCAGACAATGCACCCCAACGGCGGCATGATCGTTGGGGCATAAATCAGACTGGCCGGCTAATCCGGCGATTTATCAGGTCTATCCCCGCTCGTTTCTGGACACCACGGGAACGGGCGAGGGTGATCTGCGCGGTGTCATCGAAAAGATGGGCTATATTGCGGAGCTGGGCGTGGATGCGCTCTGGCTCTCGCCGTTTTTCGTCTCGCCGATGGTGGACGGAGGCTATGACGTCGCCGATCACAGCGCGGTTGATCCGCGGTTCGGCACAATGGATGATTTTGAGGACCTGGTGGCCGCGGCGCATGATGCGGGCCTGAAAGTGCTGATTGACCAGGTGCTGAACCACACCAGCGATCAGCATCCGCTGTTTCTGGCCGCCGTTGAGGGCGACGAGAGTGCCGCGGAATGCTACCTCTGGCAGGATCCGAAAGAGGACGGCAGCCTGCCCAACAACTGGCTGTCGCAGTTCGGCCCGCCCGCCTGGACCTGGAACCACAAGCGGCGGCAGTATTATTTCCATCAGTTTCTGGCAGCCCAGCCCTCGCTCAATCTGCGCAATGAGCGGGTGCAGGAAATGCATCATCAGGAGATCCGGTTCTGGCGCGACAAAGGCGTGGACGGGTTCCGGTTTGATGCGGTGACATCCTATCTTTTTGACGAGAGCCTGAAGGATAATCCGCCGTCCTCGCCGGAAGTGCATGAAAAAATGGTGACATTCCGGTTCGTGCCCTACAGCTATCAGGATCACGTCTATGACATGCTGCCGGGCGACGGGGCGGCTTATGCCGAAAACCTGCGGAAATGGGCAGGCGAGGATGCCTGGCTGCTGGGAGAAAGCACCTCCGGGAATAATTCGCTGAAGCTGGTGAAAGACTTTACCGAAGAGGGCCGGCTTGATGCCATGTACACCGTCGATATGCCCGAAGAGGGGGCTGATCCGGATATGCTCGGGCGGCTTTTTGACGAGGTCAGTGATCTCAGCCGCTATGGCAAGTGGATGTCGAGCCATGACCAGCCGCGCCACATCTCGGTGCGCGGGGACGGCTCTGACCGGGACGCGCGGTTTTTCGCGATGATGATGGCGGTGCTGCCGGGTCCCTGGATGATTTATCAGGGCGAAGAGCTTGGCCTGCCGCAGCCGCGGCTTTCGCGTGAGGAATCTGTGGATCCGGTAGATCTGATCTTCTGGCCGGACGGGCCGGGGCGCGATGGGGCGCGGGTGCCGGTGCCCTGGGGCGAGGGTCCGGCGTTCGGGTTCTCGCAGGGCAGTCCCTGGCTGCCGATGCGCTGGGAAAGTGACCGCGCAGTGAGCGCGCAGACCGAAGAAAGCACGCTGGGGTTCTACCGCCGCGCACTGGCCGCACGCAAAGAGCAGGGCTGGCCTGAAGGCACCGTCACCGGGTACAAAACCAAAGCTCAGGTGATGACCGTTGATCTGGAGGTGGACGGCCGGGCCTGGCGCGCGGTCTTTAACTACGGCACAGATACGGTTTCACCCGGTCTGGGCGCGCCGTTCATGGCGAGCCAGCACTGTGTCGGTGACCTGCTGGGACGAACGGCCGCGATCTGGAAGCTCTAACCGACCAGCACGCCCAAAAGGAACATCGTCGCGGCACCGCCGAAAAAGAACAGTTTGCGCGCCTGATCGGCATCCATGATCACGCCTTTGTTCTCGGCGATGTCCGAATATGACCCGCGCGCCGTGGCGGGGTGATCGACCGGTCCGAAAAGGTTATCCGGACGATCCCCCGGCTCGGGCCGGTCTGATTTCTGCATATCTTTGCCGTCACGCGCCAGTTTGCGGTCGATAAAGGCCGGCAGCACCATATCGCCGAACAGCAGCTGAAACACCGAGCGGCCCACGATGACCTCGCGCTGCAGCTTGTCGATGGCCTGCATTACCGCATCTGCCGCGACCTGCGGGTCAAAGACCGGCGGCGCGGGTTGCGGCATGTTGTCGAGGCGATTGCGCGCCCAGTCGAACTGCGGCGTGTTGATCGCCGGC
>CBDUCB010000230.1:0-5182 GCA_965365545.1 uncultured Roseobacter sp. | reverse complement strand
CCATATCACCGCTTTCCGCGCCGCTGCGTCACTGGATGCACAGACGCGGCACATGCCGGCCACAGACGGCAGTATTGCCGTACTCGAGGATGCAGAGGCGCTGATGAACTGGGCCCGGGAGGAAAAACTGGATCAGATTGTGACGCCTTTCGCCCCGGTCGGACCGGTGGCAGATCAGGTGCGGCGCTTTGCTGCGCGTGACGGTGCGCCGCGGGTCGTGACGGTTATGCGGGAAACCGACCGGGCCGCATGGCCCCGGGCAACCCGCGGTTTTTTCGCCTTCAAAAAGAGCATTCCCGAGCTTCTGAGCGCGCTGACCTGAAAAGCGGCCTGCGTGTCCGCACTGGCCGGCAGCAATCAGAAGCATTGCATTTATTCTGATTTCCCGACAAAGTTGAAACGTGACGCGGGGGCTGTCACAACACCGTCATACCAACAGGGCATTCAGACGTCAGGTCCGGCCGGTTGGGATTCGCCCGCGCCGTTACCCCAAAAGATGCAACCGGGAGATGCTGCACATGAACCGCAAAGACATTATCAATGACCCTGAGTTCGGTAACAAAGCCGAAGCGTTTGAGGCATTTGACGACATTCCGACCAACCCGAACCTGAGCCGGACGATCGGCGATGTGATCAACCGCCGCTATGGCCGGCGCGACGTGATGCGCGGCATTCTGGGCGTCAGCGCCACGACCGCGCTCTTTGGCACCTCGGCGATGATTGCGCCGAAACAGGCGTCTGCTGCTGCCGCAGGGCGCTACAACTTTGACGAACTCTCCTGGGGCAACGACGAAACGCACCACATCGCGGAGGGGTATAACGCCGATATTCTGCTGCGCTGGGGTGATCCGATCACGGCTGATGCGCCGGAATTCGACGTAATGAACCAGACCGCTGACGCGCAGCTGAAACAGTTCGGATATAACAACGACTACGTCGGCTTCACCGCGCTGAACGACGACGGCACGCGCGGCCTTCTCTGCGTAAACCACGAGTACACCAATGAAGAGGTCATGTTTCCCGAAATCGGCCGCCAGGACCGCGACGGCTTCAAGAATATGACCAAAGAGCTCGTTGACATCGAAATGGCGGCCCATGGTGGTACCGTGGTCGAGATCGCACAGGGCGCAGATGGCAAATGGTCACTGGTGCGCGACAGCCGCTATAACCGCCGGATCACGCCGCTGAATACGGAAATGACGCTGAGTGGCCCGGCCGCCGGCCACGACCGCCTGAAAACCAGCGATGACCCCGACGGGACATCGGTGATGGGCACCATCAACAACTGTGCGGGCGGCATGACCCCCTGGGGCACCTACCTGATGGCTGAGGAGAACTTCCACGGCTATTTCTGGACCGATAATGTCGACGCCGACGGCAAAGCGGTCATCGACAGCGGCAACCCCGAAAGCACCTCTTATGGCCGCTACGGTGTGCCCGGCAGCTGGTACGCCTGGGGCAAGTATTACGACCGCTGGAATGTCGACAAAGAGCCCAATATGCCCAATAAATACGGCTGGGTCGTCGAAGTGGACCCGCGCAACCCCGATGCGGTGCCGGTCAAACACACCGCTCTGGGGCGGTTCCGCCATGAGGGCGCTGAGACAACCGTGTCAAAAGACGGCCACCTTGTGATCTATTCCGGCGACGATAACCGCTTTGACTATCAGTATAAATATGTCTCCGGCGGTACGATCACCGATGAAACAGCCGTCTTCAACAGCCCGCTTTTCTCGGACGGCACGCTTTATGTAGCGCGTTTTGACGAGGACGGCACTGTCGCCTGGCTGCCACTGGTGTATGGCCAGGGCCCGCTGACGGCAGAGAACGGGTTTAACAGCCAGGCCGATGTGATGATCGACACGCGTCTTGCGGCCGATCTGCTGGGGGCCACGCCGATGGACCGCCCCGAGGATGCACAGCCCGGCCCGGACGGCACAGCCTATCTGATGCTGACCAACAATACCCGACGCACTGCAGAAGAGGTGAACGCGGCCAATCCGCGGCCTGAAAGCTCCTTTGGTCACATCATCGAGATCAAAGAAGACGGTGAGGACCATGCAGCCACCTCAGGCACCTGGTCGATCCTCGTGAAGTGCGGTGATCCGGCTATCGAAGAGGTCGGCGCACAGTGGAATCCCGAAACCTCGGAGAACGGCTGGTTCGGCTCACCGGACAACTGCGCCATCGACGCGGAAGGCAGGCTCTGGATCTCCACGGATCAGGGGTCGAGCTGGGGCAAGACCGGCAAATCGGACGGCCTTTACGGGCTGGAAACAACCGGTGATCTGCGCGGCACCTCGCGCCTTTTCTTCCGCTGCCCCGTGGGCGGGGAGCTTTGCGGCCCCTACTTCCACGACAGCGGCGAGACACTGTTCCTCGCGGTGCAGCACCCCGGCACCGACGGAACCAAGGACTTCAAAGGCTTCGAACGCAACTCGACCTTTGAGGATCCGGCCACCCGCTGGCCGGATTTCGACCCGGCCATGCCACCGCGCCCCTCGGTGGTGGTCGTCACAAAACAAGGCGGTGGCAAGATCGCCGTCTGACGGGATTAGCCAGTAGACTTTGTGCGTACCGGGCCCCGCGCTTCCCCCGCGGGGCCCTTTTTATGGAATACCTTTACCCGGCGGGCAGCATCATGCCGGCGCGAGACAGCGCCGGAAAGCCTCCGCGATCTGCATGAGAAACGCGTTGTAAGTCCAATTATTCTTTGGGTTTTCACCTGTCAGCGGGCTGATGGCCTCTACCCGCTGATCGCCGTTACCGGTAATTGCATCGATCAGCCCCTGCTGCACCGGCGGTTCGGCCATCACGCAGACAGCGCCCGTTTCCCGGACCACCCCGCGCACATGGCTGAGATGTCCGGCACTGGCGCCCTGGCCGTGCGCCAGGCTGACGGCAGCACGTGCGCTCAGCCCGAAACGCGCCTCGAAATAATAAAACGCATCATGAAAGACGATGAACGGGATGTCCTGAAGGGCCGCCATCCGGTCGGCGACCTGCGCTGCGACCTGAGCAATCTCCTCGCGTCCGGCGCGCGCATTTTCGCGGTAAAGTGCTGCATTTGCCGGATCAAGCTTTGCCAGCGTGACAGCAACGGCAGTCAGGATCGCCTGAGCGTTCTGCGGGTCCAGCCAGATGTGCGGGTCAGTGTCACCGGCGTGATCATGTTCGTCATGCGCCTCCGCTGCCCCTGCTTGCTCCGGGGTGTCATGCGCATCGTCCTCACCTGAATGCCCGGCATGATCTTTATGCGCGTGATCCTCGGCGTGGCCTTCAAGCGCGTCATGCTCTGCGTGGGCTTCATGATCGTGCGGCTCAAAGGACCCACCGGTACGGAATGCCAGAAGCTGCACACCTTCGGCCGCCGTCAGGGTCAGCCTGTGGGCGTCACCGGCCAGCGTATCGACAGGATCCGCCAGCCAGGGCGTCAGGGCCGGCCCGACCCAGATCACCAGATCGGCCGAGGACAGTGCCCGCGCCTCGGACGGGCGCATTGCATAGCTGTGTGGAGAGGCGCCGGGCGGCAGAAGCACATCCGCCGACCCCACACCTGCCATAACCTGATTGACCAGCCCCTGTACGGGCACAATATCGGTGACCACCCGTGGCACCTCGGCCAGCGCGCCGGAGGTGCCGCAAAGAAGTGTCGCACAAACCATTAAAACGCGCATCGCGGCCCCCTTGTGGTACATCCCGCGACCGGCTATCAGACATGTTATAACATATCAATACCTGCCCCCGGAGTTCAGATGCCTTCTGTCGGATTTGACTGCCACGACCACAGCGCCTGTATGACCGGCACGCTTGCGCGGGCGGTCGAGCGTTGCCGCGATCAGGGGCTGAACCTGACACCCGTCCGGCGGCGCGCGCTTGAAATCCTGCTGAGCGAGCACCGCGCGCTGGGTGCCTACGACCTGCTGGCGCATCTGTCCGATGAAGGGCTGGGCTCGCAGCCGCCGGTCGCCTACCGGGCGCTGGATTTTCTGGTGCGTGCAGGTCTGGCGCATAAGATCGAGGCCCTCAATGCCTATGTCGCCTGCGCCCATGCGGGCGCGGACCACGCACCTGCGTTTCTCGTCTGTCGCAACTGCCGTGCTGTGGCGGAGGCGGAAACCGCCCCTGCTGCCGGGCGTCTGGACGATGCTGCCCGCGCCGCCGGGTTCCGCATCGAGCGCACTGTGGTCGAGGCCCAGGGCCTCTGCCCCGCCTGCCAGCAGGACGAGCCTGCGTGACCGTGCTGATCGGAACCGAGGGCCTGCATCTGGCCTATGGCGGCCAGACCGTGCTGCGGGATGTGAACCTGACCCTTGCGCGGGGCGAAATCGTCACCATCGTCGGCCCTAACGGGTCAGGTAAATCAAGCCTGCTGCGCGCTCTCATCGGCGCGCTGGCACCGGCACAGGGGCGCATCACCCGCGCGCCCGGCCTGCGCATCGGATATGTACCGCAAAACCTCGCGATTGACGCGACGCTGCCGCTGACGGTGGCGCGGTTTCTGGGGCTGCCACGGCGGATCAGTGCCATCCGCGCTGAAGAAGTACTGACCGGCGCCGGTGTGCCCGGTCTCGCGGACCGGCAGATGTCGGCGCTTTCGGGCGGCCAGTTTCAGCGAGTGCTGCTGGCCCGGGCACTGCTCGACACGCCTGACCTGCTCATTCTGGACGAGCCGACGCAGGGCCTCGATCAACCCGGATCAGCCGCCTTTTACCAGCAGATCGAGACCGTGCGACAACGAACCGGATGCGGTGTCCTGATGGTCAGCCACGATCTGCATGTGGTGATGGCAGCCTCCGACAGAGTGCTGTGTGTCAACGGCCATATCTGTTGCGAAGGCACCCCTGATATCGTCGCGAGCGCACCGGAATACCGCGCGCTTTTCGGCACCGGCACCCGTGGGGCGCTGGCACTTTACCGGCATGAACACGGCCATTCACACGGGCCGGAAGGCGACCATGCACATGACCATGACCACGATCACCAGCACGAGACCACCGGGGCATGACCGACGACTTCATGATCCGCGCGGCCCTTGCCGGCCTCGGCGTGGCACTGGCGGCGGCCCCTCTGGGCTGTTTCGTGATCTGGCGGCGCAGGGCCTATTGCGGCGAGTCCTCCAGCCATGCGGCGATCCTTGGTGGGGCACTCGCACTGGCGACCGAGCTGCCGGTCTTCGGCG
>CBDUCB010000229.1:0-5351 GCA_965365545.1 uncultured Roseobacter sp. | reverse complement strand
CTTCAAAGTATATTAGTATCGGGTCTGACCCGGGATAAATGGTGCGGATGAGAAGACTCGAACTTCCACGGGTGTTACCCCACAGCGACCTCAACGCTGCGCGTCTACCATTCCGCCACATCCGCACATTGAATGGTGAGGCGTCTTTAGCGTGACCTGCGCAGCTTGTGAAGGGCCATAATGTAAGAAATTCGCAGGCTCCCTGCCTGTTCTGCCATCGGGTGCCCGGCAGTGCGGCACCGGAGCCATCAGGAAGTTCACTTCGGCCGCGGGCGCTGTTTACAGGTGATACCGGCGCGCGGTATGGGCAGGACATGACAGAGTGGATCATCTCCGACGGGCTGACAGACTATCGCGCCGCAGAGGCATGGATGGAGGCGCGCGCTCAGGCGATTGCCGGGGGAACTGCGGATGAATGCATCTGGCTGGTGGAGCATCCGCCACTTTACTCCGCAGGCACATCAGCAAAAGATACCGGCCTGACCGATCCGGACCGTTTTCCGGTCTATCCGACCCGTCGTGGCGGGCAGTATACCTATCACGGACCCGGGCAGCGGGTTGCCTATACCCTGCTGGATGTGGGCAGACGGGGGCGTGATGTGCGCCGGTTCGTGCAGCAACTGGAGCGATGGGTGATCGCCGCTCTCGACAGTTTCAATGTCACAGGTGAGGTGCGCGCCGGCCGCGTCGGTGTCTGGGTCACCCGCCCGGAGAAGCCGCGTGGCGCTGATGGCGCACCAGCCGAAGAAAAGATCGCAGCGATCGGCATCCGGCTGCGCAAGTGGGTGAGCTTTCATGGAATCGCGATCAATGTTGACCCGGACCTGAGCCATTTTGATGGCATTGTGCCCTGTGGTATCTCAGGGCACGGGGTGACCAGCCTCGTGGATCTGGGCCTGCCAGTGACGATGGATGATCTGGATATTGCCCTGCGCGATCAGTTTACCGTTGTTTTCGGCGACGCACCTGTCGATGCGCCGCCGGTGCGCATCGCGCCACCAATTCAGCCGGCCTGACCGGCCGGCCCGGGCGCGCGCAAAAAGCTCAGCAACCGTTCGGTGCTGAGCGGCTTTGCCATAAAACCGGTTACATTCGGGTCCGCCTCCGCCCGCCGACGGTCATCATCAAGCGTTGAGGTGGACAGCATCAGGATCTTGCGCCCCTCGGTCATCTGCGCTGGCAGGGCGGCATAGGCCTCAAGGAATTCAAACCCGTCCATGCGCGGCATATTGATGTCGAGCAGGATCAGATCAGGCAGCACGCCGCCATTCGCCTGTGCATGTTCAAGATGCTCAAGAGCGGCCTGCCCGTCGGTTTCGATCTCCACTTCCTCGGCCAGACCTGTGCGATCAATCAGCCTGGTGTGCATCAGGTTGGTGATCCGGTCATCATCAACCAGCAGTATCTTTCTGAGGCGTTTCATTCAGTCTGCCCCCTTCAGGCGCCTGATTGCGGAAAACTGAGCGTAAAAACTGCGCCCTCACCCGGGCTCCCTTCTACGCGGATGGTGCCGCCAATCCGGTGCATCAGGCAGCGGATTGTATAAAGTGCGACCCCGGCACCGCCCGGCACGGCATGGGCACGCCGGAACAGATCAAACACCTTTCCCTCGTCTCGTGGCAGGTCCAGCCCGGTTCCGTTATCGGCAACCGAAATCTCGGTCATATTATCCACTGATCGCGAAGTAACTTTGATGCGCACCCGCCGGTCAGGGCTGCGATACCGGATCGCATTGGCAATCATCGCCTGCAGCATGTTCTCAAGCTCGCGCGGCAGAAAGGTTACTTCGGGCACCTCGAAATCTGTGCGGATCACCGCATTGGAATCCGTGATCTGACAATGCAGACTGACAAGGACATTTTCTGTGACTGCGGCCAGCCCGACCGGTTCAAACGGCGCCATCTCGCCGGCATTGGCCTGTGCCACGCAGACCAGGGCATCAAGCTTTTCCTGTGCCTGAGTGCAGACGTCACGCATCCAGCCCAGGGTTTCGCTGTGCTCAGGCGGCAGGAGTTCTCCTGCTTCGCTCAGCATATGCGTGAGCGTACTCATGTTGCTGACCGGCACTTTCAGGTCATGGCTGGCAATATAGGTGAGTTGTTCAAGCTCGCGCCGGGTGGCTCTCAGGCGTTCTTCGGTCAGTTTCTGGTCAGTTATGTCAATTGCGATCCCGATGTGACGCAGCACAGAGCCGTCAGTATCGCGTTCGTATACCTTGTCGATGCTGCGCAGCCAGACAACTGATCCGTCGCGGGCATAGTCGCGGTATTCGTGGGTTGCGGACACTCCGTCCGCCAGCTCGCCCAGCGAATCAAAATAGGCGGCGAGCCCGTCGAGGTCGTCCTCATGAACGATCGTCTCAAACAGCGCATCACCGAGGTCAATCAGTTCCTGTGGCGTATACCCCAGCATCGTCCCGATGGACCGGTTAGAATATTCGTTGCTCCTGGTTTTGTGATTAAAAATATAGATGATGCCCGGAACGAGACCGGCCATGCGGCGCAGGAAATCCGAGCTCTCCGCATCAATACTCAGTCCTGTCGCGCCTGCATCTGAATCCAAAGCCACCTGCATTTCCCTGTTCCCGCATCCTGGTCTGAACCGTTCCCGGACAGCCACCACCCGGAAGCATCCTGCATCAGCGACTGTTAAACGCCGGTTAACATGCAGCAGTCAAAGGCGGGCATTCGCCGGAAGCCCGGAGAAATTGCGCCGGGCTGCGTCACCCTGGCGCACCCGGTGCACGGATCAGCCCGCCAATTCGGCACTGCTGCGTCAATACGATCATTGCTCCCGGCCCCAACACACTCTAGAAACGGGTGGAATCCTCTGTGCGATACGGGAACCGTCGTGCGGAACGTCACATAATACCAGGAGGCAAGAGCATGGCAGACGCAGCCATCCACGGCCATGACCACCAGGACGAGCGTGGGTTTTTCACCCGCTGGTTCATGTCAACAAACCACAAAGAT
Source organism: uncultured Roseobacter sp. (assembly GCA_965365545.1). Classification (GTDB taxonomy): domain Bacteria; phylum Pseudomonadota; class Alphaproteobacteria; order Rhodobacterales; family Rhodobacteraceae; genus Roseobacter. The sequence goes on along the minus strand of CBDUCB010000229.1, from coordinate 2,379 downwards.
ATCGGTATTCTCTATCTGATCGTCTCCGCGCTTGCCGGTTTCGTTTCGGTTGCTTTTACCGTGTACATGCGCCTTGAGCTGATGGAGCCGGGCGTGCAGTACATGTGCCTTGAGGGTGCGCGTCTCTTCGCCAGCGGCGAGGCCTGTACGCCCAACGGACATCTCTGGAACGTGCTGATTACAGGCCACGGCATCCTGATGATGTTCTTTGTGGTCATTCCGGCGCTCTTCGGCGGATTTGGCAACTATTTCATGCCCTTGCAGATCGGTGCGCCGGATATGGCGTTCCCTCGGATGAACAACCTTTCCTTCTGGCTTTATGTTGCCGGCACAACGCTGGCGGTCTGTTCGGTGCTGGCACCGGGCGGCAACGACCAGGCCGGGTCCGGTGTGGGCTGGGTGCTTTATCCACCGCTCTCTACGAATGAAGGCGGCTTCTCGATGGATCTTGCGATCTTTGCGGTGCATGTCTCGGGTGCCTCGTCGATCCTGGGGGCGATCAATATGATCACCACCTTCCTGAACATGCGGGCCCCGGGCATGACGCTCTTCAAAGTGCCGCTGTTCTCCTGGTCGATCTTTGTCACAAGCTGGCTGATCCTGTTGTCTCTGCCGGTTCTGGCGGGCGCGATCACCATGCTGCTGATGGACCGGAACTTCGGGTTCACTTTCTTTGACCCTGCCGGCGGGGGCGACCCGGTGCTTTATCAGCACATCCTGTGGTTCTTCGGGCACCCGGAAGTTTACATCATGATCCTGCCGGGCTTCGGCATCATCTCCCACGTGATCGCGACCTTCTCGCGCAAACCGGTCTTCGGCTACCTGCCGATGGTCTGGGCCCTGATTGCCATTGGCGCTCTGGGCTTCGTGGTCTGGGCGCACCACATGTACACCGTGGGCATGTCCCTCAACCAGCAGGCCTATTTCATGCTGGCCACGATGGTCATCGCGGTGCCGACAGGGGTGAAAATCTTCAGCTGGATCGCAACCATGTGGGGCGGCTCGGTGGAATTCAAAACACCGATGCTCTGGGCTTTCGGGTTCCTGTTCCTCTTTACGGTGGGTGGGGTCACCGGCATCGTTCTGTCTCAGGCTGCTGTGGACCGCTATTATCACGACACCTATTATGTTGTGGCGCACTTCCACTATGTGATGAGCCTTGGTGCAGTCTTTGCGATCTTTGCGGGTATCTACTTCTACTTCCCCAAGATGACGGGCCGTATGTACCCTGAGTGGGCCGGCAAACTGCACTTCTGGACCTTCTTCATCGGTGCCAACCTGACCTTCTTCCCGCAGCACTTCCTCGGGCGTCAGGGCATGCCACGCCGGTACATCGACTATCCGGATGCCTTTGCCTACTGGAACTGGTGGTCGAGCCTCGGTGCCTTCCTCAGCTTTGCGTCCTTCCTGTTCTTCTTCGGCGTGATGTTCTACGCCATCCGCAAGGGCAAGGAATGCAGAGAGAACAACCCGTGGAACGAATATGCGGATACGCTGGAATGGACACTGCCCAGCCCGCCGCCGGAGCACACCTTCGAAATCCTGCCCAAGCAGGAAGAATGGGACAAACAGCCCGGTCACTGAAGCTGACCGGCTACGATCAGAAGGCCCCGGGTTTCCGGGGCCTTTTCTTATCGGTAACGCTAAAGAGGCCCGCAGACCGGCTGTCACAGCGTCAAAGGCTCCCTCCCGTCAGGGGCAACCTGACTGAACCGTTCCGGCGGAAACGCAGGTCCTGCAGCCTGTAAAACCGAGGCACCGTTCACCGGCCTGATACCCGGTCACTGGCATTTCAGACCGCCCAAAACTGCCGACACGCGCAAGTCACCACTGGTCTTTACAAAAGCAACACGGCCCCTTCCCTTTTGACGCATTGCGCGCCTCATCGGCCCTGCGCTAAATTCCGGACAACACCAACTACATTCAGACGATCATGCCGTATCAATGGACCAGCCAGCCCGACGAAACGCCACAGGTCCTGTGCCTGTGGCCTCATAACTCGCTGCCTGCGCGCGGGATGGCCGCCTTTGTGCTCAGCACGTTCACGCTGATCTGTATCCCCACGCTGCCGCTGCTGGGCTCTCCGGTTTTGTGGGGGTTACTGCCGTTTTTGCTGCTGGCGGTCTGGGGGATCTATTTTGCGCTGCAACGCAACTGGAAATCACGACAGATCAGCGAAGTACTCACCCTGGGACCTGATGAGGCGCAACTGGTGCGCACCGACCCGTCGGGTACCGTGCAGGAATGGGACTGCAACCGGTACTGGACCACGATCACTAAATACGAAAAGGACGGCCCCGTGCCGCATTACGTGACGCTTAAAGGCATGGGCCGCGAAGTCGAGATCGGCGCCTTTCTCAGCGAAGAAGAGCGCGTGTC
>CBDUCB010000228.1:0-5355 GCA_965365545.1 uncultured Roseobacter sp. | reverse complement strand
CAGCGGCAGACACAGCCGGAGTTTTTCGCAAATCCCTGCCCCTTCTTGCCATGAGACCGGGGTGCTGCGCCGATTGAAGCAGGCGCAGCACGCGGCCGGCGCGTCTTCGCGGGTGCAATGGCGGCGACGTATTCAAGTGGTCAGCAGGCTGCCCGCGGCGCGCCTGCCTCCGCTGTTACCCGTCGCCCGCCGCGAGAAATTTCCGGGCCTCATCTGCGCTTTCAAAGATATGGGGTGCCACGTTCCGCTCGAAAGTGCTGCCCAGCTTCATCCGCATAAAGGCAGAACTCGCATAGCGGGTCACCACGCGATAGAAACGATCTTCGAGGTCCTGTACCATCGCCGCGTAACTTTGCTCAATCTCCGGATCGATGCGGAAATCGTCGTAGTTCACGATCACATCGACCCGGCCGGGCTGCGCGCTGCAGACCTCTTCGATACGGGTGCGGATGTTATCCACGTCGCTCTGACGGCGGACCCTGAGTTTTTCGAAATTATTGTAAAGATACGTACCGCCGGGATCCATCGCGATACGGTCGTTGATGTCGAGCCAGAGCAGATCCACCTGCAGGTCCATCGGATCATCACGGAAAATCCTCGCATCCATCAGCGCAGGCTCGTCCATCAGCGGGCGGAACCCCATCTGCGCAAGGATGTCTTTTTCGATATCCATGCCGGGGGCGACCTCGGTGAGTTTCAGCCCCTCCGGGGTCAGTTCGAAAACACAGCGCTCGGTCACATAGAGCACCGGGCGTCCCTGCCCGGCTGCGTGCGCGCCGGAGAAGGTGATCTGGCCCACGGCGCTCAGAAACTTCTGTGTGCTGCCTTCTGTCAGAATACGGACCTGGCCGTCGCTGACTACAACATCAAGCCCGCCGGATGTGAAAGTGCCCGCAAAAACAAGCGCGCGGGCGTTCTGGCTGATGTTGATAAACCCGCCGGAGCCGGCAAGCCGCGGCCCGAAACGCGAGACATTGACCGACCCGCTGCCATCCGCCTCGGCCATCCCGAGGATCGCCAGATCGAGCCCGCCCCCGTCGTAGAAGTCAAACTGGTTGTTTTGCGGAATGATCGCATCGGTATTGGTGGCCGCCCCAAAATTCAGCCCCGAGGCCGGTTGCCCGCCGATGCTGCCCGGTTCGGTTGTCAGCGTCAGATGGTCGAGAAGCTTTTCCTCGGCGGCCACGGCGGCGACCCCCTCGGGCATGCCGATGCCAAGATTGACAATACCGTTCACAGGCAACTCAAAGGCCGCACGGCGCGCGATGATCTTGCGCACGGACATCGCCCCTGCCTCGATGCTGCCCGTGTCGACGCGGAACCGTCCTGTGAAAGCATGAGAAAAGGGCGTGGAGAACGTCTGATCATGATCACCTGGCTCTGCCACGACAACTGCATCGACCAGAACGCCGGGGATCTCAACATCACGCGGGCTGAGCGCGCCGCGCGCCACGGTACGCTCGACCTGAACGATAACGGCGCCGCCGGAATTACGCACCGCCATCGCCTGGGCGAGGTTGTCGAGGGTCAGCGCTTCGTTCTCAAGGGTCACATTGCCCATCGGATCTGCGGTCGTGCCGCGCAGAAATGCCACGTCAATCGGCATCGCAGGATAAAAGAGGTACTCTTCGCCGGCCACCGTCATCACCTCGACCACGTCCCGCAGGGAGCTGGCGTTGATCCGACCGCCTTCCAGCCGCGGATCCACAAAAGTCCGCAGACCCACACGGCTCATCACGCCCGGTCTGCCGCCCGCGATTTCGCGAAACTGCTGGCTGATCACGCCCTGCGGCAGATTCCAGGCTTCAATTTTACCGTCCACGGCGAGGCGCGCGAGCTTTGGGATCAGACCCCAGTGCCCGCCGATCACTTCTGCAACCAGGCCCTCATGCCCGAGGTGGTTCAGCCCGCGGGTTTTTCCGTCGCCCTGCCCGGCAGCAAAGAAAAGTTTCAATCCGCGCGGGCTGCCGGTCTCCAGAAACTGCCTCTCAAGAGCGCGCAGCAACCCTTCGGGCACGCCCGTACCCACAAAACCCGATGTGGTCAGCCGGTCGCCGTCACGGACCAGCCGGACAGCTTCATCTGCCGAGAGGATTTTATTGCGCATGGCCTCGTGTTCTTTCTGCCTCAGGTGGCGTCCAGCCAGTCGCGGACCGGGCCGCTGACGGACGGGTGGTTGGTGACAGGCGTGTGGCCCACGCCGTCAATCTCGAGCACCTGTGCGCCGGGCTGATGTTCGAGCATCTGCGCAAGCAGCCCGGGTGTCAGAAAATCGGAACCGGTGCCCCGGATGATCATGACCGGACAGGTGATGCGTTTCCAGTAGGACCACAGATTGAAATGATAGAGCAGCCAGTAACGGCGGAAATTCTCGCCGAGCCCCGGGTCAAAATGCGGCGCATAGGCGCCATCCGCGTCCCGGTAAACACTGGTGCGCGCCATCTCCTTCCAGTCTGCGTCGTCCATCGGTCCAAAGCCCTGATAAACCTCGCGGATGTGCGGCTCCACATCTGCGTATCCGGCAAAGCGCAGGGGTTCCGACAGATAGCTGCTGACCCGGCGCAGGGCCGCCACCGGCACCTCAGGGGCCACGTCGTTGACAATCAGCCGGCGGATCGGGCTGCCGGGCATGCCGGCCATCATTATCCCGCAAAGCCCGCCCAGAGAGGTCCCGACCCAGTCGACCCCGTCGACCCCGTCACATCCCGTTGCCGCCATGACGGTTGTAAGATCGCAATTGTACTGTGCGATGTGATAATCGGCGGCATCGGGGAGCCAGTCGCTGGCGCCGCGTCCCACAAGATCCGGGCAGATGACCCTGCGGCGGTCCGCAAGCATCTCGGCAAGCTGTTCAAAATCTCCGCCGTGCCGGGTAAGACCGTGCACACAGACCACCGGGCGCAGGCCGTTGTCGCGGCCCCGCACCTGGCAGGCGATGGTGTGAAAGCCCCGAGGGTTAATCGAGCGGACGCGGATGAGGTTCTCCGCCGACTGGCGGAATTCATCCAGCGACCAGTCCGGCGCCGCAGGCGCGCGCCGGGGCCTGCCTGCGGTGCCGTCATCCGGGCTCATCTGACGGTGACATAGCGTCCCGGCGCCGCCTCGATCACGGGAAATTTTTTCGATCCGGGCTTGCGGGCGGCGACCATTTTGTCACCATTGTGCGCGGCCAGCCAGGTGTTCCAGTGCGGCCACCAGGATCCTTCGTGCTGAGTGGACTGCCCGATCCAGCCTGCGGCACCCTGCCCGTCCATTGCGCCGGTACGGTAGCCGTATTTGGTTTTCGTTGGCGGGTTGACCACGCCCGCGTTGTGCCCCGATCCGCCCAGCACAAAAACCTTATCGCAGGTAAAATTCTGCGCGCCTTTATAAGTCGATGCCCAGGGGCAGATGTGATCTTCTTCGGCGGACATGAAGTAGAGCGGCACGGCCACCTTGCCGAGATCCAGCTTCTCGCCGCCGATCTCTACGGCACCGGGTTTTTTCAGCAGGTCTTTGTTATAGAGCGTGTCGAGATACCACAGGATCATCTTTGGTGGCAGGCGGGTGGAGTCCTGAAACCAGTAGACCATGTCAAATGGCAGAGACTGTTTTGCCAGCAGGTAATTGTTGACCACATGGCTCCAGATCAGGTCATTGGCGCGCATCAGCGAAAAGACTGAGGCCATTTCCTCGCCCGAGTGATAGCCGCGGGTCTCGACGGCGCGGCGCAGCGTTTCGAGCTGCGCGTCATCTACAAACACGCCCAGATCACCCGGCTCCTCAAAATCAGTCATGCAGGCCATCAGCGTTGCCGAATGCACCGGCGTGTCACCCTTTGCCGCCAAGTACGCAAGCATCGTGGCCACCAGAGTACCGCCGATGCAGTAGCCTGCCACATTTACGTCTTTGGCTCCGGTGATCTGGCGCATCACGTCGATCGCCTCCAGCGGGCCTTCAAACATATAATCGTCGAACCCCTTAGCAGCGAGATCGCGACCGGGATTGACCCATGAGATCAGGAAGACCGTATGCCCCTGATCCACCAGCCATTTCACCATGCTTTTGTCAGGCGTCAGATCGAGCGCGTAGTATTTGTTGATCCAGGGCGGCACGATCAGCAAGGGCCGCGCATGTACCGTTTTCGTCGAAGGCGCATACTGGATGAGCTGCATCATGTCGTTCTCAAAGACCACGGCCCCGTCGGTAGTAGCTAGGTTTTTGCCAACCTCGAAAGCATCCGGATCGGTCATGGTGATCTTCAGACGGCCCTGGCCGCGTTCAAGATCCTGCAACAGATTGGCAAAACCCTCGACCAGGTTTTTGCCGCCGGTTTCTTTCGCCTTCTCAATGACTTCCGGGTTTGAATGAGCAAAGTTCGACGGTGAGATCGCCTCTACCGCGCGGCGGGTGTAAAACTTCACCATCTCGCGGGTGTGTTTATCCAGGCCTTCGGGCTCCCCGGCCAGCGCCTGGGCATAATCCGCATAGATCAGATAGGCTTGTTTGAGGTGATCAAAAACCAGCTCGTCGCTCCAGGCCGCATTCCTGAAACGCTGATCACCGCGTGCCGGGGCAGCGACGGCATCGACCTGCTTGCCCGACAGACGCTGCCCGGTGGCCGCGAAAAGCCTGAACATCTGCTCCCAGTAGGCAGCGTTTGCTTTCATCAGGGTCTGCGGGTCCTGCATCAGCTTCGCGTTCCAGTCCCAGAACGCTTTGGTCACTGCAGCCATGTCAAATCCCGGCGGGACATCGCCGTGGGCCTGACGCTCCATGAACCCGGTGAAAATGGCCTGAGTGCGCCGGGCTACTTCTGCGGCCTGCTGCGCCATCTCCGCCTGCTCCGCTGCACCCGGAAAGCCGTTTTTGTCGTTCTCAGCCATGGTTGGCTCCTTACCTTATCTGCGCGCCGCACCGCCGGAAATTCCGGCGATGTGGCGATATGCGGGCCAGTTGTGATCAGCTGGGCAGGTATTCGCGCGACCAGCTTTCGCTGACAGCACCCTTTGCGATCATATCGTCGATATCGGCGGCTCCGTAGCCCAGCTCTTCGAGCAGAACACGGGTGGATTTGCCGAATTTCTCCGCAGGCTCCGGCGCATAGATGGTGCTGCGCGAGGGCCGGATCGCATAAGGATCAAGCTGGGTGATCACGTGCCCGCTCGGGTGATCCTCATAAACCGAGAAGGAATAGCTGCCCATATCGGTGCCCGGTTTGCCATCGGCCGGCCGGCTGGAATAGGCGCGGATGGTTTCGATGTTCTCGCAGACCGCCGCCACGTCGTCGCCCACACCGCCGAGAAATGCTTCATGCCCCTCACCGTCGGTGGCGGCATCCGCACCGTCGCCGACATGCGCGAAATGCTCCTCGCC
>CBDUCB010000227.1:0-5415 GCA_965365545.1 uncultured Roseobacter sp. | reverse complement strand
TGATCCTGCAGCGGCTGATCGGCGTGGTGTTCAATGAGGCAATGCACCGGATTGTGCGCGCTTTTGAGGCCCGCGCCGCAGAACTGCACGGCCGGAGCTAACCCAGGGCGTCCAGCAGCAGGCGCAGCGCGTGATCGCGGGAGGCAGCGCGCACTTTGTCCCGGCCCAGGGGGCCGAAATCAATGGTTTCCGTGAAAGTGTGGTCCGGCTTTGAGATCCCGAAACAGACGCGGCCTTCGGGCTTGTGCTCTGACCCGCCGGGGCCTGCGATGCCTGTCACCGACACCGCCAGCGCAACCTTTGCCCGCTGCAATGCGCCTGTCACCATCTCGCGGGCGACCTCTTCGGACACCGCTCCGTAATCTTTGAGCGTTTCGTCACGCACGCCGAGCATTTCCCGCTTTGCGGCATTGGTATAGGTCACAAATCCACGGTCAAAAACTGCCGATGATCCGGGAATGTCGGTGAGTGCCGCGGCGATCATCCCGCCGGTGCAGCTTTCCGCCGTGGCGATCATCACGCCCGCCGCCCGGGCCCGGTCGAGAATGTCCTGCGCGAGGCTCACCTCAGAGCACCCCGTGATAAAGACCCGCCAGCGCCAGGACGCCAAGAGCGGCAAAGACACCGGCGATCACATCGTCAAGCATCACACCGAGTGCATCGCCGCGCCGGTCGGCCCATCCGACGGGCCCCGGTTTCCAGATGTCAAAGAGCCGGAAAAGCGCAAAGGCCGCGATCCAGCCCGGCCACATCACCAGCATGCTGATCCCCATCGACCAGGCCGCATAAGAGAGCGGCAGCAATGCGATCCACTGGCCGACCAGCTCGTCGATGACGATTTCCGACGGGTCGTGGTCGTCACCGTCGCGGGTCATTACCGAGGTGGCCCACCAGCCTTTGGCGAAGGCCGCGAGGACTCCGATCAGTAACAGAGGAAAGCCGCCCAGAACATGCACGAGCCAGGCCCAGGGCAGGGCCACAAGCGAGCCCCAGGTCCCAGGGGCAGGGCGGATGTATCCGACCCCCAGAACTGTGGCGATGAGCTTCGCCAGACCGCTCACGGTTTCACCAGTGCGGCTGTCGCGATACAGGCAATGCCCTCGCCACGCCCGGTGAACCCGAGGCGCTCTGACGTGGTGGCCTTGACTGATACGCGCGCCACATCGAGGCCTGTGAGCCCGGCCATCTTTTCACGCATCGCCCGCGCATGCGGACCGATCTTTGGCATCTCGCAAATCAGAGTGCAGTCAATATTGGAAATCTCAAAGCCCTCGTTGCGGGCCATATCCACAGCGTGGCGCAGGAAAATCTCGCTTGCAGCACCCTTCCATCGCGGATCGGAGGGAGGGAAATGCTGTCCGATATCGCCGCGCGCCAGCGCACCGTAGAGCGCGTCCGTCACCGTGTGCATTGCCACGTCCGCATCCGAATGGCCGACCAGCCCCTGATCATGCGGGATCGCAACCCCGCAAAGGGTGACATGATCGCCAGGCCCGAAGGCATGCACGTCAAATCCGTTACCCAGCCTGATGTCCACCACGCGCCTCCAGTATGCGTTCGGCCCGCGCAAAATCAGCGGGGTGTGTGATCTTCAGATTATCCTCGTCACCGGCAGTGATCTGCACCCGGTGTCCGGCGCGCAGCATCAGGGCCACGTCGTCATCGGCCCCTTCCGGATGCGCATGGTGTGCCGCGAGGATCAGATCGAGGCGAAAGCCCTGCGGTGTCTGAGCCCGGTAAAGCCCGGCGCGGTCCGCAAGACCGGTGACCTCACCGCATTCGCCACCCGTCCAGAGCGCATCGACGACCGGCAGTGCCGGGGCCGCGGCCACGTCGCGCTCAAGTGCTGCCAGAACACCATCTGTCACGGCACGCGACACACAGGGACGGGCAGCATCGTGGATCAGCACACGGTCGCACCGACCCTCGAGCGCCTCAAGACCCGCAAGAACCGACCGGCTGCGTGTGGTGCCGCCGGCCACGATCAGCGTGTCCGACAATCCTGCGGTCTGCGGACTGTCGATCATATCGGGATGCAGTACCAGCACGGTCGCCTCAATCGCCGGATGCGTGGCAAAAGCCTGAAGCGTATGATGCACAGCAGTGGCCCCTGCAAGGGGTCTCCACTGCTTTTGCACCCCGCCGCCGGCCCGTGTGCCAAGCCCTGCGGCAACGATGACCACTCCGACGCTCATGCCAACTCCCTGTCTTCACTCAGGAATGTCTATGGCTTTGCGGAGGCGGTGGCAATCACCCGGGCTCAACGCCTAAAAAACAGGCATTTCCGCGCGGGAAGGCGCCCGCAATCCCCTGCAATATTGAGCAAAACCACCGATATTGTTAGGGATACACAGGTTGCACAAGGATTAAGCAAGCGATGGCTCTTGCCCCGCCTTTCAAAATGACACCACCGGTTCTGCTGGCACCCATGGCCGGAATCACCGATCTGCCGTTCCGCAATCTGGTCGCGTCCTTTGGTGCAGGCCTGGTGGTCTCCGAGATGGTGGCGAGCCACGACATGCTCAACGCACGACCCGGCAGCCGCGAAAAAGCCGAACTGGGTCTCGGCAGCACCGGCACAGCCGTGCAGCTTGCAGGTCGCGAAGCCGCCCCCATGGCCGAGGCCGCCCGGATGGTCGAGGGGCAGGGCGCCACGGTCATCGACATCAACATGGGCTGTCCCGCCAAAAAGGTGACCCAGGGCTATTCCGGCTCGGCACTGATGCGCACGCCGGATCATGCGCTCACGCTCATCGATGCCGTTGTGCGCGCAGTTAAAATTCCGGTCACGCTGAAGATGCGGCTCGGCTGGGACGAGGGTATGCTGAACGCTCCGCAGATCGCGCAGCGGGCAGAGAGCGCGGGCATCACCATGATCACCATCCATGGCCGCACGCGCTGTCAGTTCTACAAGGGCCGCGCCGACTGGGTCGCCATCCGCCAGGTAAAAGACGCAGTCTCTGTTCCTGTCATTGCCAACGGCGATATCGTCGATGCGGCATCAGCAGCCGAGGCGCTGACGCTGTCAGGCGCAGACGGTGTGATGGCCGGACGGGGCGTACGCGGGCGGCCCTGGCTGCTGGCGGAAATCGCGCACCGTCTTTATGGCACGCCGGCCCCCCGGATCCCGTCGGGCAAAGACTTTGTGCAGATGGTCAGCGCGCATTACAGCGCCATTATCGCCTTTTACGGAGAGACACTCGGGGTGCGCGTCGCGCGCAAGCATCTCGGGTGGTATATGGACACCGCCGGCACACCACAGGATCTGCGCCGCGCGGTGCTGACCGCAGGTGACAGCAAGTCTGTGCTGCGGCTGATTGCCGAAGCGTGTGACGCCTGCCCGGAGGTCGCGGCATGAACAATGACCAGTCGATCTGGGCAAGCCTGCCGGTGCCCACGCTTATCATCGGGCCGGATGACCGGATCGTCGATATTAATTCCGCGGCAGAGGGTTTCCTCAACCTCTCGGCCAAGACAGTGCGCGGCACGCCGGTCTGGGATCAGATTGCGGTAAATGACCCGCTCGAGAATGCCTTTGAGCGTGCGCGTGAGGCGGGTACGCCACTGTTTGTGAACGACGTGGATGTGGGCGGCGGTTCACGCGCGCCGATGCAGTCTAATCTGCAGGTCGCCCCGCTGGCCAATCACCCCGGCCATATGATCCTGATGATCTCGCCGCGCGAACTGGCCGGCCGGATGACGCAGAACCATTCCGTGAAAGCCGCAGCCAAATCCGCGATCGGCATGGCCGAAATGCTGGCTCATGAAATCAAGAATCCGCTGGCCGGGATCACCGGGGCGGCGCAACTGCTCAGCATGAACCTCGGCGCAGAAGATCTTGAACTGACCGATCTGATCGTCGAGGAAAGCCGCCGCATCGTAAAGCTGCTGAGCCAGGTCGAGCAGTTCGGCAACCTCTCCGCGCCCGATTTTCGCCCGGTGAACATCCACGACGTACTGGATCGCGCCCGCCGCTCGGCGCTCCTGGGTTTCGGGGCGCACATGAAGATCATCGAGGATTATGATCCTTCGTTGCCGATGGCGTTCGGTGATCCGGATCAGCTGCTTCAGGTGGTCCTCAACCTGCTGAAAAATGCCTCCGAGGCCTCTGGCGGCGCCCGCGGTACGATCCGTCTGCACAGCTATTTCGAGCATTCTTTCCGGCTGCGGCGCTCGGACGGGTCGGGCCAGTCTCTGCCCTTGCAGATCGAGATCATAGATGATGGTCCCGGGCTGCCGGAGAACATCAAAGGCGACGTTTTCGATCCCTTCGTCTCGGGTCGCGAAAACGGCACCGGCCTCGGTCTCGCCCTCGTCAGCAAAATTATTTCCGATCACGGCGGCTGGATTTCAGTCACTTCGGTGCCCGGGCACACTGTTTTCCGCATTTCACTGGCGCGCGCCCCCAAAGAGGACGCGCCCGATATTTCTCAGGAGGTTTAAAGAATGGATGGCACAGTACTGGTTGCCGATGACGACCGCACGATCCGCACGGTTCTGACCCAGGCGCTGACCCGCGCGGGGTGCAAAGTCCACGCCACATCAAGCCTCACGACCCTGATGCGCTGGGTGGGCGAGGGAAAAGGCGATGTTGTGATCTCGGATGTGATGATGCCTGACGGCAACGGGCTTGAGATGCTGCCCAAAATATCCGCTGACCGCCCCGGTCTTCCGGTCATCGTGATCTCGGCGCAGAACACGATTATGACGGCCATTCAGGCCGCTGAGGCCGAAGCGTATGATTATCTGCCCAAACCGTTTGATCTGCCCGATCTGATGAAGCGCACGGCGCGGGCGCTGGAAAGCCGCGCGCACAGCCGCCGCGCGCCGGATCCTTCAGATGACAAGCCCGACGATTTGCCGCTGGTTGGACGCACGGCGGTGATGCAGTCGCTCTACCGGATTATCGCGCGGGTGATGAATACCGATCTGCCGGTACTGATCTGGGGCGAATCCGGGACCGGAAAATCGCTGATCGCGCGCGCAATCCACGACTTTTCCGACCGGCGGAACCTGCCTTTTGTGGCCGCCAACGGCACCGATCTTGAAGAACTCGAAGGCCCGGTACGGCTTCTTGCGCGCGTTAAGGGCGGCACCCTTCTGATCGATGAGATCAGCGATCTGAGCGACGAGTTGCAGGCGCGACTTGTGCGGATGATGGATACGCCCGGCGACTATTCACCGCGCTTTCTGGCCACCAGCCAGTCCGATCTCAATACCGCGATGGAAAAAGGCAGGATGCGCAAGGATCTCTATTACCGCCTGACCGGCGCCACACTGACCGTGCCGGCGCTGCGCGAACGCGTCGATGATATTCCACTGCTGGCCGAGCACTTTCTCGGTCGCGCCGAAGCGGCCGGTGCATCACCGCGCACGCTGTCGGATGACGCCGCCACAATCTTTCGCAACTATTCC
>CBDUCB010000226.1:0-5434 GCA_965365545.1 uncultured Roseobacter sp. | reverse complement strand
CGAGGAATCGGTCCGTGCGGAAAATCAGCCCCTCGAGCGCTGCCGCGCCCCAGGGCGGCAGGACGGCCCACAGCAGCGTCGCCTTGCGTGACCATGCGGACACAAGCAGCAGCCAGCCGAACAGCCCGGTCAACACCGGCGTCAGGGTAAAGACCGCTACGGCGCTGACTGCCTTGGCGGTTTTCAGCCCCTCGAACATCAGCACGAAATAGATGCTGAAAAGCCCGCCCAGCACCGCATAACGCCAGGGCGCGCGAAACGCCCCTGACGGCACACCTGTGGTGGCCATCATTGCCGCCCCGATCACCGCGCCCGCCAGAATGAACCGCACGGCATTAAGTGCTGCTGGTGCGATCTCATTGGCGGCCATCGATCCCAGCGAAAACGACCCTGCCACCAGCGCGGAGAAGAGCAGCATGGCCGCATGTCCCCTGAGCGCCGGGGTCACGGCGTCATACTTTCCAGTCTTTCGACTGCTCTTTGAGGAATGTCAGAAAGGTCTGCACTTTGGTTGTACGGTGCAGATCGACATGGGTGACCAGCCAGAGCGGCCCGGACCATTCTTCCTGACGCGGATGGACTTCGATCAGGTTGCCGGAGGCTTCGGCACCGTAAACCGGCATGAACCCGATGCCCGCGCCCGCCATGATCGCCGATTCCAGCGCCCGCGTATCCGAGCTGCGAAAGGTCAGCGCAGGGGCCGGCACAAGGTCGCGCAGCCAGCGTTCGAAAGGCGCGCGGGTATCGTCGGCATCGACTGCGACAAAACGGTGATGCACAAAACTGTCGGTGCCGTTCGGCATTCCGTTCGCCTCGATGTATTCTTTGCTCGCATAGAGGCCCATTTTCTGAACGTGGAATTTCTGCACCACATTGTCGGGCTGATCGGGCACGGTGCCCGCGCGGATGGCCACATGCGCCTCGCCGTATTCCAGCCGGAACAACCGCGTGCCGGTCAGATAGCGCACAATCACATCCGGATGCAGCCGTTGAAAATCCGCCAGCAGGGGCGCCATTCTGGGCGCGATGCTGATCAGCGAGGTCACGACAAGCTCGCCCGAAACATCATTGCCGCGCCCTTTGATGCGTCCGACAAGCTGGCTGAACTGATCATCGGTCGCCTGGGCCACGCGCAGCAGGTCCTGACCCGCCTCGGTCGCAGTGTATCCCCGGGCATGGCGTTGAAAAAGCTTGACGCCGAGCCGTCCCTCCAGCGCATCGATATGACGGATGACCGTCGCGTGATGCACGCCGAGCACGTCTGCTGCACCACTGACCGTGCCCATTCTGGCGACCTGAAAGGCGGTTCTGATCTCGTCCCAGTTGTCCATATTACGCTGCACCACCGACCGTTCCGACTGTGCGCTCAGCGTTTAACGATCTGTGCGGAATTGCAAGTCTGATTTCTTGAGAAGTGTGTTTCTGCTCAGTGGCGCAGGGCTGTGCAGACCACGCTGCCGTATATGTTCATATTTGCACTCGAACTGTGCTCTGATCCAAATTGTGTGCGCTGAATGATGGCTTACGTCAGAGGTGCAAAAACAAACTTTTCCAGCAAGGAAGCCCCACATGACACAGAAAATTCTCCATATCGACGCCTCTGCCCGCCTGAACGGGTCAGTTTCCCGCCAGCTCAGTGCCGAGGTTGTTGAACGCCTCGGGGGTGATATCACCCATCGCGATCTGGCTGAAGGCATTCCTCAGATCACCGAAACGTGGGTCAATGCGACCTTCACCCCCGCTGATCAGCGCACGGACGACCAGCGTGACGCTCTGAGCTTCTCCGATGAGCTTGTTGGCGAAATCATGGACGCGGATGTGCTTGTGATCGGGACACCGGTTTATAACTTTGCCCCGCCCGCCGCGCTCAAGGCATGGATCGACCAGATCGCCCGCGCCGGTGTGACGTTCAGATATACCGATAACGGCCCCGTCGGCCTGCTGGAAGGCAAGCGGGCGGTGATCGTTCTGGCGACCGGCGGCACGGCAATCGGCTCAGAGATCGATTTTGCCTCCGGCTATCTGCGCCACATGATGGGCTTTATCGGGGTTCATGACGTGGAGATCATCGCCGCAGACCGGCTGATGGCCGATGCGGAAACGGCCCTGTCCTCAGCGAAAAAACAGATCAGAGATCTGGCGGCCTGATCACCCATCCTCTGCGGCTCTGACGGCGTGCCTCTCGCGGCGCGCCGTTTTGCGTCCCGTCCCTGTCATATCTTTGCCGGAATGCCCCCTAAAACTGCCTGCATGAAAATCATCGAAGACACGCCCGACCGTCTGGTATTCGAAAGCCGGCCTTTCTTGTTTGCGCTTATGGCCACAGCGATGACCGTCACTCTGACGGCGGTGTCTTTTACAGTGTTCACATCCGGAGCGCCAGGCAAGGCGCTGCTCCTTGCCGCATGCCTCGTAGTGCTGGCGGTCCCGATGATCCTTGCGACATTCGAGCGCATACAGGTCATTTTTGACGCGCGCGCGGGGATTTGCACGCTTCGGCGCCGCAATCTGCGCGGCGACGGTACCCGGGTCCACAAGCTCGACGAGGTCTCCCGCGCGATGGTGCAGGCCCGGAAAGGTGACGGTGACAGTGATGATGCGCACCGCGTCGCCCTCGTGATCGGCGCCGACACCGCCGGAAACCGCCATCCGCTCACCCGTTTTCACATCAGCGGGCCGGCCGCAAAAATGGCGACTGACCGCATCAACGCCTGGCTGCGTACAACGCGCAGCGACGGTTGACAACTGATGCAGGTCACGTACCGCTGTGCGACATGAAAATCGTATCTGATACGCCCGAAAAGCTGGTCATTGAGTCAAGGCACGGCTTCTGGCTCTTTGTTGCCCTGATTTTTGGTCTGTTGCTGATCAAATCCGGACTCTCCTCCTTTATGGCAGCCCCCGGGGTTCTGACGGGGCTCTGGCTCGCGACAACTTCGGCTGTGGCCATTGGCGCGCTGTGGATGCTCAGCGAGAGGGTCACGCTGACCCTTGAGGCTGATCATCTGCACATCAGAACGGGAAGGCTCGGCCCCGCAGGCACCCAAAGACTTCCGCTCGCACAGCTTACTGAGGCCCGGGTCGCCGGGGGCAGCGCCAAAAAGGGCGTTCTTGAGCTCGTCCTGCGCGACGACAGCGGCTCAGAGAGACTGATCCGCCCGGGCAGCGCCCCCCGTCCTTCCGGGGCGCATGAGGCCGCCGCGGCCATCAACCGCTGGCGTGCTGCCCGCAGCGACGCACCCTGACCTGTCGCGCCCTGCCGGCAACACCGGCGCTTGACACGGGCTGCCTCGCGGCCTAAACGGGCGCAAATTTCCGGAAGCGCCAGACTTCCGGTCCCGGGCCCGTCCGGGATCGCCCCCCACCAGCGAGTTTCGCCCGTGGGGGAAAATCTGTTTGGCGCACCAGCCTGCTCTCCGGCGCAGGACCGCAGCACACGGCACCGCCCCGCACGGGCCGGTCCGATTCAGAATGACCCGCGGCGTCCCTGAAACAGGGGTATCCCGCAACCGACCGAAAGGGGCATCTGCCCATGTTTGAAAACCTCAGCGAACGCCTCTCCGGTGTCTTTGACCGCCTCACCAAACAGGGCGCACTCTCTGATGAGGACGTGAAAACGGCCCTGCGCGAAGTGCGTGTGGCGCTGCTGGAGGCGGATGTCTCGCTGCCCGTGGCCCGCGATTTCGTCAAAGCCGTGCAGGACAAGGCAACCGGACAGGCGGTCACAAAATCGGTCACTCCCGGCCAGCAGGTCGTGAAGATCGTCCACGACGCGCTCATTGACGTGCTGCGCGGCGAAGGCGAACCGGGCCATCTCAAAGTCGATAATCCCCCTGCGCCCATTCTGATGGTGGGCCTGCAGGGCGGCGGAAAAACCACCACCACTGCCAAACTCGCCAAACGCCTCAAGGAAAAAGACGGCAAGCGTGTGCTGATGGCGTCGCTCGACGTGAACCGGCCAGCAGCGATGGAACAGCTTGCGATTCTCGGCACCCAGATCGGTGTGGACACGCTTCCCATTGTCAAAGGCGAAGATCCCGTCGCCATCGCGAAACGCGCAAAAACGCAGGCCGGCCTTGGCGGCTATGACGTCTACATGCTCGATACCGCCGGGCGCCTGTCGATTGACGAAGAGCTCATGTCCCAGGTCGAGGCCGTGCGCAACGTGGCAAACCCGCGGGAGACGCTGCTGGTCGTTGACGGCCTCACGGGTCAGGACGCGGTACACACCGCCGAAAACTTCGACGACCGCATCGGCATCACCGGCGTTGTGCTGACCCGGATGGACGGCGACGGCCGTGGCGGGGCGGCACTCTCTATGCGTGCGGTCACCGGCAAACCGATCAAATATGTGGGCCTCGGTGAAAAGATGGACGCGCTCGAAACCTTCGAGCCTGACCGCATCGCCGGCCGCATCCTCGGCATGGGCGATATCGTTTCGCTGGTGGAAAAGGCGCAGGAAACGCTCGAACTCGAGCAGTCCGAAAAGATGGTCAAACGCATGATGAAAGGTCAGTTCTCGATGAATGACCTGCGCATGCAGCTTGAGCAGATGCAAAAAATGGGCGGCATGCAGGGGATGATGGGCATGATGCCGGGCATGGGTAAAATGGCCAGACAGATCGAAGATGCAGGGCTCGATGACAGCATCCTTAAACGTCAGATCGCCCTCATCCAGTCGATGACCAAACGCGAACGCGCCAATCCTCAGATCCTCCAGGCCAGCCGCAAAAAACGTATCGCACGCGGCGCAGGACTTGAGGTTTCGGAGCTCAACAAACTTCTCAAAATGCACCGTCAGATGGGCGATATGATGAAGAAGATGGGCAAAATGGGCAAAGGCGGCATGCTGAAACAGGCGATGAAAGGCATGTTCGGCAAAGGCGGCCCCTCGCCCGAGGACATGGCGGCCGGCATGGACCCCAAAGCACTTGAAGCGGCAGCGAAACAGATGGGCGGCAAACTGCCCGGCGGTATGGGTGGCATGGGCCTGCCCCCGGGCCTTTCGGGCTTCGGCAAAAAGAAATGACACCACGCTGCACGCATATACCTACCGGCTTGCCGGCAAAGCGCGCGTCGGCTGCCGCGGCCGCCGTGCCTGTGCTGCGCACGGACCGGCTGCGCCTGCGGGCCGCCACGCTTGCAGACCTGCCTGCGTGGAATGCCCTGCTGGTACCGGACATCGCCGGACATCTCGGCGGGCCGCATTCAGATGAAGACGCCTGGAGTTCATTCTGCGTCTATGTGGCCGGCTGGGCTCTGCACGGTCATGGCCTCTGGGCCGTAGATCACGGTGACACCGGCGCTACCATAGGTTTTGTGCATGTGGGCCTCGAATGGGGTGATGCGGATTCCGGGCCGGGCTGGATGTTCCTGCCCGATGCCCGCGGACAAGGCTACGCGACCGAAGCGGCGCGCGCAGCACGCGACCGGG
>CBDUCB010000225.1:0-5460 GCA_965365545.1 uncultured Roseobacter sp. | reverse complement strand
GGGCAGGCCACGCGTTCGAGAATTTCAAGCTCAGCCTCGGTCAGAGTGCCGCTCTGCTGACGGCCCACGGCTTCGAACATGTCCTGCACCGTGAGGTCGCGGTTCGCAAAATCTTCGGGTACTTTTGAGCCGGTGGGTGCCCGGCCCGGCAGGATCGACCCGCCATAGAGAAAGACCGACGGCACATTGAGGCGGATCATCGCCATCATCATGCCCGGCAGGGATTTGTCGCAGCCGGCAAGACCCACAATCGCATCATAGCAATGCCCGCGCATCGTGAGCTCAACCGTATCGGCGATCGCCTCGCGTGAGGCCAGCGAGGAGCGCATGCCCTCGTGGCCCATGGCGATGCCGTCGGTGACGGTGATGGTGGTGAACTCGCGCGGGGTGCCGTCTTCGCGTTTGACGCCCATCTTCACGGCCTGTGCCTGGCGGTTCAGCGCGATGTTACAGGGGGCCGCTTCGTTCCAGCAGGTCGCCACGCCCACCAGCGGCTGGTGAATTTCCTCATCCGTCATGCCCATAGCGTAATAATACGACCGGTGCGGCGCGCGGGCCGGACCTTCGGTGACGTGGCGGCTGGGGAGCCTCGATTTATCAAAGCGTGAAGCGGACATGGGTGACCTCTTTGGGAAAATGCGTCGTGACCGGAATAGCCATCTGCCCGCAGGCCTGCAAGGCATCAGCGTGCATTGCTGAACAGTGCGCGCGCGTTTGCGTCCTTGTATTGGCAAATCCGCGCGCCTAAGTTGCGATAAGCCACAAGCGGGTCGTGACCATACGTGACCCCGGCGGCCCGGACCCCGGGCCAACCCGAAAGCCGGTCTATGGAATCATCTCTCTTTTCGTTCATCTGGAAGTACTCCAGGCGCGAGCAGCTGTTCCTGCTGTTCTTCACCATATTCACCTTTCCGTTTCTCTACGCGACGCTCGAACTGCCCAAGCGGATCATCAACGACGCCATCGGGTCGGATCAGTCTTTCATAGATGTAATGGGTATCCGTCTGAGCCAGACGGAGTTTCTGCTGGCGCTGTGCGGCCTTTATCTGCTGGCGGTCCTGGTGCACGGGCTGCTGAAAATGCGCCTGAACACATTGAAGGGTGTGCTGGCCGAACGTCTGCTGCGGCGGTTCCGGTATAAGCTCATTGGCCGGATGATGCGCTTTCCGCGTGCCTATTTCCGTTCCACCAGCCAGGGCGAGCTTGTCTCGATGGTGACGTCGGAGGCCGAACCCATGGGCGGGCTGATGGGGGACGCCGTGGCGCAGCCGGTCTTTCAGGCCGGTCAGATGCTGATCATCGTGATATTTCTTT
Source organism: uncultured Roseobacter sp. (assembly GCA_965365545.1). Taxonomy (GTDB): domain Bacteria; phylum Pseudomonadota; class Alphaproteobacteria; order Rhodobacterales; family Rhodobacteraceae; genus Roseobacter. The sequence continues at coordinate 4,146 of CBDUCB010000225.1, read as the reverse complement.
TTGCCCAGAGCGTGTGGTTCGGGCTTGCCGGTGTGGCGCTCATTCCGTTGCAGGCCTGGATCATTCCGCGGCTGCAGCGACAGATCAACCAGCTGAACAAAAAGCGCATTGTTGAGGTCCGCCACCTTGCCGGAGAGATCGGTGAGACCGCCGCAGGCATCACCGATCTGCGCACCAACGGTGGCTGGCGTTACCGGCTGGCGGGGTTTGCCGACCGGCTGGGCCGGCTCTTTGAAATCCGCTTTGAGATCTATCAGAAAAAATTCTTCATGAAGTTTCTCAACAACTTCATTACCCAGCTCACACCGTTCTTTTTCTATTCGGTGGGCGGCATTCTTGCGATCCGGGGCGAGATTACGGTGGGTGCGCTTGTGGCGGCGCTTGCGGCGTACAAAGACCTTTCAAGCCCGTGGAAAGAACTGCTGACCTATTACAATCAGGTGCAGGATATGTCTCTGCGCTGGGAAATTGTGATCGAACGCTTTGCGCCGGCGTCGATGATTGACGAGAAGCTTTTTGAAGGTGAGCCCGAGGAAGTCCCGCATCTGGACGGTGCCATTTCGATCAGCAATGTCACCGTGCGCAACGCTGACGGGAACGCGGTACTCGAAGATATCAGCCTCGACATTCCGGCCGGTGCGCGTGTGGCGATCAAATCAGGCAACCAGACGGAACGCACAGCCTTTGCCGAGCTGCTGACCCGAGAGGTTATGCCCGCCCGGGGCAGCGTCACCATCAGCGGGCATGATCTGTCGGAGCTGCACCAGTCGGTGATTGCGGCCCGTATCGGCTATGCGCATTCGCGGCCGTACCTTTTCGACGGCACGCTGGGTGACAATCTCCTGATGCCGCTGAAATCGAGTCCCAAGACTGTGCTCTGGGATCCTGACAGCAAGGACCGCCGCTCGATCGAAGCGCAGCGGTCGGGCAACACGACTGACAGCATTCGCGCGGACTGGCTGGATCCCGGACTTGCCGGGCTGACGACCGCCGAAGAAGTGCGCGGCTGGTGGTTCCGGCTGGTCGAGGCGATGGGCATTGATGACTTTATGTTCCGGCGCATGCTGATGTCGCATATGAGTCCGGACGATCACCCCGAACTTGCCGCCCGCCTTGTCAGTCTGCGCGACGAGGTGCGAGAGGCACTTGAGAAGAAAGGGCTGAGCGGTGCGGTAAACCGGTTTGATCCCGACACATTCAATCCTTCTATCCCGCTGGGCGGCAACCTGATGTTTGCCTCGCCCCGGCGTACGATCAGCCAGGAGGGCCTCGCCCGGGAAAGCGATTTCCTGTCGATGGTGATCGAGCTTGGCGTGGCCGAGCAGGGCATCGCTATCTCGCAGACCCTGATTGAGACCCTGCACCAGACGTTTGGCATGGACGGCACAAGCCATCCGCTTTTTACCGCGCTTGGGATCGAGGAGGAGCTTTACGAGCAGCTTGTCGATATCGCGGCACGACGCTCGGAAAAGGGCGACCAGGCGCTGACCGAAGAAGAATTTGCTCTGCTGCTGACGGTGCCTTTTGCTTTCAGCGCCGAACAGATCGGCCCGGCCTTTCCCGACAGCTTCAAAGAAGAAATCCTTCAGATCCGCAGGGCAAAGGGTGAGGAAATGCGCACCCGCGCCAAAGAGCTTTTCGTACCGGTCGAACCCGGTAATTACCTGCCGCGTCTGACCCTTATGGAGAATGTCATATACGGCAAAATCGCCGGTATGGCGGGCGTGCAGGGCGAGATGGTCGAAGACACGGTGGCCGAGGTGCTGGCAAAGTACGATCTCAGACGGCTGGTCGCGGAAACCATACTCGACGTCCGCACAGGCCTTGGCGGTACTAATCTTGCGGGGGTATTTCAGGAACGTGCCGCGTTCAGCCGCGCGGCGATCAAACGGCCTGATATCCTGATCCTTGATACTGCGCTGGCCAGCCACGATGCGGAGTCGCGCGCCAGTGCCCGCCGCCAGCTTGAGGAGCTGTTGCCGGGCACGACGATGGTTTTTCTGGAAGACAAATTTGCCAACCCCGAAGCCTATGACCTCTATGTCGAGATCAGCAACGGGCGGATTGACGGTGCGACCGAAGCCGAACTGCCCTCGGACGGAGACAGCGGCTCGGATGATCTGCGCCGCAAAATCCGGGTGATCTCGCGCACGCCGCTTTTTGCCGGGCTCGACGGGCGCAGCCAGCGTCTTCTGGCCTTTTCGGCGCAATGGTACTCGGCACCGGCCGGCAAGCGCATTTTTTCCATGGGGGAGCGCGCTGATGCGGCATACCTGTGTCTTTCGGGACGCGCGATGATGAGCTACCGCGACGACGATAATGTCTCCCGCGATGTGACCGCGGTAGAGCCGGGCCGGCTGATCGGTGATCTGGCGATTATTCTCGATGAGCCGCGGCAGCTTGACCTGATGGCGCTCGAAGACACCGAGTTCCTGCGCATCGGCGCAGAGCAGTTCAGATCAGTCATCGAGACCGACCCCACGGTGCTGATGAGCCTGCTGAAAACGGTCTCCAGCCACCTGACAGGTGCGGCGGAGCTTTTGCGTGAAGCCCGCGTATCAATCCACGAACAGTCGGGGGGGTCCTCTGACGGGCCGCCGGTGCAGAGCCCGCTGGCCGAGCCTGACCGCACCCGGGAAATCGGTGAGTAATCCCTGATGCAGTTTCCTCACTATCGCGCCTATCGCGATCTGACCGATCCCGCCCGTGCCACAGCGCAGGTCTGGCGCCTTGTCGTCGGGCTGATCCTCGTTGCGGGCGTCTATCTGATCTGCAATCAGCTGATGTTCCGCACCATCCTGACGCTGATGGGACAGGATGCTTTTGCCTTTTTCAGCAGTCTCAATACCGGCAGCACACCTGTTGCGATGATCGTTCTGCTGATGAGCTTCGGCTTTCTGACGCTGGGTGTCGCGATTGCCGTCAAGGTCGCGCACAAGCGCGGCATCACCTCGGTTTACGGCGATGTCGGGCTGGCCGTACGACAGTTCGTGCTGGTGATGCAGATGCTCGTGCTGCTCAATGTGGTTGTGTTTCTGCTGCCGCCCTGGGGCATGGGTATCCCGATGGAGCGGAACCTTGCAGCGGGCACCTGGGTGATGTTTCTGCCCTTCGCGATCATCGCCGTTTTCGTGCAGGTCAGCGCCGAAGAGATCCTTTTCCGCGGCTATATACAGCAACAACTGGCGGCCCGGTTCCGCTCTCCGCTGATCTGGATGCTGGTGCCGGCGGCGCTCTTTGGTCTTGGGCATTACATGCCGCAGGACGCCGGCGAGAATGCGACGCTGATCGCGCTCTGGGCGGTGGTATTCGGGGTACTGATGGCTGATCTGACCGCGCGCTCGGGCACGCTGGGGCCGGCCATCGCCGTGCACCTGGCGAACAACGTCGTGGCAATTGTCGTGGTTTCTCTGCCCGACAGCCTGTCTGGTCTGTCACTCTATCTGGCGCCTTTTTCGATGGCCGATGCGGATGCCGTACGGACATGGTTGCCGGTGGACTTTGCGATGATGTTTGTCAGCTGGCTGGCCGCGCGGCTGGCGCTGCGGCGCTGATTGCACTTTTGACCGGGCCGTATTATCTCAGGCAGGCAACTGCAATCAGGGTGGCAGAATGAACTGGATCACTAATTACGTCCGACCCCGGATCAATTCGATCTTTTCGCGCCGCGAAACGCCGGACAACCTGTGGACCAAATGCCCTGAATGCGGGACGATGCTGTTTCACCGCGAGGTTGCCGACAATCTGAACGTCTGCACCAGTTGCGAACACCATATGTATATTTCGCCGCGCGACCGGTTTACCGCGCTGTTTGACGGCGGCTCCTTTACCGAAGTGAAGGTCAAGGCCCCGACGCCTGATCCGCTGCATTTCCGCGATCAGAAACGGTATCCCGACCGGCTGCGGGCTGCGCAGAAACAGACAAACGAGGCCGAGGCCATGCTGGTCGCGCGCGGCGATATCGGGCGTACGCCGGTGATTGCGGCAGCGCAGGATTTTTCATTCATGGCAGGCTCGATGGGCATGTATGTGGGTGATGCGATCATTGCTGCTGCCGAAGAGGCGGTGAAACTCAAACGCCCTCTTATTCTCTTTTCCGCCGCAGGCGGCGCGCGCATGCAGGAGGGTATCCTGTCGCTGATGCAG
>CBDUCB010000224.1:0-5480 GCA_965365545.1 uncultured Roseobacter sp. | reverse complement strand
CAAACAACAGGACCAGCACAAAAATCCAGAGCGGAACTTCAACCACTTGCGTCATATTGCGGACCCTCGCAGGCCGGTGCGTCAAGAACAACAGCAAAATTCGCCACAGACGGCGCGACCTTTTTACGTGCTGAGAGGCTGGCAAGGCAGCCAACTCGCGATGCCGCCTGCGCTGCAATCGCATTGCCGCGCTGCGGCGAATTGACAAAGCCATATTGTTTCAAGTATTCCGGTTTTAACGAAATAAAGTTGCTCAAACAATTCACGAGGTTTCTATGACCGAAACGCAGAAAGACCGCCCCTGGCTGATCCGCACCTATGCGGGACATTCGACCGCCAGCGCGTCTAACGCGCTGTACCGTGCGAACCTCGAAAAGGGCCAGACCGGTCTCTCCGTAGCTTTCGATCTGCCCACACAGACCGGCTATGACAGCGACCACGTGCTCGCGCGCGGAGAGGTCGGCAAGGTTGGTGTGCCTGTCAGCCATCTTGGCGATATGCGCGCGCTTTTTGATCAGATCCCGCTGGATCAGATGAACACCTCAATGACCATCAACGCGACGGCGCCCTGGCTGCTTGCGCTCTATATAGCCGTGGCCGCCGAACAGGGTGCAGATATCAGCCAGTTGCAGGGCACCGTGCAAAACGATCTGATCAAGGAATATCTCAGCCGCGGCACATATATCTGCCCGCCCGCGCCGAGCCTTAAGATGATCGCGGATGTGGCGGAATACTGCTATTCCAACGTGCCGAAATGGAACCCGATGAACGTGTGTTCCTATCACCTGCAGGAAGCGGGAGCGACCCCGGAACAGGAACTGGCCTTTGCTCTGGCCACGGCGACGGCGGTGCTTGATACGCTGCGTCCGCGTGTGCCGGAGGAAGATTTCCCCGCAGTCGTCGGGCGCATTTCGTTTTTCGTGAATGCAGGGATCCGCTTTGTCACCGAGATGTGCAAGATGCGTGCCTTTGTCGATCTCTGGGACGAAATCTGTCTGGAGCGTTATGGCGTGCAGGATCCGAAATTCCGCCGGTTCCGCTATGGTGTGCAGGTGAACTCGCTGGGCCTGACCGAGCAGCAACCGGAGAACAACGTCTATCGCATTCTGATCGAAATGCTTGCCGTGACGCTGAGCAAGAAGGCGCGCGCCCGTGCGGTGCAGCTGCCCGCCTGGAACGAAGCGCTCGGTCTGCCGCGTCCCTGGGACCAGCAGTGGTCGATGCGGATGCAGCAGATCATGGCCTATGAAACCGATCTGCTGGAGTTCGACGATCTCTTCGACGGCAATCCGGCGGTGGACGCAAAAGTCGAAGCCCTGAAAGAGGGGGCGCGGCTGGAGCTTGCAAACCTCGACAGCATGGGCGGTGCGATCTCGGCGATCGATTATATGAAAGCGCGGCTGGTGGACAGCAATGCAGCCCGTCTCAGCCGGATTGAAGCCGGCGAAACCGTGGTCGTCGGTGTGAACAAATGGCAAAAGGGCGAGCCCTCGCCGCTGATGACCGGCGACGGAGGCATTATGGTCGTCGATCCCGCGGTCGAAGCCGAACAGATCGGCCGGCTCGACGCCTGGCGCAGCGGGCGTGATGCCGGCGCCGTCAAAGCGGCTCTGACAGACCTGCGCTCGGCCGCACAGCAGGGGCGGAATGTGATGCCCGCTTCCATCGCTGCGGCAAAAGCAGGGGTAACAACGGGCGAATGGGCGGCCGAAATGCGTGCGGTACACGGCGAGTATCGCGGGCCCACCGGTGTATCGGGCGCGCGCTCGAACCGCACCGAGGGGCTGGACGATCTGCGCGCGGCGGTGGACGCCGTCAGCGACCGGCTCGGGCGGCGTCTGAAGTTCCTGGTTGGCAAGCCGGGGCTGGACGGCCACTCAAACGGCGCCGAACAGATCGCTGTCCGCGCCCGTGACTGTGGCATGGACATCGCCTATGAAGGCATCCGCCTGACGCCTGAAGAAATCGTAAAAGCAGCACGCGAGGATGAGGCTCATGTCGTTGGTCTGTCCATCCTCTCAGGCAGCCATATTCCGCTGGTCGCAGATCTGATGGACCGGATGCGCGCGGCGGGCCTCGGGCATATCCCGGTGATCGTCGGCGGCATTATACCGGAAGATGATGCAGAAAACCTGCGCGCGATGGGGGTGGCCCGCGTCTATACCCCCAAGGATTTCGAGCTCAACACGATAATGAAAGACATCGTGACGCTTGTGGATCACCACGCCGTGGCAGCAGAGTAACCTCACGTACCGCAGGTTATCTTTTGCTTGTCCCCGCCGGGACATGCAGGTTAGCAGTGTATCCGGACCCCCGGGGAGGATACCGCAATGACCATTCACATCGGCGCAGCGCCGGGCGCTATAGCTGAAACCGTTCTGATGCCAGGGGATCCCTATCGGGCCCGCTGGGCGGCGGAGACCTTTCTGGAAAGCGCCGAACTGGTGAACGAAGTGCGCGGCATGCTGGGTTTTACCGGCACATGGCGCGGTAACCGGGTGACCATCCAGGGCTCGGGCATGGGCATGCCGTCTTTGTCGATCTATGCCAACGAACTGATCCGGGATTATGACGCGCAGACGCTGATCCGGATCGGATCCTGTGGTGGCATGCAGCCGCATGTCTCGGTCCGCGATGTGATTATCGCGATGTCCGCCTCAACGATCACGTCGCCTTCATCGGGCATCTTCCGTGAAGTGAATTTCGCGCCGACAGCTGATTATACTCTGCTGGCCGCCGCGGTGTCCGCAGCAGAAGCAAAGGGAACACCCACACACGTGGGCGGGATCTATTCGTCGGATGTATTCTATGCGGAGCGGCCTGATCTTGATGAACAGATGGTCCGCCACGGTATTCTGGGTGTAGAGATGGAGGCAGCAGAGCTTTATACGCTTGCCGCGCGCCACAAACGCCGCGCTCTGGCCGTTCTGACCGTCAGCGATCATCTGCAGACGGGAGAGGCGCTGCCCGCCGAAGACCGCGAGAAATCCTTTGGCGATATGGTCGAGATTGCGCTTGAGGCCGCTTTCGCCTGATCAGTATGAACCGCCCTGGTCTTCCCTGTAAGACCATATCAAGCGTGGTTTCAGCCGCAGGACGCCCTTGGCGTCAGCGACCCTCAGTCGCCATGTGTGCGGTCATAGCTGTTTTCAGCCGCAGGCTTCCATCCTGCCATCGTATCCGGATCCGGGCGGAACACATCCACCTGCAGGGGATAGCAGGACGCGGCATCACTTGAATGAGAGGCCGAACAATCGCCGCCCGGACAGGCCGACAGATTGCCCAGCAAATCGGTTTCGGCGACAAATTCGATATAGTCCCCCGGCCGCACGGGACTGGCTTTCATAAAATACTGTCCGGTGTCGCGGGTGAACCCTGTGCACATAAAGACATTGAGCACGTCATGCACAAGCGGTTCCGCCTCAGCGCGCGACACGCCCATATGCTCTGCCAGTGCGCGGACCAGATTGGAATGGCAGCAGTGGTGATACTGTCCGCCATCTGACAGAAGCGCATGGGTATAGGGGTCGCACCGTGTGCCGATCACGTCATGTACCGACCCGCCGAAACTATCGCTCCCGTCCCAGGCCAGCGTATCGTGGGTGATCGTCGCCAGCGGTCGCATATGCGGAAAGCTGCTCCACAGGCGCTCTCCCGTCGTCAGATGCGTACCGTGCAGGGCCCGGGATTTACCGGAATAGAACCGTTCCGACAGGTTTTGTGCGTTGTGCAGATTGAGATCACCGACCTGCGGCCCTTCGACCGAGGTGATCCGGAAGAACTGCCCGGCGGGGACAGAAAACGTCCGCGCCTCGCGGGGCGGAACGGTCACGCGGTCGGTTTGTGTCAGGGTTTTCCGGGCTGCTTCATAGCGCGCCATATCGGCGGCGGGCAGGTTTTCGGGCGGATAGCAGATCACCGGTCTGATTGCGCGCCGCGCGTCGGCGTCCTCGGGCTGGGTCATGGCCGGGTCCTTTGTATGTCTTAGCGCATCAGACCTTTGGCAGGTGCGATTTGCAACCCTGTGGCGGGCCGTCTGATGCGGTGAAGGCTGCCGCACCGCAGGCGGCACAGCGGTATTTGCGCAGCGACCCGCGATCACCATTCCGGTCGGCCCGCCAGCGACAAAGCCGCGTGCCCCGTTTGTGTCGCGCGAAGATGGCGACGATGATAAAAGCAATGATCAGGCCGATGACGATATGCATATGATCAACCCGCACCCGGGGCCGGCGCACGACAGTGTGGCGCAGGCGCGTTGGCCCGCACAATGTGGATGCCTGCCGGCAGGACCTTCCACCGACGGATTTCCGCGGGTATTTCAGATTTATTCTGCATCAGATCATCAGGTGGCCGGCAAGGCCAAGTGCAAACCCCAGCACCGCCCCGAGCGGGGGCAGCAGGGTATTTTCCAGAGGAACCTGCGGCGCGATATCCTGAAACATCAGATACAGTATCCCTCCGGATGCGAGCATCATAACCGCGCCGACACCCGCATCCATCGAGGGCGGCAATGTCAGGCCGATCCAGGCCGCCAGCGGCCCCAGGGGCACCATAGCAGCAAAGAGCCAGAGCGAGGTCGCCTGCCCGTCCTTTGCGGTCCCGTTCATCTCGCGCATGGCATTAAAACCCTCCGGCAGATTCTGCAGACAGATCAGCGCGGCGACAAGGATTGCAGTATTTATGTCACCGGTGATGACAGCGCCGAGGGCGAGCGCCTCCGGCAGGTAATCCATCATCATCGCCAGAAACTGCGCCATACGTCCACCGGACCCGGCAATCAGACGGTCAAGCCAGCAAAAACCCGCCCCGCCTGCAAGAAACCACGCCAGAGCAGGCAAAGGCGCCAGACGTGCGCTGCCTTCCGGGATCAGCACCAGAGCAACGGCCGCGAAAAGTGCGCCGGCGCCAAAAGCCATCACTCCGTGTCTGAATTCTGTCTGCGCCCATCCAGGCAGGATATTGAACCGCCAGAGCGCGAGGCATCCACCCAGCGGAATACTCAGCCCGGCCAGCGTGGCCAGACCAAGCGCCATCCACAGAGGTTCGCCCAAGCCTTCAGACCCGGCGCTCGACCATCATCTTTTTGATGTTTGCGATCGCCTCAGCGGGGTTCAGACCCTTTGGACAGGTCTTGGCGCAGTTCATGATCGTATGGCAGCGGTAGAGCTTGAACGGATCTTCCAGATCGTCGAGCCGTTCGCCCGTGGCCTCGTCACGGCTGTCGATGATCCAGCGGTAGGCATGCAGCAGCGCTGCCGGCCCAAGATAGCGGTCGCCGTTCCACCAGTAGCTCGGACAGGCGGTCGAGCAGGAGGCGCACATCACACACTCATAAAGCCCGTCGAGCTTTTTGCGGTCTTCGATCGACTGTCGCCAATCCTTGGCGGGACGGTTTGACTTTGTCACAAGCCAGGGCATGATCGCAGCGTGCTGCGCGTAGAAATGCGTCAGATCCGGGATCAGGTCCTTGACCACCGGCA